>NZ_JBZYDL010000002.1:0-68508 GCF_058933285.1 Halomicrobium sp. HArcht1-1
CTCGCGCATCAGCGTCGACTTGCCGACGTTGGACCGGCCCACCAGGACGATCTCGCTGTCCCGGTTCGGTCGCTGTTCGAACATACCCGCGGTAGACGGCGGAGCCTGAAATCCTCGCCGGTCGCGAACGACCGGGCTACTCGTCCCGGCCAGCGATCGGATTAACACCTGCTGTTGTTCTCATCGGTGGATTTAACAGTATCTTCGATGATACTCTCGATACTCGCAGTTGATCGCCGGGCCGCCGTCGCGACGAGTGGCGGTCGAGTCGGACACGAACACCATCATGGAGACAGTTACCATCGGCATCATCGGCGCGGGGAATCGAGGCGAAGAACACATCCAGAAGTATCGCGGCGTCGAGGGCGCGACCGTCAAGGCGATCGCGGACATCGACACGGCGGCCGCGGGAGAGCTGGCCGACGAGTTCGGGATTCCGGACGTCTACGAGGACTTCGAGGCGATGCTCGACGATCCGGAGATCGACGTAGTCAACGTCTGTGTCCACAACAACCTCCACGAGCCGATGGCGGTCGCCGCCTTCGAGGCCGACAAGCGTCTTCTGTGAGAAGCTGGCCGGCAGCTACTCCGACGCCAAGAACATCGTCGACGCGGCCGAGGCGGCCGACAAGCTCCTGGCGGTCCAGAACGTCGAGTTGCTGACGCCGGAGACACAGGCGGCACGGACCTTCGTCGAGTCGGGCGATCTCGGCGACGTGTCCTTCGCTCGGTCGGTGTACTCCCGGCGGCGCGGCCGCCCTACGTCGACGGCTACGGCACGCCCGCGTTCGTCTCGAAGGAGTCGGCCGGCGGCGGGCCGGTCTTCGACATCGGCACCTACAGGGATCGGTCGCAACCTCTACCTGCTTGGCAATCCCGCCGTCGAGCGCGTCAACGGCCAGACGTTCGACTACACTGAGGACAGCCTCAGCGAGGAGCGACCGGCGACAACGCCGATCTCTATCGAGAGCGTCTCGAAGAGTCCGGCCACGACGTAGAGGACGCCGGCACCGGCGCTGCTCGACTCGCCGACGGCTCTCGCCTTGAAGTGCGGGCCGCCTGGCACTCCTACCAGCCCGACGAGCGCGGCGTCGTCGTCGGCAGCAAGGGCGGGATCGCCCTTCGGTCCGGTCGAACTCCTGACGACGATGAACGACTACGAGACCACCGTCGAGATCGACGTGGACGGCTTCGAGGCCCGCCACGGACTGATCCGGGGCGAGAGCGGCTACGAGGTCGACGAGCGACCGAACCAGTACGACCACTTCGTCGCGGCCGTCCGCGGCGAGGTCGACCAGATCCGGACCGACGAGATCGCGCTCAACTCCATGCTCGTGATGGAGGGGATCTACCTCTCGGCCGAACAGGGCCGCGAGGTCACCGCCGAAGAGATCGCCGAGGCGTCGGTGTCACGATCCGTCGACCTGTAGGGTACGGCCACCGTTGTTTGGACTATCGAACGAATCTATTTACCGTGCCCCGTCGTACCGTGTGCCATGGCAACGAACAGACTCGGCGTCGGCTTCGTGGGTGCCGGTTTCATCACGCGGGAGTTCCACGCGGCGACCTTCGAACGCATTCGCGACGCGGACGTGACGGGGTCATGAATCCCACGGTCAGCAAGGCCGAGGCGGTCGCGGACGCCTGTCGCGAGGCCGGCAGTGGGGACCCGATCGCGACCGGCGACGTGCGCGAACTGGTGGCCCACGAGGACGTGGACGCGGTCTGGGTGACCTCGCCCAACCACACCCGCGTCGAGACGGTCGAAGCGATCGTCGAGGAGGTCCAGCAGGGCAGGGGCCGACCCTCGCAGGCATCGCCATGGAGAAACCGCTCGCCCGCACCGTCGGCGAGGCCCAGCGCATCGTCGACCTGGTCGAGGGGACCGACCTGAACCACGCCTACCTCGAAAACCAGGTGTACATGCCCGGCGTCGACCGGATGAAGGAGCTACTCTGGGACTCCGCCGAGGGTGCCGGGCGACCGTACCTCGCACGCTCGGCCGAAGAACACCCCGGCCCTCACTCCTCGTGGTTCTGGGACCCCGAACGGCAGGGCGGCGGCGTCCTCTCGGACATGATGTGTCACTCCCACAAGGTCAACAGACACCTCCTCAGTCGGCCCGGCGAAGACGATCTGGAACCGATCGCGGTGACCTGCGACATCTCGACGCTGAAGTGGGGACGGGACGACTACGCCGCCGAGTTGGCCGAAGAGTACGACGTGGACTACCACGAGTCGCCCGGCGAGGACTACGCCTCCGCGAGCGTCTTCTACGAGACCCCCGAGGGCGACCTCGTCGTCGGCGAGGCGACCAACTCCTGGTGTTTCGTCGGCTCGGGACTGCGCATCACGATCGAACTGCTCGGCCCGGAGTACTCGGGGACCATCAACACGCTGGAATCGGGCACCGACGTGTTCTTCTCGGACCGGGCCGCGGAGGAGCGGGCTACGTCGTCGAGAAGCAGGCCGCCGACCGCGGGCAGATGCCGGTCCTCCCGGAGGGCGCGACCTACGGCTACTTGGACCAGAACGAGCACGTCGTCTCGGCGTTCCGGGCCGGCGAGAACGCACGCCTTCGGGACGGACTGGACGTGGCGAAACTCGTCGCGGCCCCTCCTACCGCGGCCGAGCGGGGCGAACGCGTCGACTTCGACGACGCCGACCTCGCCGACTACGTCCCCGAACCGGCCCGCGGCGAGTTCGCGGCCGGCCCGGCCGGCGTCGAGCGGTGAGGTGACGGGCCGGCTGCCGAAGCCGACGCCACGTCTCAGCACGAATTAATTAAACTAGTAGGTGCACTAGTGATAAATCTATATATGGAAATATCCCGTAGCTGACGATAGAATCAAGGCTCCTGTTCGAAGAATCTGATGGTTGGTTGGGGGCATCGCAACGGAATCAGCACGCAGTTTGGGGATACTATGAGACACACACGACGCGATCTGTTACGGAAAGCATCGGCACTGTCGGCGCTCGCACTCGGTGCGAGCCGACCGCAACAGCACACTCGGGCCACTGCGACGCGCCCGACTGGGATTCGAACGCAACCTACAGCGGCGGCGATCAGGTCGTCTACGACGGCGCGCTGTGGACCGCCGAGTGGTGGACCCAGCGCGAACCCGACGCCGACCTCGGGGCCTGGACCCGCGAGCACGACTGTGACAAGGACAACGAGGAGCCGACGGCGTCGTTCACGATCGACGGCCGCTCGCCCGCGCCGGGCGAGACGGTCAGTTTCGACGCGTCGGCGTCGTCGGACCCGGACGGCTCGATCGCGTCCTACGAGTGGGACTTCGACGACGGGGCTCTGCCACCGGTGAGACCGTCACGCACAGCTTCGACGCAGCGGGCGAGTACACGGTCACACTGGTCGTCCGAGACGACGAGGCACCGGCCACGGCGACCAAGACCGTCACCGTCGGCGAGGGATCGAACGTGGCACCCGACGCCACGTTCACCGTGGACCCGGCCGAGCCCGCCACGGGCGAGACGGTCAGCTTCGACGCGGCCGACTCTTCGGACTCGGACGGCTCGCTCGCGAGCTTCGAGTGGGACTTCGGCGACGGCGCGACGGCGACCGGCGAGTCCGTCACCCACACCTACGAGACGGCGGACGACTACACCGTCTCGCTGACCGTCACCGACGACGACGGTGCCAGCGACTCCAACGACACCACCGTCACGGTCTCTGCGTCCGGCTCGGACGGCGGCAGCTGTGACGGCGTCGACGCCTGGGACGCGGACGGGACCTACAGCGGCGGCGATCAGGTCACCCACGACGGCGATCTGTGGGAAGCCAGCTGGTGGACCTCGGGTGACGAACCCGGCGCAAGCGAGTACGGCCCCTGGGAGAACGAGGGTGCCTGTGGCGAGGGCAACGAGACGCCGACGGCGTCGTTCACGACGGACGCGAGCACGCCCGCACCCGGCGAGGACATCACCTTCGACGCCTCTGCGTCCTCGGACCCGGACGGCTCGATCGCGTCCTACGAGTGGGACTTCGGCGACGGCTCGACGGCCACCGGCGAGATGGCGACCCACGGCTACGCCGAGGCGGGCGAGTACACCGTCGAGCTGACGGTCACCGACGACGCGGGCGCGACCGACAGCACGGCGACGACGGTGTCGGTCAGCGACGCCGACAACCCGACCCAGATCACGATCGACAGCAGCATCGACGGCTGGCTCGGTGTCGAACCGGCAGCCATCGAGGGCGAGCGGAACCCGACGATCTCGCTGACCGCCGGTGAGTCCTACGCGTTCACCTACAACAACGTCGACGGGATCCCCCGACCTCGTGATCCGCAACGCCGCGGGCGAGGAAGCACTGGCGACCGAGCGAGTCGGCCAGGACGGCCAGAGCCGCACCCTGGAGTTCGAGGCCACCGAGGAGATGGTCGAGTACATCTGTACGGTCCATCCGGAGTCGATGGTCGGCGACCTCGCGATCGACGGGAACGCCCCGCCGATGGCGGGCCTGACGGTCGATACGGCCAATCGGACCCCGGCCAGGAAGTCACCTTCGACGCCTCAGAGTCCTCGGACTCGGACGGCTCGCTCGCGTCCTACGAGTGGGACTTCGGCGACGGTTCGACGGCCACCGGCGAGACGGCCAGCCACACCTACGCCGAGGCGGGCGAGTACACTGTCGAGCTGACGGTCACCGACGACGGCGGCGCGTCGGCGGTGACCCGCACCGACATCACGGTCGGCTCCGTCAACGAGGGGCCGACGGCGTCGTTCTCGGTCGATCCCGCCTCGCTGTCACCCGGCGAGGAAGCGACCTTCGACGCCTCGGAGTCGGCCGATCCGGACGGTTCGATCGCCTCCTACGAGTGGGACTTCGGCGACGGTTCGACGGCCACCGGCGAGACGGCCAGCCACACCTACGCCGAAGCGGGGCTCTTACTCCGTCGAGCTCGACGGTCACCGACGACGGCGGCGCGACCGCCACCACGACGACGACGGTCCAGGTCGGCGACGGCAGCGACGTCACCGCCGAGACCACGCTCGAAGAGTTCTACCCCGCGTACGACGAGGACTTCAATCCGGAGTACACCGAAGGCGGCGTCCAGGGACTGCTCAAAAACGAGCGAACGGCGACGCCAGCGAGTACGGTGCCGACGTCGACGCGATCCAGAACAACGCCGGGGACGGCTCGATGCAACTCGGTTCGCTCGGCGACCGCGGGCTCGAACTGGTCAAGCAGTTCGACGCGGCGGGCGTGCCCCGAGAGAACAACGCGCGGATCATGCCCTGGGTGGTCGGACTGCCCGAGGAGACCGAACCGATCCCGTTCAACGACGGCGGCGGACGGGACGGCGGCCTGACCGCCGACGCCGGGCCGGTGTCGCCGGACAACGATCCCTCGGTGCTGATCCAGGACGCCTGGCCCAGCGGCGAGCGGTTCGACGACGACTACCTCCAGCCCGATCGGGTCGAGTGGAGTAGCGGCGTCAGCGACAGCCAGTACAACAACAGCGACAACCCGATTATCGAGGCCACGACGGAGAAGGTCCACCCGGTCACGGGCGAGACCCTCGGCGACGGCTTCACCGCCAACGCCCCGGTCGAGGCGACTGCCGAACTCCACGGCGACGGCTGGCTGTTCGACACGTCGCTGATCTTCGAGAACCGCACCGAGGTGCCGCTGCTGATCGACGGTGCGATCATGTGGTACGTCGCGCCGTCGAAAGAGGCCACGGGGCTGGACCAGTTCTCGTACGACAACGCACAGCGCAAGAACTTCTCGGTGGGCCACCCACAGCGCGACGTGATCGAGGTGGCGCTGCCCGACGGGGCCAAGCCGGGTCCCTTCGAGGGGACCGACGCGCCGCTGTCGGCGTACGGCATCCGGGTCACCCACCACGACAACCCGTACATGTACCGGGTCCTCTACCCCAACCAGAAGTTCTCGATGACCTACGGGAACGTCACGGGCCCCAGCCAGTACGACTGGCCCGTCGACGATCTGGTCGACGTGATGCTCGACACGCTGCACCTCGAATTCCGCACGCAGATGGACAGCCTCGAACAGAACACCGGCTGGTCGACGCACTCGACATGCGGAACCGCTACGGGAACTAGACGCCCACGGCACTCGCTCTCGACGCGCGGACCCCACCGTCTTTTGCTCCTCGGGCTCACAGCAGGTGACGTGCGACTCGTACAGGTCACGATACCGGCGGGCAAGCGCGACGCTATCCTCCAAGCTCTTGACGACGAGGGGATCGACTACGTCGTCAACGACGAGACGAGCGGTCGGGAGTACACCGGCGTCGCGTACTTCCCGCTGCCCAGTGCGGCCGTCGAGCCGGTGCTCGAACAGCCCGAGCGGTCGGGATCGACGAGGACGGGTACACGGTGATCGTCGACGCCAACACCGTCATCTCCCGCCAGTTCGACGAACTCCAGGAGCGGTACGACGAGGAAGAAGACGAGGACCGGATCGCTCGCGAGGAACTGACCGCCAGAGCCAGCGACATGGCACCCGCCTTTTCGACGTACGTCGTCATGACGGTCGTCAGCGCGCTGATCGCGACGGCCGGGCTCTTGCTCGACTCGCCCGCCGTCGTCGTCGGCTCGATGGTGATCGCGCCGCTGATCGGCCCGGCGATGGCGACCAGCGTCGGTACCGTCATGGACGACCAGGAGATGTTCCGACGGGGCGTCAAACTCCAGTTGATCGGGCTCGTGCTGGCCGTCGTCAGCGCCGGCCTCTTTGCCTTCCTCGTGCGTTCGGTCCACCTCATCCCGCCGCTCGCGGACGTCACGTCGATCCCGGAGATCCGCGAGCGCGTCGCCCCGGACTTCCTCTCGCTGGTGGTCGCGCTGGGTGCGGGGTCGCGGGCGTCGTCAGCCTCTCGTCGGGCGTCTCGACCGCGCTGGTCGGGGTGATGATCGCCGTCGCGCTGATCCCGCCGGCTGCGACGGTCGGCATCGGCATGGCGTGGGGCCAGCCACTGGTCTCGCTTGGCTCTGCGGTGTTGCTCGCCGTCAACGTCCTCTCGATCAACCTCGCGGCGCTCGTCGTGCTGTGGTACAAGGGGTACCAGCCGAGCCAGTGGTTCCGGACCGACGAGGCAAAGAGCGCAACGGCCTCCCGGATCGGCGTGCTCGTCGTCGCTATCCTGGTCCTCTCGGCGTTTCTCGGCGGTGTCACGCTCGATACGTTCGAGCGGGCAAACACGGAAGAGCAGATCCGGGCCGAGGCCGGCGGGATCGTCGCCGAGGCCGGCGCGACGTTGCTGGAGATCGAGGTCCAGCAGACCAACACCGCGGTGTTCCAGCAGCCGACCCGCGTCGTCGTCACGGTCGGCGTCCCGCCCGGCGAGGCGTTCCCGACGCTCGCAGACGACATCGACGCGGTGGCCGACCGGATCGCCGACCGCGACGTGACGACGGAGGTTCGTTTCGTCACCGTCGACCAGGCCGGCTGATCGTTCAAACGGCGTTTTGACCGTCCCCGAGGGCTTTGAAGGTGGGGGTCGTCGGTGACCGTGTATGCGACGTTCAATCCCCGCGATCGCCGTGCTGGCGACGCTCGTGCTCCTCAGTGGCTGTACGGGCGCGCTCGGTGCCGGCGACAGCGCACAGACAGCCGCCACCGACAACCGAACCGTCGACGTGGGCGCGACCGGCGCGGTCAGCGCCCAGCCCGACCAGGCCGTCGTGCGCGTCGGCGTCGAGACCCGCGCCGGCGACGCCGCGACCGCTCGACAGCAACTCGCCGACAACGTCACCCAGCTTCGAGATGCCCTCGCCGACGTCGAGGGCGCACAGGTGCGGACCAACGGCTACGACATCGGGCAGGACTACCGCCGCCCGCCCGCCGAAGAAGAGGATCCCGAGCCCCGATACGTCGCCCGCCAGTCCTTCGAGATCACTGTCAACGACACCAGCAAGGCAGGCTCCGTGATCGATACGGCCGTCGCCAACGGGGCGAACAATGTCGACAACGTCGAGTTCACGCTGTCGGCCGACCGCCGTGACGAGCGAAGAACAGGCCCTGGAGGGCGCGATGGACCGCGCCCGGACGAAGGCGACGACGATCGCCGAGCGGGCGGACCTGACGATCGAGGGCGTCGAGACCGTCACGACCGTCGACCGAGGCTACCGGCCCTACGCCGCCGAGGCGACGGCGACCGCGGCCACAGACGGTGCCAGCACCGACATCGACAAGCGGACCGGTCACGGTGACGGCACAGGTCCAGGTCACCTACGAGGCCGCCGAGTCGGCCTGACGCCGTCGTCCGACCGGCCACCGATCACGACCCGCTGCCGTCCGTCTCTTCGTCGGGACTCTCGTCCTCGTCGTCCGTTGTCTCTTCTGCTCTCGCGCGCCTGCTCGTAGCTCTCTCTGGCCAGTTCGTACGTCTCGCGCAGGTCCTCGATCAGCGTCTCGGTCGCGTCGACTCGCAGGTCGTCGTAGTAGGGATCTGCGGGCCGGTCTTCGGTCGTCGCGACCAGCAGGGCCGCGCTCTGGACCTGTAGCTCCGTGCGCTTGTCGCCCCGGCCGCGTGGCCCGCTTCGAGCGCATCGATCAGCCGCTCGGCCAGCGGCGCGTCGCCGTCGCGCCCGTCCTCGTAGGCCGCGGCGGTGTCTGTGAGCACGTCGGCCCCGGTCAGCAGGTTGCCCGCGACGGTGTAGTCGTCGCCGATCTCGTGGCCGAACCACTCGCCACACTCCGCGCCGGAGAAGGCGAACTCCCCGTCGGCGTCGACGCCGTGGAGCTGTCGTTCGGGCTCGCCGTCGTCTGCGTTGAGCAGCGACTGCAAGGCATCTTCGACGGCCAGCCCGTCGTCGACGTACTCGATCCCGCGTCGCCCGAGGTCGACGTTGACGCGGCTCTGTGTCGCGACCGCGCCGTTCTCGCTGACGAACGGACACAGCGTCCCGACCGCGGCCAGTCGGGTCGTCACCGCGACGCCGAAGCGGGTCTGTTCGTCGTCGTCCTCGTCGGTGTACTCCTCTCGGACGCAGATGCTGAAGGTCACAGGCCCCTGTTGGTCGCGACCGGCAAAAGCGGTCGGGCGATATCTCGGTGGCCGAATCGTTCCGTCTGACGTAAAGCCTAAACCACCGGCGACCCCCACAGTGGGTATGGGACTGATGAGCAAGATACTGGGCGAGTCGGGCTCTTCGCGGGCCACCGAGGACTACGTCGAACTGTCTGCCGACGACCTCGACGACGCGGTCGAGGTCGACCGACAGGTCCGAATCGCACGCATCGGCGAGAAACAGGACGTCGTCGAGATCAAAGACGCCGTCTACGACGGCGACATCGTCGTGGCCGACATCACGCGCCACAGCACGCAGGACCGCACGATGGAACACATCACCGACGAACTCAAACGGGTCGTCAACGAGGTCGGGGGCGACATCGTCCAGAAAGACGACGACCAGCCATCATCACGCCGGCCGGCGTCGGGATCAGCCGCGAACGTCTCGGCCAGTAACTCGCTCTTCCTTTCGCCGTCGTTCTGTCGCGTACGATCTACGCCACCGAGCGTTTCACGCCCCTTAACCGCCTCGAACGACTGGTGAGGGTAATGACTGCACCCGCAATTCGCACCCGCGAGTTGACGAAACGCTACGGTGACGTGCAGGCGCTGGACGGACTCTCGCTGACGGTCGAGTCCGGTGAGTTCTTCGGCCTGCTCGGACCGAACGGTGCCGGGAAGACGACGTTCATCAACACGCTCGTCGGACTGGTCGACGCCGACGGCGGCGAGGCGACGGTCTTCGGCCACGACGTCGAGGCCGACTACCGCGAGGCACGCGACGCCATCGGGCTCGCCCCCCCAGGAGTACAACGTCGACCGCTTCTTCCCGATTCACGAGGTCCTCGAACACAAGGCTGGCTACCACGGCGTCCCCGAGGCCGAGGCCGAGGAACGGGCCGAGGACGCCCTGAAGACCGTCGGCATCTGGGACAAACGCGACACTCGCTTCGACTGGCTCTCCGGCGGGATGAAACGGCGGTTCATGCTCGCCCGCGCGCTGGTGTCGGACCCAGACCTGCTGATCCTCGACGAGCCGACGGCGGGCGTCGACGTACAGCTGCGCCACGACCTCTGGGAGATCATCAACCGCATGAACGACGGCGGGACGACGATCCTGCTGACGACCCACTACATCGAGGAGGCCGAGCGCCTCTGTGACCGGGTGGCGATCGTCGACGACGGCCGGAAGGTCGAGGTCGCGACCCCCGACGAGCTGATGGAACGGGGCACCGACACGGTCGAGATCGGCCTCGAATCGCCGCCCGCGACCGCCCCCTCCCTCTCTGTCGAGGGCGCGCGAGACGCCCGCATGGAAGACGAGACGCTGCTCGTCTCCGCGGCCGGCGGGAGAGCTCCCTCGCCCCGGCGATCATGCGCGAACTGGAAGGGGCGGGCCACACCGTCACGTCGCTCGACGTGCGCCGGGCCTCCCTCGAAGAGGTGTTCGTCGACATGACGCGGGCGGACCACGGCGGCGACACCGAGGTCGAGATGGAGGTCGACGCGTGAATCGAACCGCCACGCAACTCCTGACGCTCGTCCGCCGGGAGGTGTTGCGGTTCGTCAGGCGGCCGTACAACACTTTCTTGCCGCCGATCATCACGAACGCGCTGTACTTCGCCGTCTTCGGGGTCATCCTCGGCAGCCGGATCGGCGAGATCGCGGGCGTCAGCTACATCCAGTTCGTCTTGCCGGGCCTGGTCGTCCTCGGCGCGATCTCGGACAGCTTCGAGAACGCGTCGTTCACGATCTTCCACGGCCGCTGGAACGAGTACATCCAGGCCGTCACGACTTCGCCGATGTCCCATCGCAGCGTCGTCGCCGCCTACGTCTCGGCCAGCGCACTGCGCGGGATCGTCACCTCGCTGTTGATCGTCGGCGTCGGGCTGGTCTTTACGTCGGTCTCGGTGGCTCACCCGCTGTACCTGATCGCGTTCGTCCTGGTCATCACGACGCTGTTTGGCGGACTCGGCGTGATCGGCGGGCTGTGGGCCAGCGACTTCGACTACCTGACGGTGATGAACCAGTTCATCCTCCGGCCGCTGGTGTTCTTCGGCGCAGTCTTCTACTCGCTGGAGGTGTTGCCGCCGCTGTGGCGGACCGTTTCGCTGTTCAACCCGATGGTGTACATGGTCAACGGCGTCCGGTACGGCATGATCGGCGTCACCGAGATCGAGCCCACGACCTCGCTGCTCGTGCTCACCGGGGCCGCCGTCGCCGTCCTCGCCGTCGACCTCGCGCTGTTCAAACGGGGCTACGGGCTCACCGAGTGATCTGCTCGCGGGCCAGGGCAGGGACTCGCGAGCGACGAGAAAGAGCGTCCCCCGATCGACGGGCGACGCCCCAAACTATGACAGGGCCGTGGCGGGCTGGCCCTACCCGCGCCAGCCGGCCACGCACGCGCTCTGTGCGCTGTGACCCGGATACTTCTCGATCGCCTCCGGGCGTGGCGTATGGTACACTTTGGCACGGGAGTACTTGAACCTGACGGGCAGCGTGGCTGTCCGCGACCGATCGATAGCGTGCGACGAGCTGAGAAGAGTCCTTAGACGCTGTCGGGCTTTTCGGCGTCGTCTTCGACGGAGCGTTTCATCGAGTCTCGGCGGGCCTTGGCGTCGCGCCCGGTCGCCTCTTCGAGGAAGTCGTTCTTGGCCGTGACGGCCTCCTGTGCCGCGTCGGCGTTGCCCTCGGCGATGACGTCCTCGGCGTCGCGCTCGTCGATGTGGAGCGCGAGCTTGTCTTTCTTGCCGCTGTACTCGACGGTGCCGGCGACGACGCGATCGAAGACCGGATTGTCGGGGTCGTCGACGACCAGCAGGTCGCTCCTTGCGTTCTTGCGTGTCGGTGATTTCGCCGAAGTAGTCCTCGACGAACGCCTCCATGTCGGGAACCCGATCTTCGAGGTGCTCGCCGCGTCGCATCTTGTACTCTCGCATAGAAGTCGATTTGTGCTGGCCCTGCCTTACTCTTTTCGCGTTTCGTCTTCTGGCTCGTGGACGAGTGTGCCGCGGTGACACTCCGGACAGAAGTCGCCACGCCGCAGCGACGAGGACTCGACCAGCGTCGTAAAGTCACACTCCGGACAGCGGAACTGGCCGTCGGGGACGGTCAGCGTCGTCGTCTCCGTGGCCTGCTCTTCGTCGTCCTCGTCGATCGTCCCGATCGTGTCGGGCTGCCACTCGTCGTCGCCCGTGTCGGGCTCTTCGGGCCACTCGCCGGGCTGGCGGCCGCCCTGCTCGACGGGATCGTCGTCGTCCTCGTCGATGATCATGGCGTCGTCGGCGTCGGGGTCGTCCGCGTCGATCTCCTCGGTATCGACGGCCGAGGACCCGCTGCCCAGTTGCTCGTCGCCGTCCTGCTCGTCGATCTCGGGGTCGACCGTGGGGTCGGCCAGTTCCTCGTCGACGGCCTCCTCGGACACCGGCTCGTCGGATTCGGCGTCGATGATCTCCGCGCCGGTATCGGGCTCTGCCTCGGGTGTCGATGGTGTCTCTTCGCCGCCGACGATCTCCGAGGCCGACAGCTCTTCGCCCGCCGCCGGAACGTCCTCGGTGTCGTCGGGCTCCTCGTCCGACGGCTCGCTCGCTTCGGCCCCGTCGGACTCGGACTCGCTTTCGGCGTCCGGCGTCGTCGCTTCGGCCTCCGACGCCGCCGTCTCTTCGGTCGTCTCGACGTCGTCGGGTGTTTCGATCGCCGTGACCTCCTTGTTCTCGGAGACGACGCGCTCGGTGCCACACCGCTCGCAGGTTTCGACCTCTCGGATCGTGATGACGACTTCGCTACCCTGCTCTTCGCGGTCGCGCTCGACAGTCGTTTCTCCGTACGCGTGCCCAAGCACGGAGCATTTGAGACCCATTGTCACGACATGGCCCGCTCCGAGTGATAAGCCTACTGCTTGGGACGACTGCGAGTTGCCCGCCCGACTTCTCGCTCGGGGACAAACACAAGGGGGTTCCACGACTATCTCCCGGTATGAGAGCGAAACCGGAGTACCGCGACCGTCCCGACACGCAGGTCGCGGTGCTGGATGCCCTCGCAGATCGCCCCGAGGACGGGATGACCGTCTTCGAACTCCGGTCGCGGGTCGACGCCGACATCGACCACCTGGAGGACGCCCTCGCCGAACTGAAGGCGGACACGCTCATCGAGGTGACACGGGACGGCGAGCGGACGGTCTTCTCGCCCCGGTCGGGCGTCGTCGGCGAGCACGAACCGACCGACGAGGAGTCACTCGTCGACGTGATCCGGCGTCGCTTCTCGCTGTAGCCCTGCTATACGGCTCCAGTGTCGTCGTTTCCGGGGACCGCACATCGTCTGCCATCGATCCGGTACGGACCGACGACGACCCCGATCAATCCGCCGTCGCGGCGCAGTTGTTCGGCCCCAGTTCCCACTCGAAGGCGTCGTCGTCGCTCGGCGTCCGTCGGCCGAGGTTGGCTGCGACGATGGCCTCGGCGTTGGCCGGACGCGGCGGGACGTTCTCCGTGACGCGCTCGACGAACGTCGCCTCGTCGACCGCGAAGGCCCACAGCCGTTCTCGGAGCTTGGCCCAGCGTCGCCGCGTAGCTGCCGTCGTCGTTCCGGATCGTTCGCTCGCCGACGTGACCCGGCGCGATCAGTGTCTCGTCGTCGAACGCGTCCAGCCGTTCGGTCAGCGTCGCGTACAGTTCTCGGGCGAACGCCGCCGCGTCGTCGCTCGCTTCGAGGTCGGGGCGGGCGACGCTCTCCAGAAAGAGGCTGTCGCCGGTCAGCAGTACGTCCCCGACCGCGATGCCGGTCATCCCCGTCGTGTGGCCCGGCAGCGCGACCGTCCGGAGCGTCGTCTCGCCCAGGCTGCGCGTCTCGCCGTCGGCAAGCGTTCCGATGTCGTCGACGACGCCGCGCTCGTGGGCTCTCGCGGGCAGCAGCGCCTCGCCGCCGGTCGCCGCCGCGACCGACCGCAGGCCGCTGACGTGGTCAGCGTGGACGTGGGTGTCGATCACGTACTCGATCGTCGCGTCCCGTCGTGTCGCGTCCGCGGCGTACCGATCGGCGAACGCGCGCAGCGGATCGACGACGGCCGCCACGCCGTCCGCGACGATCTGGTAGCCCAGACAACCCGAGGCCGGTCGCTGGTACTGGACGATCGTCGCCTCGTCCGCGTCGAGTTCGTGTGCCTCGTACACGCGCGCCCAGCCGTCCATCCCGCCCGCGAGGTTGTGCGCGTCGACGCCGGCCTCCGTCAGCAGCCCGGCGACGTAGGCACTCGCCTCCCCGCGGGCACAGACGACGGTGATCGGCCCCTCGCCCGCGACCTGTGCGGCCAGCTCGTCGACCGACCCGCTGACCTGTGCCTGCAGGGCCTTCGCGAACGAGTGCTGTGTCGCCGTCACCGACGGCCCGGCGATGTGCCATCGCTCGTACTCGTCGCGGTCGCGCACGTCGAGCAACCGAACCGCCTCGCCGTCGGCCAGCCGTCCGGCCAGCGTCTCCGGGGTGATCGTCGACGGCTCGACCGGTGGGTCGGGAAAGGACTCGGACATAGCCGTGCGTACGACCCCACGAGTGATAAGATGTGACACGGGCCCCGAGGTTAAGGTGTGTCGACGCGTCGTTCCGGTATGGACGCCGACACGTTCGTCGAGCGGGTCCGTGCGGACAGCGCGACCAAACTCGACCGGCTCGGTTCGGAGAAGGTACTGCTCGCGGCGACGGACGCGAATCTCGAACCTGCCGCCGTCCGCGCGACGCTGTCCGGACGCGAGGCGGGCCGTCGAGCGGTCTTCGACGCGTGGGCCGGCGAGGCAGACAGCCCGGCGGCGGACGCCTTCGAACGGGCCAGCGAGCGCGCGGCAACACGATACGGGACTCTCTCGGCCGACCTCGACGAGCCGCCGACGGAGACGGCGTGGCCGGTCGTCGAACACCTGCGAGGGCTCGCGGCCGACGCCGAGCGGGCGGGTGCGCTGGTCGCGACCGGTCTCGTCGGTGATCGGACGACCCTCCAGGTGATCAACTTCTTCGTCAACGAGGGCGACGACGCCACGGCCGACGCGTGTCGCACCGTCCGGTCGTCCCACGGCGAGGATGCCGACGACGGCGCGGCGCTAGTGGTCGCACTCGGAGTCGAGCCCGACCGCGCCCAGCGGGCGGCCGCCGAGACGATCGCCGTCGCGTACGACGACTACGCCCAGCGTCTCGACACCATGGGGCTGGACCCGCGACCGGTGTGTTGACGCGGGGCTCGGATTCGCCCGGAGCGCCACTTTCGGGACGGCGATCATACTGCCGGCTGTACCTTCGTGAAGAGCTTCGCCACCCCGGGGTGGCGAAATCGTTCACAGATGTACAGCCGGTCGTATCAGTAGGGCTGTTGTTGCTCGCTGGGGTGCTCGACGTGGAGCCGCGCACTCGGTAGCTCGGCGACGCACTGCCGACAGAAGCGGTACGCACGGTCGTTTTCGGTGCCACACTCCGGGCACCGACAGACGCTCCGGTCGGCTCGATCGGCCACTTCGACCGACGAGGTGTCGGACACGCCGTCGGCGGCCGGCTCGGATCGGCTCGACCGGTAGGCATACAGCAGTGTCAGAAGGTGCGCGAAGAGCAGGCCCGCGATCGCGGCGTACACCCACTCGGTCCCCAACATACGTACGACTACGACGGGTACGTACTTGAGGATTGTGCCATTCAGTGTCACGATCGGCGGCGCGGGTTTATCAGCGAACACGCGCCCAGCGACGCCATGGCACACCGCGCACTGGTCGCCTACCGGGACGGCGACGGCTACCGTCTCCACTACGCACACTGGGGGACGGGGCTGGCCGCTGCGATCACGCCCGAGACGCCGTTCGGTGGCCGACGGGACCGCTTACGGGTCCCGCCCGTTCCCGACCGGATCGCCCACCAGTTCGACCTCGCTTCGAGCCGGGACGACGCCGTCGGGACACGCGTCGATCCGCGACCGCTGGCCCGGCAGCTGGCCCCTGCCGACGTGCTGGCGGCCGTCGACCCGACGATCGAGTCTCTCGTCGTCGTCGGACCCGCCGACGAGACCAGCACCTACCTCGTCTGTCCGCTCGGTCTCGACGGCGGTGAGCCCCTCGCCGTCGCCGGCCCGACGGCCGACGAGGACCGGCTCCGTCGAACGCTGGTCACCGCCAAGGACCGACTCGGCGAGCTTGTCGACGCCGGGGAACTGTCTCCGGAGCGCGCACGCCGTGCGCTCTGGGAGACGCTCGCGCGACTGGCACCGCTGTACCCGATCGACGACGCGTCCTTTTTACGACCCGACTGACTACGGCCGAGCGTGACGACCCACGGGGACGCGACCGAGACGCTGTCTGACCCGGACGTCGACGCCGCCGGTGACCTCGTCGAGCGGGGGATCGACGCGGGAGCGCTGGTGACGCTGTTTGGCCGTTGTCGGGTCGACTACGACGGACGCGCGACGAGTACGCTGGGTCCGGGCGACCGCCACGTCATGCTCAAACCCGACGGGGCGGCGCTGGTCCACACCGACGAGGGCCAGCAGCCGGTCAACTGGCAGCCGCCGGGCTGTGAGCACGCGGTCCGCGTGGTCGAGGGCGAGTTCGTCGTCGAGAGCGAGCGGTCCTCGCCCGACGAACTGCTCGCGATCGCCTTCGAGTCGCTGGCCCACGTCGGCGTCTTCGACGTGACCGACCCCACCGACCTGTCGCTGACTGGCACGGAGGCGGATCTGCGCGAGCGGATCCTCGACGATCCCGACCTCCTCGAACCCGCGTTTACCCCGCTCGCGACGGAGCGGTCGACGCCCGCCGGTGCGATCGACATCTACGGCGAGGACGCGGACGGGCGGACCGTCGTCGTGGAGCTGAAACGACGGCGCGTCGGACCGGACGCGGTCGGACAGCTCGACCGGTACGTCCAGGCGCTCGGGCGCGATCTCCACGACGAGGCCGAGATCCGGGGGATCCTCGTCGCTCCGTCGGTCACCGACCGTGCCCGCGAACTCCTGGCACAGAAGGGACTGGAGTTCGTCTCGCTGGCACCGCCGGAGAACTGATACTGTCGGCTGTCACTGGTACAAGATCGTGGCCCGTCCAGCCAACGAACTCCTCGAAAGACGTGTAGCCGATAGTGTGGCTGTCTCGACGGGCTCTTGTGGGTATCGAGACTCCTCGACCGGGTACCGTCGCCGAGTCGATGCCGGCTCTCGAACACGCTGGCCTTTTTACCGGTGACCCGCTACCCCTCGTCGGTGGCAATGACGAAACGTTACCCCCTCTGAGCCCTTTCTGACGAGAGCTTTCACCAGAGCCACCACTCTCGACTCGCGAGGGGCGGTCACTGCTCGTCGAGTACGACCGGGACGCCAGCGGCCGCCACGTCGGCCGCGAAGGCCCGCGAGTCCGTCGCCAGCGTCGAGAACGTGTTGTAGTGGACCGGCATGACGAGGTTCGGCTCGATGGTCGCGGCCAGCCCCGCGGCCTCGTGGCGGTCCATCGTGAACCGCTGGCCGATCGGCGGGCAGAACAGCGACACGTCGACCGAGCGATGGCCCGGCAACACGTCGGTGTCCCCCGGCCAGAACGCCCGCGTCCCCTCCACGTCGACGAGGAATCCACAGCCGAATCCCTCCGGGTGGTAGGGAGTCCCGTCCGGGCGCGTGTGGGGGCCGTCCGGCTCGTTGTGGGCCGGCGTCGACCAGACGGAGACGCCGTCGACCGAGAGGCTCGTCGTCGCGTCGACCGTCCGCAGTTCGTAGGGTAGTTCGGTGATCGGCGCGAGCCCGCGCTCGCGGTCCTGCCCGTCGATCCCCTCGAAGGCGACGACGGTCGCGTCCTCGCTCGCCACCCGCTCGATGCCGTCGGGGTCGTAGTGGTGGACGTGGCTCACACAGATCACGTCCCCGTCCTCTGGCCGGTAGTCGCGTCCCGGCGGGTGGTTCAGTCCCTCCTCGTCGGGCTCCCACTCGCCGGTGAGGACGCCGTACCGTCCCGGGTCGAAGTAGACGACCGTCTCCTCGCCCGCGAGCCGGATCGTGGCGTAGCCGAGCCACTCGACGGCGAGCCCGTCGTGTCGAACAGTCATTGCCTACGGTACGGCGGGCAGAACACATAAGTCGGCCGTTGACTGGCCGGCGCTAGAACGGCGCGTCTGGCCCCTCGTCGGCGGGCGCTCCCGCGTCTTCCTCCGCCGTCTCCGCCTCGCTGCGTCCGCTCTCGATCGGCCCGTCCCACGCCGACAGGCCGGGGCCGAAGCTCTCGGCTCGGCCGGAGAACTCCTCGTAGGAGGCGATCAGCCGCGCGGCCTGGACGCTCGACTTTCCGTGTGGACAGACCGTCACGACCCGCTCCGCGCCAGCGAACTGCTCGATGTCGTCGACCAGTTGCTGGAGCGGGACGTTCTCGCTGCCGGGGATGTGTCCCCGCTCGTACGCGCCGGGCGAACGGATGTCCACGACGCGCGCGTCGGTGCCGTTTTCGAGTATCGCTTCCAGCTCCTCGTGGCCGATTTCCCCGTCCATTAGCGAACGCTGGGTGCTGAGATCCCTTACGCCTCACGGTCGATACTTGCACTGTGTGGCTGTTCTGGGAGCGTGCGTCGCCGACGACTACAGCAGTCCGTCCTCGCGAGCGAGCAGGATCGGCGTGAGCGCGAAGCCGTTGACCGGCCCCTCTCGGGACCGCAACACGTCGACGGCCTCGTCGACGGGGACCGTCAGGGTCTCGATGATTTCGCCCTCGTCCGGGTCGGGCTCACCCGCCACCAGGCCCGTCGCGAAAAAGACGTGCCGGACGTAGCGGGTCCATCCGGAGGGGACGTACGAGTCGACGTAGCTGAGTTCCTCGGCGCGGTAGCCGGTCTCTTCGCGGAGTTCGCGGCGGGCGGCCGCGATGGGTTCCTCGCCGTCGTCGATCCCGCCAGCGGGGAGTCCCAGCGACCGCAGCCGGAACCGCGGGCGGTACTGCTCGACGAAGACGAGTTCGTCGTCCTCGGTCGGCGCGACGACGATGACGGCGTCGGACGGCTCCAGCCAGTAGTAGTCCGCGAGCGCTCCGTCCGGCCGCTCGACCCGGTCGTAGCCGGCCTCGAAGAAGGGGGTCTCCCAGACGACGACGCTCTCTCGGACCGGCCACTCGGGATCCGGTCGGTCCCAGGGATCTCGTGGCTCCTCGCTCACAACAGCCCCTCCGCTCGCGCGAGCAAGATCCCCTCGATCGTGGCGTCGTTGGCCGGTTCGTTGCGGGCCACGTCCAGTGCGTCCGCGATGGGGACGGTCGTGACTGTGAGGAACTCGTTGTCGTCGAGGTCCGGCTCGACCGGTTCCAGTCCCTCGGCGAAGACGATCCCTCGCCGGTGTCTGAGGACGCCGGTCGAACACCAGAACTCCTCCAGCAGCGAGACGCCAGCGGCCTCGAAGCCGGTCTCCTCGCGGAGTTCGCGCCGGCCAGCCTCGGTGTAGGACTCGCCGTCCTCGACGATGCCCGCCGGCAGCTCCAGACACTGCTCGCGGATCGTCGGCCGGTACTGATCGACCAGGAGCAGTTCGTCGCCGCTGCGAGCGACCACGACGACGGCGTCGGGTAGCTCCGCCCAGTAGTACGCCTTCTCGCTCCCGTCTGGCTGTTGGACGCGATCGTAGCCGCCGGTGTACCAGCCAGTCTCGTACTCGGTCTCGGAGTCGACGATCGGCCACTCGTGGGTCGGCTCGCGTGTCATGGTCGGTCCTGTGTGACGCCGATACGATAAAGCGTCCCGTTGTGTGCCAGCCGCACCGACTCGCCGTCGGCCGCCCGTGGGTTGCGCTGGCGCAGCGCCGCCAGTTCGTCGAACGGCGAGTGCGTGAACGCGCCCTTGATCCCGACGGGGCCTCGCCAGTAGGGTTCGGAGTAGCCGGTCTGATTCGCGCCCGCGTCGGCGATGGCCGCCGTCGTGAACGGGTGGGTCCGTTCCGAGAGCGTGTCGCCACCGACGGCCGTCGCGTTCGGTCCGGCGGTGACGTTCGTCTCGTTGGCGTCGACCTCGCCGACCGGCGTCGCACTCACGTAGTAGGGATCGCCGCTGCGAAGCAGCGACGGCGCTGCCCCCAGCGCGAGCAGGAGGACCAGGACGACCCCGATGCCCAGCAGGAGATTCCGGGTGACCGTCCGCATCAGACCACGTCCTGGTAGATCCGAGCGACGGCCTGTCGACGCAGCGTCGCGACGGCGGCCGCTTCCTCCGCCTGGAACGTCGCCGCGACGGCCTGCTCGGCGAACGGCGGGGCGTGCCAGGCGACGTTCTCGACGTTGTCGGCACCGACGACCTCGACCTCGTGGTCGGCCGACTCGCGCCACTCGTCGAACGCCTCACGGGTACCCACTCGCACCTGCAGGGCCTCGCCGAACATGGCTTCGCGGGCCGTCTCGACGACGTCGCTGGTCACCCGCTCGTCGTACTCCTCGCTGTCGAACGCCATCGACTTGGCGACGGCCTTGACGACGACCTGTGCCGTCGAGCCAAGCGCCTCGTAGCGCTCGCGTGCCTCTCGGGCGGTCTCCGGTAGAAACGTCCCCTCGGTGTGCATACCCCCGCTTGGTCTGGCGGGGACTACTCGGTTTCGTCTGCCGACTCGGACCGCTCCGCGTCCGCCTCTCGCATCGCCTCGGTCATCTCGCGCGCTTCTTCGAGAATCTCGCTGCCTCGTCGTCGAGCTCCCCGCTGGCGCGCTCGCGGGCCTGCTGGGGATCGATGCCGTGGCCCTGTCCGTGCTGGTGGTCGTGGCCACCGGCCTCGAAGGGGAACTCCGTCTCCGCGGCCAGTTCGACGACCTCGGCGGCCAGTTCGTCTTCGCCGTGGTCCCCCCAGTCGGGGACGTGTTCGTCGAGCCAGTCCTCGTGGTCGCCGCCGCCGGTCAGCGCCGTGAACGCGAGGTGGTTCGCCAGGTGGCCGGCGTCGGCCTGTGGCTCCTCGCAGACGGGGCAGGCATAGCCCATACGGAACGAAAGCACACCCGGACCAATAGGCGTTTCACTCGATCGGTGCGACGAACTGCCGCGTCGCGCGGTCGGTCGCCCGACCCAGCCCCCGCCACCGGTCCGGTGTCGCCCGGTTCCCCTCGGTCCCGAAGTAGGGTACTTCGAGCGTTCGCGAGGACGTGGCTCCGGCACGGTCGAGAAACGCCGTGAACGTCGACCCGGCACTTCGCCCACCTGGCTCGGCGAACCCCGCGTCGGCCGCGAACGCCATTGTATCGTCGGTCCGATCACAGGCCTCGTCGAGGAATCGGGCGAACCGCCGGTCGGCCGCCGTCGCGTCCTCGGGCGAGCAGGCGAAGAACACGCGATCGTGCGGATCGCCCCACTTGTACGGCGAGTGGAAGTCGAGCGCGAGCGCGACGTCGCCCGCGAGGGTCTCCACGTACTCCGTGATCGCGGCCGTCGTCGGGTACAGCGGCTCGATGTCGCCGAGCACGCCGTTCGAGCGCCCGTAGTCCCGGTTGTGATCGTGAGGGAGTCTGGCCTTGCCCTGGTCGCCGCGCTGGACGCCGTCGAGGTCGACGAGTGGCACGACGTGGGCGCACCACTCCGACGGGGGGTCCGCTGCCAGTGCCCCGAGCCACCCTTCGAGCGCGTACGAGGCCGGGGACTCGCAGGCGTGGTGGCGGCAGGCGCCGACGACGTGGGTTTCCGCCGCTGTATCGCCGATCCGTAGGAGCGGCACCGCTCGGCCGTTCGCCGTCGTGGTCAGCCGCTCCCGGTGGACGCGTTCGTGCTGCTCGATCGAGCTCCACCACCGCTCGAAGTCCGCGCGGACGTACGGTACCGAGAACGCGAACGCGGCCCGCTCGTCGGCCCCGAACCCGTAGCGAAAGCCACGCCGGTCGTCGGTGGCGTCGGCACCGAGCCACGACCAGGTCCGCCGGTCCCGACTGACTGCTGGTCCCCAGGGCCCGACGACCTCGCGATCGAACGCGACGTCGACCGTCCGCTCGGTATCGCTCTCGACGGTGACGTTCCAGTAGAAGAACCACTCGTGGCCGGCGTCGCGGGGATCCGGTGCGAGTGTCACTGTCCGGTCTTCGATCGTCACGTCGGTCGCGTTCGCACCGGGGTACCCACCGACCACGCGGAGGCCGTCGTGCTCGGCGAGGACTGTCGCCTCGGTGTCCATGCGAAGCGTTCGTCGGGTGGGGGCGAAAGCGTTGGCGGTCTCCTCGCGGTCTCACTCCGGCTCCAGCGCCCGGATCATCACCAGCGCGTCCTCGCCGTTGCCGTAGTAGTTGGGGATCGTCCGGCGGTGTTCGAAGCCGAACGACCGGTACAGCGAGCGTGCGGCCGTGTTACCGACTCGGACTTCGAGCTTGACCGAGCCCGTTCCGGCGTCTTCGAGCACGTCGATGGCACGCCGGAGCAGTCGTCGACCGATCCCCTGCCCGCGGTACGCTTCCTCGACCGCGAGGTCCTTGACGTGGCCCAGCGGCGTCCCGTGGTTGGGGACGGTGTCGGCGACGACGTAACCGAGCAGTTCGGGCTCGTCGTGGCGTTCGTCGACGGCGACCAGAAAGCCGGGTTCGCCGACGTAGCTCTCGAACGCGGAGAACGGCCAGGGCTGTGGGAACGCGGCCGACTCGATCCGATGGACCGCCAGCAGGTCCGACCGCGTCGCGGGACGGACCGTCGGCGGCTCCGTATCGCTGTCGGGAACGGTCGTCACTGCCGCTCTCTACGTCGCGGGCTCACTAATGGATGGCGGCCTCGGGGTTCCCGGTGACTGATACTGCCGGCTGTCACTTCGTGACGAGCTTCGCCACCCGGGGTGGCGAAATCATTCACAGATGTACAGCCGGTAGTACGACAGACCCTCTATTCTTTGGTCCTGGGACACGGGACATGTTCGCTCCTGCGACCGGCGTGTACGTCTCACATCGTGCCAAAAAGCTCTTAACTATCAAGGACGCAAGAGTAAACGCACCCAACTGGGTGCTACCCCCACATCCCCCCAACCATCCCACCCCACTTTCGTTTTCGCCGCTAGAAGAAATCGCTCACGTACACGTCTCGCGCCCCGAACGTCCCGCTCAGCGCAGCCACGGCGTCGTCGGTCGCAGTGACGACCTCGCGGGCCGCCGCCGTCTCGATCGACAGCGTTCCGACGTACAACTGTGCCAGGACGGCCGAGTCGACCACGAGACCGGGCTCGTCGGTCGTCGCTCCGGGTTCGAGTCGCCGGCACGTCAGGTCCGGTTCGACTCGGAACTGCCCGTCGTTGCGGGACGCGAGCGGATCGGTCACCTCCACCGTCACCGCTTCGGCTGGCCCTCGCTCGGCGGGGAGCGTCTCGATCGCCGTCGGTACGTCGACGACGTACCCGCTCGCTCCCGGCTCGACCGACGCCTCGACGGCGTCGGGGTCGGCGGCCTCTCTGAGCAGCCGCCGTTCCCGCGGACACGCCCACTCCACGCGGTCGGCCTGTGGAGCGTGGCGTTCGAGGAAGCCAAGCAGCTGTCGGCGCGCCCGCTCGCTCCGGGTGGCCAGCTCCTCGACGGTCAGCGTCTCGGCGTCGCGGTCGAGCCTGTAGACGACGTAGCCCGCGGGCCCGTCGTCCTCGTCCGGCGTCCAGGTGTAGGCCCACGCGTCGTCGAGCACCCGCTCGCGCCACCACCGCTCGGTTCGTCGGAGCGCCAGCTCGTAGTCGCTGGCGTCAGCCTCCCACACCGCTTCGAGGCGTCCGAAGTCGTCCGGTCCGACGCGCTCGAAGCGTCCCGCCGGGCCGGGATCTGCCATCGCCGCCGGTGGGAAGGCGTAGGCCGTCTCGGTGTGGACCAGTCCCCACCCACGCTCCCGGTAGTAGTCGATCGACGCGGGCCACAAGACTGCGTAGGACAGTCCGCGGTCGGCGAACTCCGCGACGGCCGCACGGAGGAGTCGCCGTCCGTATCCCTGCCCGCGGTGTTCCGGCGGCGTGACGAACCCCCCTGATCCCGCCGATCGTCCGCCACGCGCCCGCGAGACGCACGTCGATCTCCAGCAGCGCACAGATCGAGCGGAACCGCCCGTCTTCGACGTAGGCCCACCGCTCGCCCAGCGCCCGCGGCACCGTCTCGTCCGGGTCGGGGACGCCGCCGTCGCCCCAGACGTGGTCCTTAATTCGCTGGTGTGTCGCCCGTTCGTCCTCGGTGACGCTGCGGAACGTGCCCATGGTGTCGAGGCGGCGGCGAGGTCAACAAGCGTTGGGATCTACCGATCCGTGGGCGTCTCGTCGCCGCATGGCCGTCGCTTCCCGTCACCGGACTCCGACAAAAATGTGCGCGGTTCGTGTCGTCCCGATCGGACGCGGTTCCTGGCTGCTCCGATCACGAGGGCGAGGTTCTTCGCTACGCTCAGAACCTCGCTCGCCTCACGGCGCGTGCGAGGCGGTTTCACCGCCTCGGCATCGCGGCGCAACGCGCCGCGCATGCGCCGTTCGGCTGTTGGAGACCCCTCGCTGCGCTCGGCGTCTCGCTGCTCGCGTGTCGCTTTGTTCCCGCTCGCAATAACGAGGTTCTTCGCTACGCTCAGAACCTCGCTTCAGTCGTCTGCGGGTGCCGCGCCGCTGTCGTCCTCGTACTGCTGTTTCGTGTGGGTGAGCTTGCCACCGGAGGCGAGGAACCGGCGCTCGCGCTCGGAGGCGTCCAGCGTGGCGCTCGCTTCCCAGTCGTCGTTGACACGGATGGTGAACTCCGTCTCGCCGGACTGGATGGCGTCGGCCACGTCGGTGACGATCTCGACGTCGTCGCCCTGCTCGATCTGCTCGTAGGTGTCCGCGTCGATCTCCAGGGGAACGATCCCGAAGTTGAAGAGGTTCGCCTTGTGGATGCGGGCGAAGCTCTGTGCGAGGACGGCGTCGATGCCGAGATACATCGGACAGAGGGCCGCGTGTTCGCGCGAGGAGCCCTGTCCGTAGTTCTCGCCTGCGACGAGGACGCCGCCGTCGTTGTCCTTGGCGCGCTGGGCGAAGGTGTCGTCGACACGCGAGAGCGTGAAGTCGCTCAGCTTGTCGATGTTCGAGCGGAACTTGAGGATGTCCGCCGTCGCCGGGATGATGTGGTCGGTGGTGATGTTGTCCTCCATCTTGAGGAGTGCCTCACCCTCGATGTCCGATCCCAGCGGGTCCTTCAGCGGCACGTCGCCGATGTTGGGGCCCTTGATGAGCTCGTCGTCGACGGCCTCGTCGGGCGCGATGAGGTCCGACTCGGAGTTGCCGATGTACTCGTCGGGCGGCTCGATGCCCGGCGCGTCCAGATCGCCGAGTTCGTCGGCGAGGTTGCGCGGGTCGACGATTTCGCCTTTGAGTGCCGCCGCGGTGGCGACCTCGGGCGAACAGAGGTAGACGGAGTCGTCCTCGATACCGGAGCGACCCTCGAAGTTGCGGTTGAACGTCCGCAGCGAGACCGAGTCCGAAGCCGGGACGTGGCCGATGCCGATACAGGCACCACACGTCGCTTCCGAGAAGTTGACGCCAGCGGCCATCATCTCCGCCGTCCAGCCCTCGCGAGCCAGCATCTCGGAGGCCTGCTTGGAGCCGGGCGCGACGATCATCTCGGTCTTCTTGTCGACGTTGCGATCCTCCAGCATCTTCGCGGCCGGGAGGATGTCCTCGTAGGCACCGTTCGTACAGGAGCCGATCATGACCTGCTCGACGTCGACGCCCTCGACCTCCTCGACGGGGACGACGTTGTCGGGCATGGACGGCTGTGCGATGAGCGGTTCGAGGTCCGAGAGGTCGACGACGATCTCGTCGGCGTACTCGGCGTCGTCGTCGGGCTGGAGCTCGACGTACTCGTCTTCGCGACCGAGGCGCGAGAGGTAGTCCTCGGTCTGCTCGTCGGTCGGGAAGATCGAGGTGGTCGCACCGAGCTCGGTCCCCATGTTTGTGATGGTCGTCCGCTCGGGGACGGTCAGGCTCTCGACGCCGGGGCCGGTGTATTCGAGCACCTTGCCGACGCCGCCCTTGACCGAGAGCCGGCGGAGCAGTTCGAGGATGACGTCCTTGGCGGTCGCCCACTCGGGCAGCTCGCCTTCGAGGCGGACGTTGACGACCTCGGGCATGTCGATGTAGTAGGCACCGCCACCCATGGCGACGGCCACGTCGAGGCCGCCCGAGCCGATCGCGAGTTCGCCCAGGCCGCCGGGGGTCGGCGTGTGGGAGTCCGAGCCGAGCATCGTCTTGCCGGGCGCGGCGAAGTTCTCCTTGTGGACGTTGTGACAGATACCGTTGCCGGGCCGGGAGAAGTGGGCACCGAAGGTCCCAGCGGCCGAGCGCAGGAAGCGGTGGTCGTCCGTGTTCTTGAAGTCGAACTGGTAGGTCTGGTGGTCACAGTACTGGGCGGCCAGTTCCGTCTGGACCTCTTCGAGTCCCAGCGCTTCGAACTGGAGCCACACGAGCGTTCCAGTCGTGTCCTGTGTCAGCACCTGGTCGATTTCGATCCCGATCTCCTCGCCGGGCGTGAGTTCGCCTTCGACGAGGTGATCGTCGAGGATTTTCTCCGTGAGCGTCTGTCCCATAACGTCCGTGAGTCGACGGCGCGCGCGTATAAATCCCGCGTATTCCCGCGAGTTTTCGAGCGGTGTCTGCCGAATTGTGGCCTTTTGCGCCGGTCAGCTTCCGTATCTACTCAGTTTCTCGCGACTCTCGCCGAGGATCTTTGCCGATCGTTCGATACTGCTCGGGAAATCCGAACCATTGTTCATCCGGATCCGTCTCGCGTCCCTCGGTTCGACGTGGCGGTCTCGGAAGGCTCATCACGCTGGTTACCGACCGATCGGGCATGTACAAGAGCGGACGTTTCGTCGCCGAGGCACTGGGTGACCTGCGACCCGAACAGGTCCAGCCAAACGGCGTCGACCTGACGCTCGCGGCGGTGTCCGAACAGGTCGAGCCGGGTCGGATCGAACGCGGCGACAAGCACGTCGGTGACCGGACCGAGATCGAGCCCGACGACGGCGTCTACCGGCTCGAACCCGGCGCGTACGTCGCCGAGTACGGCGAACGGGTCGCCGTCCCGGAGGGCCACGTCGGCTTCGTCTACCCGCGCTCGTCGCTGATGCGCAACTCCTGTATGCTCCACACTGCCGTCTGGGACGCCGGCTACGAGGGCCGCGGCGAGGGACTCCTCGAAGTCCACCACGAGATCGAACTCGAAGCCGACGCCCGGATCGCACAGTTCGTCCTCGCCGAGGCCGCCCACGAGGAGACCTACGAGGGTTCTTACCAGCACGAGAAGCTCGACTGATACTGCCAGCTGTCTCTATGGTGTCCGGTCGTAACTCGGTAGTTGCGACTCGGATCACAGACGGACAGGTGGCAGTATGGGATTGCCAGCTGTCCCCGTAGTGGCCGGTCGTGACTCCGACGGCGGGCGGTCGGCGAAAGAACTATGACGTGGTGCCGTGTACCGCACAACTGCATCACTTCGGAGGTGATGCCAGGGCAGCGGCTCCCGTACACTGCGAGAACGGCTGCCCCAATTCGTCAGTCTGGTCACTGGGTCGGCACGCGCTGTTCGCGGCCGACCTATTTTCGTTCGCCCAGTCACGACGCTCGACGGCGGTCTCGTTGTTTCCGGTTGTTTCAGAGCCAGAAACTACTCGTACTGGATTATATGTGTCGCGGCCGTTCGACCGCGTATGGACTCGGACGACAGTACAGTGTACATGATTCGTGGGGACACCGGGGACGAGTGGGTCAGTCCGACGCCGGCCGAAGACGTGATCGTCGAGTCGCTGCTCTCGGCCAGCGAGCTGACGGCGGCGGAGATCGGCGATCTCGGGCGCTACGTCGAGGCCGACGAGCTGGCCGCGGTCGTCAACGGCAGCGACGAGGCGATCACCTTCGCGGTCGAGGGCTACGACGTGACCGTCACCAGCGACGGCGACGTGACCGTCGAGTAGCCCCCGGCGGCGTGCATCACACCTATAGACGAGGGGCACCACCCACTCGCTATGACGCGCGTCGCGCTCATCGCACACGACGAGAAGAAGCCCGACATCATCGATCTGGCACGGGAGTACGAGACGCTGCTGGAAACCTTCGACGTCGTCGGGACCGGCACCACCGGCAAGCGCATCACCGAGGCGACGAATCTGACCGTCGAGCGCAAGGAGTCGGGACCGGTCGGGGGCGACACCCAGATCGGTGCCGAGGTCGTCGACGGTCGGATCGACGGCATCGTCTTCCTCCGGGATCCACAGACCGCCCAGCCCCACGAGCCGGACATCTCGGCGCTCCTGCGGATCTGTGACGTTCACGACGTACCCCTGGCGACGACCGAGACCGGCGCGGTGTACCTGCTCGACGGTTTAGCTGCAGCGGCTGGGTTCGAGCGGTGAGGCCGTCTTTTCGTCGCGCCTCCCGAACGACGCTTCGGCGTACGTCCGACAGAGCGGACCGTCAGCGCGAACGGCGACGGCGAATTACTCCGTGTAGTCGGGCCGTTCGGCGTACTCGACGGGGTCGCGTTCGCCGAGATTCTGGAACGCCTGGAGTCGGAAGGCACAGGCGTCACAGGTCCCACAGGCCGGGGGCGACTCGCGGTAGCAACTCCAGGTGTCCTCGTAGGGCACCCCGAGTTCGAGTCCGCGCTCGGCGATGTCGGTCTTGGACCACTCGACGAACGGCGCGACCAGTTCGATCTCGGTGTCTGGCTTCGTGCCGACCTCGATCACCCGCTGGAACGCCTCGAAGAACTGTGGGCGGCAGTCGGGATACCCCGAGAAGTCCTCGGAGTGAGCCCCGATGAACACCGCCGAACAGTCGTTGGCCTCGGCGTAGGAGACGGCCATCGACAGGAGGTTCGCGTTCCGGAAGGGGACGTACGAGGTCGGGATCTCGTCGCTGTCCAGATCGGCGTCGGCCACGGCCATCTCCTCGTCGGTCAGCGAGGAGGCCCCGATCTGCGTGAGGTGGCCGGTCTCGACGTGGAGGAAGTCGGCCGCGTCGACGTGGTCGGCAAGCGCCTCAGCACACGCGCGTTCGGTCTCCTCGGTCGCCTGGCCGTAGCTCGTGTGCAGGAGGTACAGCTCCTCGTAACCCCGTTCGGCGGCCTCGTATGCCGCGGTCGCGCTGTCCATCCCGCCCGAGGCCAGCACCACGGCGCTGTCGGTGTCACTCATGTTTCTTGACGGCGTCGGTGAACCGCTCGCGTTCGGTCGTCGTCGGCGTCCCGACGACCGAGCGAGTCGTCGTCGTGGTGGCCGTCTCGACGCCGCGCATGGCCTCGCACATGTGGGTGGCCTCGATCTCGACCAGCACGGCCGCGGCGTCTAGCTCGGCGGCCAGTCCGTCGGCGATGTCACGCGTCAGTCGCTCTTGCATCGAGGGCTTGCGGCCCTGCCAGCGGACGTACCGGACCAGCTTCGAGAGGCCGACGACCCGCTCGTCCGGTCGGTAGGCGACGTGTGCCGTCCCGTGGTAGGGCAGCAGGTGGTGCTCACAGAGGCTGTAGACCGGGATACCGGTCTTGACGACCAGCCCCTCCTGATCGGCTTCGAAGGTCCGCATCGTCGGCTTCTCGGCCTGGCGGTTGGCCTCGCTGAACGTCTCGAACAGCGCGGGCACCCGGCGCTGCCAGGTGGCTTCGAGGCCGTCCGCGGTCGGGTCCTCGCCCATCGATTCCAGCAGGAGGCGGGTGCCTTCCTGTGCTTTCTCCCAGTCGATACCCTCGCCGTCGGGGACTGCGGCCGGAGCGTTCGTCGCCTCGGTCGCGTCCTCCATCGTTGTCTCGTCGGTCATGATGTGTTTCAGGTGCCCGGGGCGTCGTTCCAGAGGTCGACGTGGAGTCGCGGCGTGTATCGGTAGCCACGTTCCAGCGCGAGGTCGGCCACGACCCCGCGCGTCTCGTCGAGGTCCGAACGCGTCTGCCCCTCGGGCATCAACAGCACGTCTGCGTCGTCGATCGTCGTCTCGGTTCGCTCTCGAAGCTCCTCGACCGTCCGGTCGATCTCCGCCACGTCGTCGGGACCGGTGACGACGAACTTCAGCTGGGTCGGGTAGCGCTCGACGAGCGTCGCCAGCGCCTCGTGGTCGAGGCGGCGCTGCTCGTGGCGCTGCTCCCAGTCGCCCTCGCCGGTCGGGTCCCGCTCGGGGGTCGGCGTCGAGGACGCCAGCTTCGGGCTGACACTCGCCAGGTCGATCGGCGCGTCGACGGCGACGGTCCCGTTGGTCTCGACGGTGGTGTGGTACCCTCGCTCGTCGAGTCGCTCCAGCAGGTCGAGGGTCTCCTCGTGGATCAGCGGCTCGCCGCCGGTCACCACGACGTGGTCGGCGTCGTAGCCCTCGATCTCGGCGACGATCTCGTCGATCGTCAGCCAGGCGTGGCTGGGCTCCCAGGAGGTGTGATAGGAGTCACAGAACCAACACCGGAGGTTACAGCCACTCGTCCGGACGAACACCGACGGGACCCCCGCCAGCTTCCCCTCGCCCTGGAGCGAGTGAAACAGCTCGTTGATCGGCAGGGCGTCGGCCTCTGGCGGCGTCTCGGCCGCGCCCTCCGCGACCGGATCGGCGTCGACGGGCATCTACGGCCCCGCTGCGAGTTCGCCCGTCTCGCGGACGGTCACACCCACGTCGCTGACGGTGTCCGGAAGTGAGTCCGCGAGTCGCTCTTCGAGGACGATCGCCATCACTTCCGCAGTCGGCGGGTGGTCGAGCACGACCAGCGCGTCGCCGTCGCCGCTGCGCTCGAAGGCGTCGACGAGGGGATCGCCCGCTTCGACGAGGAAGCGGTGGTCCCAGTCGTCGATGGCGTCGGTCACGTCGCCCTTGTCGACGACCCACCCGTCCGTCGTGAGCGCCCCGGTCACCCGGACCGTCACCTCGTAGTTGTGGCCGTGGGGCCGACTGCACTTCCCGTCGTGGTGCATGATCCGGTGGCCCGTGCTGATCCGGATGGGACGGTCGCCGCCGACGACGAGTTCTCGCTCGCCCGCGTCGGCGATCGCGTCCGACCGCTCGGTCGATAATCCTTCAGCCATACCTGGGTATTACCCTGGGGGTGCTTAAAACGTCCGAACCGCCGAAACCGATAGGGGGATCCGGCCCTCACGGGACAATGTGACACGCGCTGCCGTCAGGGACGGGTTCGAGCGGTACGTGAACGGACTGGCAAGCAAGACGAGCGACGCCTTCAGTATCTCCCGGGCGTTGCGCAGCGCCACCGGTCCGGAGGGGGCGGTGATCGATCGCCTCCTCTCGCACAGCGAAACGGTCGACCGGAAGATCGTCCAGCCAGAACTGCAGTCCTACCGGGACGCGATCCTCCACCAGTTCGACGCGGTCCTCTCCTATGCCGCCAGCGACGACGACTTCGAGGCCTTCGCCGACGAGATTCTGGCCCGCGACCTCTACTGGGACGCACTCCGATCCGACATCTCACCGGACCGCAAGCGCGAACTCCGCGAGACGCTGCTGGCTCGCCAGCGACGCATGGGCGACGCCGTTGCGCCGCTGGTCGCCGCCGACGCGGAGTCGCTGTGGGCCGCCGCGGCGACCGCCTACGACTGGGAGGCGACGACGGACCTGATCGACGCCCAGTTTGCCTTCACCGAACCGCTGCACGCCTCGCCCGAGGCCTACGCACTGACTATCGACATCGACCCCGGCGACCTGCTGGGCGGGCTGGCACGCGCGCTCCCGTCGATCACGGTCGACTACACCGACGAGGCGCTGCGGGCGATGACCCAGGCCGAGGCGTTCGTCGTCGATCGAGCGAAAGCCGACGCCGAATCGCACTTCGCGTAGTCCGCGCCTCAGCGGTCCGCATCGAGGTCCTGGTCGGCCCGAGCGTGGCGCGTCCAGCGCTTCTCGACGTCGCGGTTGGCGACGACCACGAGGTTCCCTTCGTCGGTCTCGATCCGGGTCTTCCGGAGGTCGATACTCACGAGCCGGCCCGTCACCGACGCGGTCTCGACGCGGTCTCCCTCCGAGAAGTCCTCGTCTTGCAGGAGGTACACCCCTGCGACAGTGTCGGCGATCATCTCCTTGAGTGCGAACGCGACACCCAGCCCGATGAAGCCGCTGGCGGTGCCGAGGCTGGCAGCGACATCGCCCAGCCCCACGACCTTCAGGAGCCCCAGGATCGCCCCGAACCACAGGAAGATCCCGACGACGGTGACCACGAGGTCGACGATTAGCTGCTCCTCGTCCCGGTAGAGCCGATCGACGACCGACCGAACGACCGCCAGTACGAGCTTGATCGTGAGATAGGCGAGCACGAGAAAGAGCAGTCCCGACAGCAGCCGCGGCACTGCCACGACGATCCCGTCGACGAACTCCGAGAGGATGGCGCTCGTCGACGGCTCGACGGTCGGCGCTTGCGTCGCTTCTTGCAACATGGCCTCGACTACGCCTCACGCCCGAAAGAGCGTGGGGGTGTCGGCGAGCGAGCCGCCTCCTCATACTACCGGCTGTAAATCTGTGACCGATTTCGCCACCCCGGGGTGGCGAAGATCGTCACGAAGTGACAGCCGGCAGTATCACGCGACGCCAGCGGCGCACGCTCCGTGACGGTCGGCACGGTCGCGCGGTGGTCGTGACGAGAGCGCGAACCGCTGTCCGGACGACTGCGGCTGTGTCAGGCGTCCCGCTCGGCGACTTTCACCAGCTGCTTGCCGATGTTCTCGCCCTCGAAGAGGCCGAGGAAGGCGTCGGGGGCGTTCTCCAGGCCCTCGGTGACGGTTTCGCGGTACTGGACGTCGCCGGTCTGGACCCACTCGCCCAGCTGCCGGGTCGCGGCCTCGAAGCGGGGCTGGTAGTCGCCGACGAGGAACCCCTCGACGGCGGCGCGCTTCTCGACCAGCGTCGCCAGCTTGCGCGGGCCGGTCGGGAGTTCGGTCGCGTTGTACTGGGAGATCTGCCCACAGACGGCGACGCGAGCGTCGACGTTGAGTCGGGTGAAGACGGCGTCGGTGATCGGGCCGCCGACGTTGTCGAAGTAGGCGTCGACGCCGCCGGGGACCGCCTCGTCGAGTGCCGCTCCGTAGTCGTCGGTCGTCTTGTAGTTGATGCCGGCGTCGAAGCCGAGTTCGTCTTCGAGGAACTGGACCTTCTCGTCGGAGCCGGCGAAGCCGACCACGTCAGCGCCCTGGAGGCCCGCGATCTGGCCGGCGACCGAGCCGACCGCGCCCGCCGCGCCGCTGACGACGAACGTGTCGCCCGCGGTCGGCTGTGCGATCTCCTTGGTCCCGAAGTACGCCGTGCGGCCGGGCATGCCCAGCACGCCCAGCGCCGTCGAGATCGGGGCCAGCTCGGGGTCGATGGGGTACAGCTCCGTCCCCGGCGCGGTTGCGTAGTCGGCCCATTCGAGTTCACCCGTGACGACGGTCCCCGCTTCGAGGCCCGCGCCGTTGGACTCGACGACTTCCCCGACGACGGCGGCCTCCATCGGATCGCCGACGCCCCACGGATCGGCGTAGGACTCGCGGGCGTCCATCCGACCGCGCATGTAGGGGTCGACCGAGAGGTACAGCGTCCGGACGAGTGCTTCGCCGGGGCCTGGCGTCGGCACGTCGCGCTCTGCCAGCTCGAAGGTGTCCTCGTCCGGTCGTCCGTCGGGTCGCTCCGCAAGCAAGAAGACGCGGTTGGTGTCTGACATCGGCCTCACTTCGGCGGGCACCCGGAAGTGGCTTCGGACACCGCACGTCCGTTTGTGTGCGTTGTTGGGCGCGAAGTGAATCACTATCCAGCGCCAGCCGGCAGGCTGAAGCCACTCGCCGAACACCCCCAGACAGAGCGATGGCGAGCGAGCTGACCCTCCGACAGTACGACCCGCGAGACGCCCACGCCGTCTGGGAACTCCACGAGTGGGCGATGCGGGTCGCCGGCACCGATCCGGCGGACGTGCCCGGAACCGACGATCTCCGGGCAATCGAGACGCAGTACCTCGACGCGGGCGGGGAGTTTCTGGTCGGTATCGGAGACGGCGAAGACGACAGCGACGCCGCCGTCCCAGAGACGTTCGACGGACCGGTGGTCGCGATGGGCGGGCTCTTGCCCTCGGAGTCTGGCCACGACGACGAGCGGACGGTCCCCGGCGCTGCCGAACTCCACCGGATGCGCGTCGCCCCGCCGATGCAGGGCCGTGGCCACGGCCGAGACCTGCTGGCGACTCTCGAACGACGGGCGGCCCAGCTGGGTTTCGAGACGCTGCTGGCGACGACGGCCGTCCGGCAGGAAGCGGCGGCACGGTTCTACCCCGCTGCGGGCTATCGCGAGGTCGACCGCTCGGTACAGGGCGAGTACGAGCTGATCCACTTCGAGAAGACGCTGTGAGCGCGCCGCCGTCGCGGCGGGCTGTCTCACGATAGAAGATTTAAGACCGCGGGCGGTAGAGGGTCCGCATATGTCTGACGGCGACTTCGCGGGGTACGGCGGCCGCCACGTCCCCGATCCGCTGGTAGCACCGCTCGAACAGCTCGCGACGACCTACGACGACATTCGAGAGACGACGGCGTTCCAGACGGAGCTCCGGGACCTGCTCGAATCGTTCGCCGGGCGACCGACGCCCCTGTTTCACGCGGAGACGCTCAGCGACCGCTGGGGTGCGGAGATCTTCCTCAAGCGCGAGGACCTGCTCCACGGCGGGGCCCACAAGATCAACAACACGCTCGGACAGGCGCTGCTGGCCAAACAGGCCGGCAAGGAGCGACTGATCGCCGAGACCGGCGCGGGCCAGCACGGCACGGCGACGGCGATGGCCGGCGCGTTGCTGGACCTCGACACGGAGATCTACATGGGCAAGAAAGACGTCGAGCGCCAGCGGATGAACGTCTTCAGGATGCGCCTGATGGGTGCGCAAGTCAACGAAGTGACCCAGGGCGAGGAGGGGCTGGCCGAGGCCGTCGACGTCGCTCTGGAGGACTTCGCTCACAACGTCGACGACACCCACTATCTCGTGGGCAGTGTCGTCGGCCCCGACCCGTTCCCGCGGATGGTCCGGGACTTCCAGAGCGTCATCGGCGAGGGAGGCCCGCGAGCAGTTCCGCGAACGCACGGGTGAGTTGCCCGACGCCGCGGTGGCCTGTGTCGGCGGCGGATCGAACGCGATGGGGCTGTTCCACGCCTTCCGGGACGACGACGTGGCCTTCTACGGCGGCGAGGGCGGCGGTGAGGGCGCGGACTCGGAGCGCCACGCCGCGCCGCTCGCGGCGGGCTCCGAGGGCGTCCTCCACGGGATGAAGACGCGGGTCATCGACGACGACGTGTCTGTCCACTCCGTCTCGGCGGGCCTGGACTACCCCGGCGTCGGCCCGGAACACGCCATGTTCCGCGAACTCGGCCGCGCACAGTACCGCGGAATCACCGACGAGGAAGCGCTCGACGCGTTCCGCGAACTCTCCGAGTCCGAGGGAATCATCCCCGCACTGGAGACGAGCCACGGCCTCGCGCTCGCGAAGCAACTGGCCGAGGACGGCGACCACGAGACGATCCTCGTGAACCTCTCCGGCCGGGGCGACAAGGACATGGCACAGGCCGCAGAGCAGTTCGATCTCGCCTGATACTACCGGCTGTCCGTCTGTGCAGCATTTCGCGACCCCCCGGTCGCGGTTCCGCTGTTCGATTCCGCCGGATTTATCAAAATATTATTTCAAGCGCTAGTATGGATCGACGGACGTTCCTGACGACGACCTGCGCTGGCACGGCGGCCCTCTCTGGATGCCTGTCGGCGCTTCCGTGGACGAGCGGAGGGAACACGCCACTGCCCGAGGTCCCCGGCGGTTCCTGGACACAGCACGGGGCGGACGCCGCCAACACGTTCGCCCCGGCCGTCTCCGCGCCCTCGCGGGCGGCCTTCGCGTGGACGTCTTCGGCGTTCACGCGCTGGGACCCGGTTATCGCCGACGGCACGATCTACACCACGAACTTCGATCCCAGCAACGACGGCAGTGCCATCGCGCTCGACGCACAGGACGGCACCGAACAGTGGCGAACGACGCTCGGCAGGGAGGGTCGTCACGGACGCGCCCTCGTCGACGGCCGGTTCGTCGTCGCACACGACTCCGGCCTCGTCGCCCTCGACCGACAGGGAGGGAGGCGTCGACTGGGAGCGCGCCGTCGAGGGGATCGACACGTCGCTTGCGCAACTGCTCGCCGTCGCGGCGTCTGGGACGATCGTCGTTCCGTACGCCGACGGCCTCAAGGCGTTCGGGGCGACGGACGGCGAACGGCGCTGGAAAGCGCCCGAACTGCCGGGCCAGCGGGTCACACCCGCCATCGCCGACGGGACGATCTACGCCGTCGGCAGCGTCGACGGGACAGACACGCTCGCCGCGCTCGCGCTCGCCGACGGATCGGTCCGCTGGACGCGCTCGCTCGACGGACGAGCCCCGAGCGCGCCGGTCGTGACCGACCACGGCCTCCTCGTCGTCGACGACCGGACGCTCGTCGTCCACGACCGGGAGACGGGCGACCGCCGCAGCGAACTCCACTCGTTCGACTACGACGGGACGACCTTCGACGCGACGGTCGCTACCGACGGCACGACGGCGTTCGTGACCAGCGACGACGGACTCACCGCCGTCGACATCGCCGACGGAACGACCCGGTGGCACTACGACGAGTGGGTGTACACCGACGGCTTCTCGGTCGGGACCGAGACCGTGGTCGCGATGGCCGACGGCGGCGAGTCCACCGACCGGACGATCACCGCGTTCGACCGCGAGACGGGCGAGGCGCGCTGGGACTACGTGATGGACGGCTTCCACACGCCCTCGATCGGACCGATCCTCGCCGACGGTGCCGTGTTCTTCGCGACCAGCAGCACCGACGGCCTCGTCGCCATCGGAGACGTTCCGGAGTGACACCGCCGATACGTTGCGGGACGACTCGCCCTTCCGGGTGACGACGCGGGCCACAGACGAACGGCCGACGGTCCGACCCCTTCGAACTCTCGCGCCCGATCTCCGGCAAACTCGTGAACCGTCTAACACGTTCGGGGGATTTTTACTGCTTGGTACGGTATACCACGGCATGTCTGGTCCATCGCACGGCGTCGACGATCCGGTCGACGAACTGAGCGAAACCGAGGAGTTCGACAGCCTGATCGGTATCGTCGGCGACGGCGTCGTCGGCGCGGCGGGCGGGCTCGTCGGGACGGCGCTGTCGACGGTCGTCTTCCTCATCGCGGAGAGTCTCGGCGTCTTCGAACGGTCGGCGTTCGCGCTGCTGACCGAACTCGTCGGTATCGAGGAACTGGTCCCACCGATCCTCGCGGGCTATCTCATCTTCCTCGCCGGTGGGATGGCCCCCTGGCCGCTGCTGTACGCCTCGCTGAAGGGGTACCTGCCCGGTCGTCGAGACCCCGTCAGCGGCGCGTTCTTCGGGTTCGCGATCTGGACCGGCTTCGTACTGGGCTTTTACACCGGCCAGTCCGGCCTCGCGCTCGTCGGCTACGCCGTCCTGACGCTGCTGGCACACGTCGTCTACGGCGTCGGCCTCGGACTCGTCTTCGAGTACTTCCGGACCCGGCCCAACTCGATCGTCTGATCTCGCGGCGGCCGAGAGCGGTACGCTTGTCTCCCTCGCCGGCCACACACGCGTATGCACCTCTCCGAGGCCACCTGGACCGACGCCGCGGATCTCGACACGGACCTGGCCGTCCTCCCGGTCGGCAGCACCGAACAGCACGGCCCCCACGGCCCGCTGGGGACCGACGTTCTCACGGCCGAGGCCGTCGCCGAAGCCGGGGCCGAGGCCTACGACGGCGAGGTCGTCGTCGCGCCCGCGATCCCGGTCGGCGTCGCCGAGGAACACCGCCACTTCGCTGGGACGCTGTGGGTCGGCGAGGACACCTTCCGGGACTACGTCGGCGAGACGATCGCGAGCCTCGCCAGCCACGGCTGGGATCGGGTCGTCGTCGTCAACGGCCACGGCGGCAACGTCGACGCGCTCCGGGAGATCTGCGGGCGAGTCACCCGCGACGGGACGGCCTACGCGGTCCCGCTGACCTGGTTCGACGCCGTCGACGCGCCGGACATGGGCCACGGCGGCCCGGTCGAGACGAGCCTCCTCCTGGCGACCGACCCCGAACTCGTCCGGAGCGACCGCCTCGAAGCCAGCGCGGCCGACGCCGCCGACTCGTGGGGCGAGTTCGAACACGGCGTCAATCTGGCCTACGACACCGACGAGTTCAGCGAGAACGGGACGGTCGGCGATCCGCGAGCGGCGAGTGCCGACCGCGGCGCGGCGTTGCTCGACGCGGCGAGCGAGGCGCTGGCGGACGTGCTGGCGAGTGTCAGAGACCGCGATAGTACCAATTGAAACGATCGACACACCGATCGCACTGCTGTCGTGCGATCGGGTGTGCATCGATTTTCACTGGCTACTATAGCCTAGGCTTCTGCCTCGGCGTCTGCGTCGGCGTCGGCCTCGGCGTCGTCGGTCTCCTCGTCCGCGTCTTCGGCGAACTCTTCGAGGGTCCCCCGGAGCTGTGGGATCGTGCTCGTCAGCTCGCCCACCTGCTCGCGGGCCGTCTCCACGTCTTCGAGCAGCGTTTCGAGCGCGGCGATGTCTTCTTCGAGGTCACCGGCGTCCTCGAAGGCGTCGGCACGCTCGCCCATCGTGTACCACTTCTTGGCGTCTCTGAGGTGTTCTTCGGCGTCTTCCACGTCGAGTGCGCCTTTCAGTGCGTTGAGCACGCCCAGCGTGTTGTCGGCGTCGACGTCCCAGATGTCGTCGGCCACCGGGAGGACCGCGCGTGCTTCGTCGAGTGAGGCCTCGACGTCGTCGCGCATCTCGGAGGCGGCCTCGCCGAACAGTTCGTCGTCGTCGAGCGTCGATTGGCTCATGGTCACGTGTTCACACGGCGGGGAATTAAAAGCCCGCCTGAAAGTGAAAGTGTAACCGCAAGCGGGTAGCGGTCCAGGTGCGACGAAACCGAAAGACGCTACCGGACCGTGGTTTCGTCGGCTCGCAACTCCTCGCGAACCTCGGGGATCGGGTCGAGATCGTCGTCGACGCCGCCGAGCACCAGCATCGCGTAGTAGCGCAGGAACGACTGGAGCGGTGCCTGTACGAGTCCGCCCACGAGCAGCGCCACCACGAAGAAGGCCAGTCCGAGCACGGCATAGACCGCGATCGCGGCCGTACTGAACGCCGCGAACGTGTAGACGCCGAAGGCGACGAGCCCGAACGGAATCGCCACGAGCGCGAGCGCGAACAGCATGACGATGCTGCCGAGGATCCCGACGCCGATCCCCAGTAACACGCTGACGACGAGGTAGACGAGGTACTCCGCGAGGTTACTGGTGATCGACGACCACAGCCGACTCCAGGCAGCGAGCAGGCCGCGGTCCTCCGCCAGCATGATGGGGACGACGAACACGGTCGTGAACCCGTTGACGATCCCGGTGCCGATCACCAGGAGCACGATCAACGGGATCGCCAACGCGAACAGGCCCAGCGACGCCGCGACGTTGTCGACGCCGCCAGCGACCAGCAGTCCCACCAGGAACAGTCCGACTACGAACACCCCGCGGCGAGGACGATCGCGACCTGAAAGCCAAGCAGCCGGAGGCCGTTGCCGACGTTGCGCGAGAAGTACCGCCGGACGTGGACCTCGCGCTCGAACAGCGACTCGACGAAGACGAACTCCATGATCGGCGAAGCAAACAGCAGCAGGAGGGCAAACAGGACGGCAACCCCGATGAGAGCGACGGCCCCGAGCCCGATCGCGGCGTCGGGCGTCACGCTCCCTGCTCCGGCACTCGGCGCGGTCCCGAGGTCACCGTTGCCGGCGAACTGCGGTACGTTGCTTGCGTTGTTCAGGACGCCACCGCCGCCGGTGACGAAGAACATGATCACTGCGAGACGAAGCCACGTTCCGCGATCGAAGGGGAGGAATCCCTTCGTGGCCTCGATTGCGTCGTCGATAGCATCCAGGGCAGCGTATCCCATGTACGACGGTACAGCGACGACGGCACTAAAATTATCGCTTTTCGAACACACCTCGCGGACGCTACTCGGGGCGGCCACGTCGTCGACCGCCATCAGCGGATAGTCGCCGTCCATCCGCATGCTCGTCTCGACGGCGACGCCCTCGTAGTCGACCGTCATCTCTACCTCGGCGAAGCGACCGGTGAACTCGGTGTAATCGGCCGACTGCGCCTCGATCTCGGCACGGAGCGCCTCCTCGCGGATCTCCACGGACACGTCCTCGCAGTGGGGCTGGTTCTCGATGGCCTCGGCCATCGCCGCCGCCAGCGAGTCGGCGCTGTCTGGGCTGATCGGCGTCCCCGCGAACTGGTGGTACAGCGAGCCGAACTTCACGCCCGCCTCGAAACACGCGACCTGTGGATCTGTCGGGTCCATACCCGTCGGTGGGGGCGACCTGACGAAAGACTGTCGAGAGAGCGCCGAAACCGCAAGGTACGTATCGCCCCCGCCGTAGCATCTACCTGAATGAACGAGCCTGTTCTGCTCACGGGCGCTGGCGGTGCGGTTGGGGAGGCTATCCTCGGTGGGCTCGAAGACGACTACGAGTGGAAGCTCATGTATCACAGTCCGCCCGTCGAGGAGCCCGATCACGACTACGTCGTCGGTGACGTGGCGAACGACGAGGACGTTCGGGCCGCCGTCGAGGGCGTCGGGGCGATCATTCACCTCGCCGGGGATCCACGACCCGACGCGCCGTGGAACTCCGTGCTGGCGAACAACATCGACGGCACCCAGAAGATGTACGAGGCGGCCATCGACGAGGGCGTCGAGCGGTTCGTCTACGCCTCCTCGAACCACGCCGTCGGGGCCTACGAGGACGAGCGCAAGCCCGACCTGTATCGTACGCACGACGACTTCCGTCTCGACGGCTCCGAGTTCCCCCGCCCGGGGAACCTCTACGGCGTCTCGAAAGCCACGGGCGAGGTTATCGGCCGGTACTACCACGACGAGTACGGGATCGACGTGTGCAACGTCCGCATCGGCAATCTCACGAAGGGACACCCGCCGATCGACTACGAGCGCGGGCAGGCCATGTGGCTCTCCTACCGCGACTGTGCCCACATCCACGACCGGGCCCTCGTCGCCGACTACGACTTCGAGATCGTCTACGGCATCTCCGACAACGACCGCAAGTACTACTCGCTGGAGCGAGCCAAAGAGGTGCTTGGCTACGAACCGCGGGACAACTCCGCGCACTTCGACGGCGGCGAGCGGGTCGAGACCGACGGCTGAAGCCTTCTTTTCGCTCCCGGTGACCGACGCTGATGGTCACGACGCTGGAACGAGACGACCTCTGTCACACAGCTCGGCGCGGCGGGCTCACAGATCGATCGCGACGCGCAACTCCGTGTCGGTGACCGTCTCGACGGAGTCGGCGGGGACCTCGATGTCGTCTTCGTCGGCGTCGCCGAAGCCAAAGCCCTGGATCACGCTCTCGGCGATGCCGGGGTCCGGCTCGACGTAGGCCACCTGCTCGTCGGGGTCGACTTCGGTGACGACGCCGATCTGCTCGGCTTCGTTGTCCATCAGGAACTTCCCCTCGTCTGCTGTCGATAGAACTGACATAGCATCTGTACTGCATCGCCGTCCTACAAGAATCTTCTCGAAGGGGAGAGGGCGGCAGTATCACTCGAACAGTCCGTCGACGTCCGATTCGCGGTGTTCGCGGCGCTGGACGTGTTCGCCGAGTCTGGTCGCGACGATCGGCCGGCGGTCGGGTTCGCGCACGAACGCGAAGATCAGTCCGGTGTAGGGACCACTCTCGTCGGCGGCGACCTCCTCGCGGGCGTACTCGATGCCGGCGTCGACGGCGTGCTCGTCCTCGCCTTCGGCCAGGACTCTCGCGGCGACGGCCGTCGCCGCGAAGTCAAGATCGTCGTAGGTCAACCGCTGGCCCTCGTAGACCAGCGGCGGTGCGTCGTCCGGTGTCACCTCCCGCGGGGCCGTCGCGACGCGACCGAGGAACGACCGGACGGCGTCCAGTTCGATCCCTCGATACGTCGCCGGCAAGTCGGCGAGGTACGCCCGACCGCTCTCGGCCAGTCCCGTGGCCCCGGAGTGGTTCTCGTCGTCGAGGTGGTGGACGACCGCGGTGAACTGGATCAGCCCGTGGAGTAGTCGCTCGTCGTCGGTCCCCTGGGACAGGTCGAGCCAGTGGTCCTCCCAGGCGTCGTGGGCCGCGTGGTACCGGCCCTCGTTGTAGATCGCGACGCCCGCCCGCAGGTGATCGCGCATGCACGGGCTTCGATCCCGGCGGGCAAAACGCCTGGGTCTACTCCTCGATCAGCACCTCGACGTCGCCGCCGAGTCCGACGATCACGTTCGACCCCTGGCGCACGTCGAAGGCGTCGATCGGGAGCGAGACGGTCCGGTCGGGGCCGTCCTCGACCGACACCGCGAGCTCGTACTCGCCCGCCGTGTCGATACCGGGGTCGAGTTCTCGCCGCTCGTCTGCGTCCAGCGACACCGTCTCCTCGGAGATCGTTTCCCCGCCGCGCGCGACGGTCACGGTGACCGTCGCCTCGCCGCTCCCGTTCGCGAGCACCAGCAGGATCGGATCGTCCGGTGGCGGGGTGGGACTCGTCGTCGGTTCGGCGGTCGGCGTCTCGTCGGGTCCGGGCGACTCGGCACAGCCGGCGAGGGTCGCGACGCCGAGACCGGCCGCTCGGAGGAGGGCACGTCTGTTCACGCCGGTCGATCCGGCCGCCCGGACAAGTGCTTTCTGTGGGCCGGGACCGCAAGCATTAGTTGGTGGTACCACAGAGTCGACAGCATGTCACTCACCGACGCGCAGTTCGAACAGTACCAGCGAGACGGCTACGTCGTCGTCGAGGACGCCCTCGACGCCGAGACGGTCGACCGCGTGAAGCGTCGCCTGCGAGCGTACACTCACGGCGACCGCGCCGTCGAGGGGTTCCAGTCACAGATCGAGCCGGCCGTCGAGCGCGGCGAGATCGAAGTCGGGCACACGGGCGACGCGGTACGGAAGTTCGAGGGGCTGGGCATGGTCGAGACCGACGACGTGTTCCGCTCGGTCGCCCACGACGCCACGATCACGGACACCGCCGCCGAACTGCTCGGGCCGAACCTGAAGCTCCTGCGCAGCGCCGCGATGTTCAAACCACCGGCGGTCGGCAGCGAGAAGGGATTCCACCAGGACGCGGCCTACTACCCGATCCAGCCGATGGACCACGTCACCGTCTGGATCGCGCTGGACGAAGCGACGACCGAGAACGGCTGTATGAACGTCGTGCCGGGCGCGCACACGGACGGCCTGCTGGGCCACGAGGCCGCCGACTACGACACGGACATCGTCATCGCCGAGGACGACGTGGACCGCTCTGACGCCGTCGCCGTGCCGATGGAACCGGGCGACGCACTCTTCGCTCACTGCCTGGTTCCACACTTCACCGCCCCCAACACGACCGACCAGTGGCGGCGCGCTCATCGTGTCCTACATGGACGCCCGCTCGCGGTTCACGACGCCGGCCGAGGACCGGCCCGACTGGGTGGACTCCGTCCACATCCGGGGCGAAGAGTTCCCCGGCTGTGTGTAGGTGGTTTCTCTGACCGGCAAAACGTCCTGACAGCGATATCGCCCGTCACTTCTCGTCGTCGCACGAACGGACAGTCGTCACTCGCAGTGTAGTGAAAGGAAAACGTCCGGACAGCGATTTGAACGCTGGTCCCTGGCTCCGCAAGCCAAGAGGATAGTCCACTACCCTACCCGGACTCACTCTAACCGAAGAGGGAGTGCTGTAAAGGGGTTACGGTTCGATCGGGCACTGCGGGACGGTACCACGAGTGTCGTCGCCGTGGCGTCGTCGACGCGACTCGGAGCGTCCCACGGCCACGCGGCGAGGGCGTCCACCGTACGAACGACCACAAGCTAATTACTTTCAGCCGTTCTCGTGGTGAACGTGAACCGTCGAACGACACTGATCCGGCTCGTCGGGCTCGGGGCGGCGGGGCTGGCGGGCTGTGTGTCCGGCAGCGACGGCGGTGACCGGCGACAGCGGACGACCCAGACAGCCATGACTCCGACACTGGACGACGCGACGATCGTGGTACAGCGCAACGACTGTGGCCAGACGACCAGCGACGCGACGGTGTCGTTCGGGGAGCACGTGGCCGTCTCGGGAACGATCTGGGCTCCGGACCCCGGCTGGACGGCAGTCCTGTCGGCGGCCAGCTACGACGCCGACGACGACGAACTGACCGTCGCCGTCGGTGTCGAACCACGGGACGACAGCGGTCCGGTCGTCCAGTGTATCGCCGAGATCGAGTACCGGGTCACGGCGACCTTTTCCGACGGCCTGCCCGGGAGCGTGACGGTCACACACGAGACCGACGAGGGCGTGGCGACGGTCGCGACGGCGACGGCGTGACCACCCTGGCGGTCCGTGCGTTTATCCCGGAACGCGACCCATCGCCGCTATGCTACCGAGCCGAGGGGCGGAAACCACCGGACGCGAGCGGTGCGTTCTCGTAACGACAACGCTTAAGCGGCGGCCAACCTTGCCTTGTGTACATCAATGGGTGCGATAGGAGACATCTACGCGGACCTCGAGACGGACGAGGTCTCCGAGGAGGAGTTCCGCGAGGCCGTCGAGGAGAAGGTCGAGCAGATGGGCGGGCTCGCAGACGAGGAGACCGCCGCGATGTTGCTCGCACACGAACTCAACGAGAACGAGGTCAACGCGGTCGCCGACATCGAGCCGGGGATGAACGAGGTGAAGTTCATCGCGAAGGTGATGTCGGTCGGCGATCTGCGCACCTTCGAACGGGACGGCGACGGCGAGGACGAACCCGACGAGGGTCGCGTGATCAACGTCGAGGCGGCCGACGAGACGGGCTCGGTCCGGCTGGCGTTCTGGGACCAGGAAGCCGAGTCGATCGACGAAGGACAACTCGACGTGGGCGACGTGTTGCGCGTCGCCGGCCGGCCCAAGGAGGGGTACAACGGGCTGGAGGTCTCCGTCGACAAGGCCGAACCCGACGAGGACGCGACCGTCGACGTCGAGCCCGGCGGGGGGTCGACCATCGACGCCCTGAGCATGGGCCAGTCCGACGTCGACGTGCGCGGCGTGGTCCTCGACACCGACTCGATCCGGACGTTCGACCGCGACGACGGCAGCGAGGGCCGGGTCGCGAACCTGACGATCGGCGACGAGACCGGTCGGGTTCGGGTGACCCTGTGGGACGACCGGGCCGACCGTGCCGAGGAGATCGATCCCGGGACGGCCGTCGAGATCGTCGACGGCTACGTCCGCGAGCGCGAAGGGAGTCTCGAACTCCACGTCGGCGACCACGGTGCCGTCGACGAGATCGACGAGGCGGTCGCCTTCGAGCCCGACGCCGCCGCGATCGAGCACGTCGAGATCGGCGAGACCGTCGACATCGCCGGCGTCGTTCGCTCGGCCGATCCGAAGCGGACGTTCGACCGCGACGACGGCAGCGAGGGCCAGGTTCGCAACGTCCGGATTCAGGACGCGACCGGCGACATCCGCGTCGCGCTCTGGGGCGAGAAGGCCGACAAGGAGATCGCACCGGGCGACGAGATCCTCGCGGCCGACGTGGAGATCGACGACGGCTGGCAGGACGACAAGGAAGCGTCGGCCGGCTGGCAGTCGACCGTGGTCGTCCTCGACGGTGCCGCCAGTGCTCCGGGCAACGGCGGCGCTGGTGGCGGGGGACAGGCGACCGGAGCCACGAGTGCCGACGGCGGCAGCGCCTCGGCGGGGCTCGACGACTTCGCCGACGGGGGCACCGCCACGGCGACCGACGAAAGCGACGACGAGACCACTGCCGGCGAGACGATCGAGTTCACCGGGACGGTCGTCCAGACCGGCGACCCGGTCGTACTCGACGACGGCGAGGAGACGATGAGCGTCGAGACGGCCGAACGCGTCCAGCTCGGTCAGGAGGTCACGGCCCGCGGGACCCTCCGAGACGACCGACTCGACGCCGACGACGTGTTCTGACGCGCCGAGCGCAGTTACGGAAACTCTTAAGGCTGCGACAGTCCCGCCTTTGTGTATGAGCGTCGAGCTACCGTTCGCGCCGGTCGATTCGGTGATCCGGCGGAACGCGGGTGGGTTGCGTGTCAGTGCCGAAGCCGCCGAGGAACTGGCTCGCCGGATCCAGGAGTACGGGGCACGACTGGCCGCCGCCGCCGCCGAGACGGCGACGGCGGACGGACGAAAGACCTTGATGCCCGAGGACTTCGACGCCGAGGGCGTCCGAGACAAGGACGAACTGGAGCTGCCGGTCGCGCCGGTCGACCGGATCGCACGGCTCGACATCGACGACAGCTACCGGGTCGCGATGGACGCCCGGGTCGCACTCGCCGACATCCTCGAAGCGTACGCCGACGACGTGGCGGCCGCCGCCGCGACGCTCGCCCGCCACGCCGACCGGCGGACGATCAAGGCCGAGGACGTCGAGACGTACTTCGAACTGCGGCAGTACTACTGAATGAACTTCGGCTACCGCGAGGTCTGCCTCGACCACGACACGGGTCCGCGCCACCCAGAGAGTGCCGACCGCCTCCGGGCGATCAGGCGGGGTCTCGCGGAATACCACGGCGTCGAGTACGTCGCCGCGGGCGACGCCGACGAGGAACTGATCTGCAAGGTCCACGATCCCGACTACGTCGCGGAGATCAAGACGTTCTGTCAGGATGGTGGGGGCAACTGGGACGCAGACACCGTCGCCGTCGAGGACACCTGGAAGGCCGCACTCGCCAGTGCCGGCCTCGCCGAGTGGGCGGCGCTCTCGGCGCTGGAGGGCGACGACGGCCGCGAGACGCCGTTCGCGCTGGGCCGTCCGCCCGGCCACCACGCGGTCGCGGACGACGCCATGGGCTTTTGCTTCGTCGACAACGCCGTCGTCGCGGCCCAGTCGGCACTCGACGAGGGTGCCGAGGGGGTCGCGATCTTCGACTGGGACGTCCACCACGGCAACGGGACCCAGGACATCTGCTACGACCGCGACGACATCTTCTACGCGTCGATCCACGAAGACGGCCTGTACCCCGGCACCGGCGACGTCGACGAGACGGGAACCGGCGACGGCGCGATGACGACACTCAACGTCCCCTACGACCCCGGTGCCGACACCGTCGACTACCTGGCTGCCGTCGACGAGCCGATCGCCCCGGAGATCGAGTCGTTCGATCCCGACCTCCTGCTGGTCAGCGCCGGCTTCGACGCCCATCGCCACGATCCGATCTCCCGGATGCGGGTCTCCTCGGAGGGGTACGGACTTCTCACCCAGCGGATGCGCGAGCTCACCGACCGCTGTGACGCCGGCCTCGGTTTCGTTCTCGAAGGCGGCTACAGCCTCGACACCCTGACCGACAGCCTCACCACCGTCCACGAGGTCTTCGACGGCTACCAGCCCTCACAGCCCGACGGGTCGGTCAGCGAGGACGCCCGCGACGTGCTCGACGCCCTGGTCGATCAGGGCTTCGGGTCGACGTAGTCCGCGAGTTCGACGCCGAACTCGCCTGCCAGGGACGCGACCGCCTCGCCGACCAGTACCTCGTACTCCGCTTCGAGCGCCGACGCGACGTGTGTCCCCAGCGCCACGTTCGACAGCGCGTCGCTTCGCAGGAACGCCGACGCCGTCGCGAACTCGCGGTCGCGTTCGACGACGTAGCGATCCCCGTCGACGTACGGCCCCGTCGCGTCGGCGGCGGCGTACTTCTCGTAGAATCCCGCTGCGTGGTCCCGGACGTGGACCGGCGGCCCCTCGTGGCGCTCTATCGTGGGCCGCTCGGCTACTTCCAGTTCCGCCAGCAAGACGGCCGTCTCGTCTGCGAACGCCGTCGAGCGGAGGACGTCGAACCCACGTCGATTCAAGGCGTCGGTCACTCCCGACAGCGACCGTTCGAGCTGGGGCCAGAGCTGATCGTCGACGAGATCCGGCGCGTCGAACCGCACCGCCACCGGCGTCGTCCCCGCCGCTCGAACCACGCCCGGACTGTCTCGGCGTCGACGGGCTCGGGCTCGCTGGACTCGAACAGGTCCGCTCGTGGCTCGGCCACCAGCTCGCGTGCGTAGTGCTGGAAGGTCGCCAGCTGCGTGGCCGACAGCACCGCCGCGACGTTTCGCTCCGGGTCCGTGGGATCGATCACGACGAGCGGATCGTCGAAGCTCTCCTGCCCGTGGTCGGCCGGATCGAACGCCACCGGCGGCGTCCACGCCGCCGCGGCCTCGACGAGCGGCCGGAACCCGTCGTGTTCGAGCACGAGCAGCCCGTCAGGTAGCCGGAGAACCCCTCCGTCCTGAGGTCGCTGCCGTAGACGCCGATCGCCTTCATGAACTGCTTGCAGACCCGCACGTCCGCGGCCAGCGTCTCGTCGAGTCGCTCGGCGAGATAGCGCGTGTGAAACGGCGTCCGGTCGACCGCCGACTGGATCGCCGCCGCGTCGGCGACGTCGTAACACGGGACCAGATCCACGTCGTACCCGTCGACGGTGCCCTTGACGTAGGGGTGTTCGGCGTACTCCTCGTGGCCCGCCGGCAACACGGCGTGGCCGACCGAGAGCCCGTACTCCTCTAACTCCTCGCGGTCGAGTTCGGGCGGGAAACAGACGAACAGGTCCAGGTCCCGATCGCCCGCCGTCCACGTCCCGCGCGCCGTCGAGCCCACCCGCACGACGTGGGCGTCGACGGGCAACGACGCGATCGCGTCCTCGGCCCGCTCGGTGAGTCTGTCCGCGACCGCCTGCAACGCCGCGCGCTCGTCGTCGCTAGGGGGTCACCGCTCGCGAACCCGCTCGACCACGGCGTCGACCTCGTCGCTCATGCCCCCGGCTTTGCGAGGAGTGCGTGAAAGCGTGTCGATGGACGACGGAAAGCGAAAGTCCTATTTAACAACTCGGGCTATGGTGGGACAGAGCCGCCGTAGCTCAGTTGGTAGAGCACCACGCTGTTAACGTGGTTGTCCCAGGTTCGAGCCCTGGCGGTGGCGCTTCTCCCGTCGTCGACTCCCCGAGCCAGTCGCTCAGCTCCGTCGAGCGGCCCGTGGCGAGTGTCTCGCCGCTGCCGCAACGAGACGGTAGAATTTTGTCGGCCGGTGGGATACGAACGTACCAGGGCCCTTAGCTTAGTCTGGTTCAAAGCGATCGGCTCATAACCGATTGAGCGGTGGTTCAAATCCGCCAGGGCCCATCCACAGTTTGCAGGGTTCGTGGCCGACGGTTTCGTGCCACACAACGTCTGATACAGCCGTTTTCTCGATTCGGGTGGGGTCCAGGTCGCAGGTCGCGTCTGGAGTTCATTCAAACGATGGTTGCGCGCCGCTGTCGTCATGCCTTCGCTGATCGCTGAAGGCAGGGTAAAGTCACAATGGCTGATTAGTTCTCACACATTAGATTTCGAAGGAGTGTTTCAGACTACGTTATCTACCAATACAAGAGAGTGCTCTTGATTTGAGTCAGCAAAAAGTATGATGAACTATCGCAGTCAGCAACTACTAATAGATGGTAACACAATGTCATACACCATCTGCTGAATACGATTGCTATGCTCGCACATTTTATTTCACCGGAACAACTTTTGGCCATTCCACTCTACGTGATAACATGACGGGGCTGGGCGAGACGATTCTCGACAGTGCGCGTTCAGTTACACGTCGAGTAAAAAACTCGAATCCGTGCGGGACATCGTACTCGACATACGGGACGGCAAACAGTGGGCAGAAGACCAAATCCAGATTGGTATCGCTCTCGCGGTAGAGAAGTGGATTGGGTTCTGGTACGCTTTCCTGCTCACAATATTCGTAGGTTGGGGTGGCTTGATGCTGGTCGAGGCTACGAGACGGGCCAGCAGTGTATCCGTAATAGCCGACACAGCTCCGTGGCTCGTCTCTCATATTAGCACTCTCGGGTTCATTACAGTATTTCTAGCCGGCATCGGAATGTTCAGTGTAGCGACCGTTTCCGTGGTTCGCCTGGTACTGTGGGTTCGTGACGTGACGAAGAACTACTGGAACCAGCATACCCCTCGACACCCCGAATCGGATACGGAGTCAGTTACTCCCCGTGGCCGCCGTCGGAGGAAGAGGTGAATAAAGCGCGGGAGAAATTCCGCAATTTCGCTGGAAAAGGTACTCTCCTCTTTATGATTATCATGCCGACCCTCCTCTGGCTGGAGTTGAATTATCCGAATCAACTCCACGCAGTCGTCTCGAATCCCGAGCTATCGTCAGTTGGCGATGTAGTGAATGCAGCAGTATGGGTAATCAACATTGAGGGCTGTTCGGTACGGTTTCGACTAGCGTCTCTCAGGCGTGGGTCATCTACTCTATTCTACTCTTCATCATCCCTGGAATCTTTCTCTCGATTGCTGCACGGAATCTGTTATTCCTCTCGGAAGGGTACGTACGAACCAGGATTGAGAAGGTAGCAGAGCGAGGTCTTCTCAGTTGGTCTGGTCTCAAGCTCACCGGACTGTTTGTCGGGTTCTCACTCTGGGGCGTCGGTATTCTGTATCAGGTCTTCGCCGGCCTGTGATCTCCTTTCGGCCCCCTGGTTAACTGAGTCACCGCGTATGTACTTCAGCAGTTCTTCGTTATAGCCAGTTATAGTTCCTTAGACGGCTTGATAGTGTAGATGAATTTTCTATGTATAGAATACCCAACTTGAACAATATTATTTACCCCCCGCTGCGTAGAGGGTTTGGCTGTGTCCGTCACAGATAAACTATCTGACCTTCTCCAGATAGACGCTGAAGACCTCCATGAGACTGCAAAGAAGGGCCTGTGGCTATCAGTTTTCACTGGACTTTTCGGAGTGGTTATTTCTGCTATTTCGCTCCTAATAGCGTTTACAACCGTGCTCTCACTCGGAGGGGACGAAGGGGCGATTATTTCGTGGATTGTCTCAAAGGGCATCATGCTGGTTGCCACGCTCATACTAATTGTCCCGATGGTTCGAGGCCTTCGATGGGTTTCTAAGCGCGTCAATCGATCCTCAACTTACGCCTGGGGTATACTGGACCCGATATTCGCCACCCTCTGGGTCTTAATGGGCGTCTTCGGGATGCTGTTTGCTCTATCTAATTTCACCACAGACCCAAACATTCAGACACCCATTGGAACGATTCTGATGATGGGTGTCTACTTCGTATTCGCTGGAATTGGGACAGCATCAGCGATGGCGTGGTTATTTGCTGGAACTACACTCGTGATGTACTCCAGGGAGCTTGATATCGATTCTATCGTCTCGAGGATAACGCATTTCCTTGACTTCCTCTGGTCATGGACTAATTATCCAAAATTGTGGTATCGATACGCGAAAGTAAACAGAATGACGCTTGGAGGCGCCCTATCCCAATTGTTCCGGCGTGCTGGCGGCGAAGTGGAAGCAGAACTAAAGACAGTAGAACCAGTTAAGGAAGAATCTGCTTCAGAAGTAGAGAAGAATACCTCAACTGAACCAATAGATGAGACCTGATACGAGATCTGTTTATCAGCAACCCTGATTTATAGTTGCCAGGATCATTCGAAAGTTCACTCAATCGGGACAATTGGTTGCGATATTGAATGACGATGTCAATTCCCTCACTGCTGATGTGTGGAACGCTAAGCTCTACCTAGTTGAATTTGAGTCATACAGAAGTGAGACTCCCGATGCCATGACTGCGACCATCGATCAACGATTCACTGTAGATTTGATCTCTGGTGAACTCCTGTCTCTTCAGGTCACAGTATCGCTTCTACGGAGGGGTTCCTTTCTGCTAACTCTTCGAATGTTTGTGTAAATTCGATGGCGAATCGAGAATGTAAATCGTAGGTCTGTTCCGAGGCGAGTTTAGGGTATTCCGTGACGACTGTGGAAGTGCTTTTGTCTCGGAGGAGGCGACAGAGATGTGAAATTTCGCCCAGTGCGAGGAAGAAGGTGTCACGATCGTTTCGATGGGGAGTTCAAATGGGGTTTTGTCTGGGAGTTCTCGTCCCTCGAAATCAATTGTACTCCAGTCACAGATGCTCAAGTCTTTGGTAGATAAGTCGAATCTGCTGGTGAGGATAGCAATGTTGCGGATGATGCATGGTACACATTGGCCACAGTTGTCGAGTTGGTACTTTCCTTGTCTTCCGTGGTGTGGGCAAGAGACTGTAGTTCGAATAACCGCTTCGTTAGAAATACGATTTACGACCTCACGTTTGGTATCGTTGAGGAACGGGTTTTGAACGGTCGTATTCCAGTTTAGTTCCTCGGTTAGTAAGGTGTTGAACAAGTCGATTGCAACTGGTGAGACGGTTCGGGTAGTGTGCCAACCTTCGTTGAGAATGGCAAATCGCGCCATTAGTCCGGTTTCGAATGCGCGGATTTCTTCGATGCGGTGAGCGGTTGCGGTGGCTGCGGCAAACACCCAGTGGAGGAATCCGCGAGAAAACGTCGTGTACTCGTTTGTTTCTTCTTCGTAATCGAGCTGGAAGATGTGAGGTCTCACATCAAGTAGTCTTTGCAGTTCCTCGTGACGGGCTCCGAGTCCACTCCCATAATTTAGACTCACGTACTTGCTATTGATATTCTCAGCTTGGTTCTGATTGACTCCGCCCGCGCTGTCTAATCCATCAGAGAACAGGCTCACCGTGTCCTTAGTGGGCGTGGGGGTATCGAAAAAGCCGTTAGTCTGGGCAGTGGCTTTGGGCTGCTGAATGAGATCGTATTGAATGACATCATAGGTCATATGCGAGACCATTGTCGACAGCAACTCCTGTGCTCTAGACGTCGTCAGCGAGTCGGAGAATACTGGAACTTTAATCACGATTGAACGCGTGTTGAGACGCGCATCAACGTCGTCTACATCGACTCCGGCAATGATTTTCTTTCTAAGTACCGATCAACACCGAACGTTGCGACAGCGATCTCGACCAGGTCCAGCACATCGTCAGGGATGTATCCGTCAAACTGATTCTGCAGTTCGGCGAGATCGTATTTGATTTGGAAATCAGAGTCAGATTGCCGACTGTTGGTATAGCTCACGACAGACCCGACCGATGTCATTCCACTTGTCTCGGGTATGTCCCGTCACGCCGGGCTTCGAACTCATTACTCCGTTGGATGTAGACACGTTCGGTACTGCTCATTTATTGTCCCCCTTCGGGCTGCTTGATTCAACATCGTTTAAGAGCGGATTCCATCTGTCTTCCAGTCCTCAAAACAACGGTGGACAGCCTCCACAAACGCTTCCTGATGTGTATCTATCGCCTCAATGTCCCCTTCAGTGATAGCCGGTCCGAGAATTGGATCGTCGGTGAGTTCTTCTACGAGTTCTCGGGCACGTACTTCACATTGGTCGAGCAGATATTCTCGGTGTTTAGTAAGAAGTTGACCACCGTCTTCTGTAAAGTACAGTTGTTCTCCGACGCCCTCAATCTCGTCTGTTGCGGATTTGAGTTCTTGTTTCACGAATCGGTAGAGTAACTGCCGAAAGTAGACTGTGAAGAAGCCTTCTGGTCCGTGTGCTTCCATAAATTCCCGAAGATTATCCTGCTGATCTTCTACCGAAAGGTCAAAATCTTCACTCATTTCACTCTTTATCCGATTGATTTTGTTTGGAAAGCGCGTCGGCTCCGTTCGACATTACGGCAGCGAGCGTGTCTTCTGTTGCCTGTTCGGACGGCATTTGCAGATTCTTATTGGCTGCGTCGACACCTTGACTCACAGTCTCGCGTTCAGCTGCCGTGGTAACCGCGTTCTGCGCGATAGTAACAGTAGCTTCTGCTGATTCAGAACTGAGTTCACTCCCAATGACGCTTTGACCGGCTGCGCGTACGCCTGCTTCTACCCCATCACTGTTCGCTGCGTTGGCAAACGCGTAGGCATGTTTCAGATTGCTGTACATCGGTACTTTCGCTGGGCCATTCGGCTGCGTAGCGAGTAGAACTGTGATGCCGATATCAGCAGCACGTTTCATATCCTCATTCGATATCGCGGTGTTCATATCCTCCTTTGCCCGTTTTTGTAGCGAGTCCTGTGCTGTAGATGTTGTTGTCGCTGCACTACCCATAATCCTAAAACAACAATCTACCGACCTAAATATTGTTGTTGAATAGTAGGGTATGGCGCTTGGTGTAGGTACTTCGCTCTCGAACGTAGAGTGGTTATTGTATCAAAATGGCTGGTTCGTATCGCCTGGGTTGATGGTTGTCATTAAGTGCGTATGTTTGGATTGCGGGTAGCGTATTGGTGTGTTGACCAAGTAAAAATGACAATCCGACAGGTGAGCTTTGGAAGATGTGGATTTTTCAATATTTGGTCTCTTATTCAATTCATCTCGAACGGTTTTGAAACACATTCGAAATTTTGAGTCCCTCTGCCGGAGTTATGTTTTGGTCATAGTTAGTTCGCGTAATCTCTATCTCGGTGTTGAAATCGGGAGGTCACTTGCGGTGTTTCCGACTTCTGTACGAACCTCGTCAGTGAGGCTCAGGTAGACTCCCAAGTCCGTCTTGCTGGAGTCTTTAAGCTTTGAGTTGATACTAACTTTGGCATCGACGGAGGGCAGTGACATCCCACGTTATTTCGTTGAAGTTCGGGTCCTGCTGGGTCCACCTGGCATGGATCCCCGAGTCATTGGGTATTGACACCCAACGGTGAATGCGATTGGCAATCGTGTTCGGCCGGTGAATTCGATTACCTTGTTTTCAGCATAATCAGCGATATGGTTAGTCAGCCGCACAATTGTCTTTCGTATACTGTCGTTCCACGTCTTTTCGTTTGGAAGACGATTGTCTTCGAAGTGGCGAGATAGGTCGGCGTGAAACCAAAGTTTGTCGGTGGGGTTTGGCGACTGGTATGAGTTGATCGAACATCGGATTGTGTCCGTGTCGAATTTACTGTTTACAAGCGCAGCGAGCCGTCTCTGAATTACTTCGTCGACAACTTGATTATAATTTGTCAAGCCGTCTACGCTTATTTCGAGGGCGTGAAAGAACCACTCGGAGAAGTCGTCGACATGAGTAGTATCGCTGAGGATCTCGCTCGTCCTGCGGGCGGAAAGACCGGGGCATCGAAGCACAAAGGCAAAGAAGGCGTCATCGTTTTTATGACGAGAATGTATTTGCGGGATTTCGACATTTAGGATTGTTGGCGAATCGAGGATGTCTTCGCTGACTAAGAGTATCGCGCCAGAGATCTCTTCGCTCTGCAATACAGATTCTATTTGACTCTCTAACGGGTCAGGTCCGGTTTTCGTTCATCTCGCCACACTGGAACGCCATGTTCTCTGAGACGACGATCTAATTTGACTGCCAGATCCTTTTGCTCGTGGTTGTAGGAGAGGAATACTTCTCCAGTGGGGTCAGTCATGGGTAGAATCACCTGGGTTGTACTTGACAGAATTTGCAGAGCTATTTAGGTCTAAGTCATCGGTGCGAGGCTCTTTGGTTAGTATGAGTTCCTCGTAGGTGTCGTTCCGGTGGAAAATATACGGCTTAATGTCGAATCCGGTTTCCTTGTTACCGCCAACAACGATGAGAAACGGATGGGGACACTCGTAGAATTCGTTGTCAGCGATTGATTGCATCTCTTCTTTGTCCTTGTGGCTCAGGTTGGGTGCTTCATTTGGGTGTGTGTGCCATTCGCCGAGATAGTATAGACCGTATCGTTCTTGGGATTCTTTCAGAGCTTCATCGACTTTCTCGGTGCCTCTCAGAAATGTTGTCGGCGTCTGGATGGAATCCGGTGGTGGGTCGGATGCGCGAATGATCTGCCCGCTCGATTTATTTGTGTATCTTCCTGTTAAGACGCCGCCTGTTTCGTTTGGCGCATCCCTTTCGAAGTACTCGATCATTTCGTTGAGACAGATTCGTGGAAGTTCGAGTATCTGCCCGCCTTCGGACTTCCACTGGATCGAATCTGGGTACGGTTCGTCACGGCGTGTAACAGAGATGGAGCCTTGACTGCGTGATGCTTCCATGACGGTGAAGGAGGATTGACCTTTCGCCAGCCCAGTAGACTCTTCAATTAGGTTCGGAACGATTCCTCCCCAGGTTGCAATCGTATTCATTGTAATTACGGAAGCGGGGTGCCAGCAGCCTACGCGTTCTGGGACGAGATCCTCGTCGGGATGGTGTTCAGATAGGTCTTTGAGAGTCCAAGGGCTCATTGCGGTTTCGAAATCATCGAATCTAAATGATTGGGTAAATGTCGAGTACGTATAGAGGCGTTTTCCTTGTGGGCCAAGTGCTGTGGAGACAACTGGTTTGGCAGAGTCCCATCGTTCCTGGTCAAGAGTATACAATACTTGATCGTTCCCGGTACAATCAAGAACTATGTTTGGGTCAGGTATTGCTTCTCGATCAGCCTCGGACAAGGGATACCGTGAGGGTACGTCGTGTATCGTAGCGTGTGGTGAAAGGTCGCGTAACCGATTCGCTACTGCGGTGGCCTTGTACTGGTTTATCGCGTTGAGGGAGAGTGTGTGGCGGGCAAGATTTCCGATTTCGAATTTCTCACCGTCAACGATAGTAAGATCCGTACAGCCGTCTCGGAGTAGGTTTTCGGCAACTGTACTTCCGAGTGCGCCTGCACCGATAAGCATAATATTGCTTTCTCGGAGTCTTCTATCGAGTTTTCCTCGGCGTAGTAGTTGATCCTGCGCCCAGTTATCCGACTCTAGCCATCTGATTGGATCAGATTTGAACGACATTTGGGCGAGGCGCACACGATTACTAGTGATATCCCGAAGTCCGCTGAAACCAGACGTGTCTGGAATGTCGTCTATCTTGATTGCTTGCCAGTGGATATACGCGTTGTCGCTCCCGATTGATTCCGGTATTGGGAAGCCAAGGAGGAAATATGAAAACGTTGCATGTGGGTGTGCTTCACGGGTTTTACCAAGGACTTCAAATACGTGTTCTTCAGCATTGCTCAGTAGGTCATCCAATTCCTCCCAATCCTCAGGAACTTCCCACGGTGGTTTGATCGGCGGTTCCTCGAGAAGCAACCACACCCCAGGGATTACTTCGTCTGTTTCTACCGAATCTCCCCACTCTGGAGTGTAGACAGAATTCCCTTCTATATCTAAGTAATCAACAGCAATTTGAGTGGGTACGTCGTTCAGTTTTGATAGGCATGCGACTCCGTACGTTTCTGTTTGTTCTGACCACGTTTGAAATGATGATCGCGTTTCATTGTACGCGAGTTGTGGTTGATTAGTTGATTGCGAGAATGCAGGTAATTCATACGGTTCTCCGTCCTGCCTAAGGTCACCGGTAGAAGCCAGTTCCAACCATCTAACAGCGCGAAGGAGATACCACCGTAACCGTTCCTGTGCGTCAAATGGTTCTTCGAATCCACCAGTTCGGCCGATGGAGTTTGTATATCGGTCAACGCAAATATTCCCGTTTCGCCACGGGCGATCGTCGTTCCCAGATGTGTTCAGTGTTTGATGCGGGTGTGTTTGCGTAATTCCATTTTCTTTGGCGGGTAAATCCCGATATTGCCGCCCGGATAGGACTCATCAATACGGACGTACCAGTCTGTTTCCTCGGGTATGCTCGACTGCGTATCGAGATTCTCTGGGGTAAGCCGGATTTTAATTGTCCATCTCGAATCCCTGTCCCGCTGGTTCAGCCTCTTCCAAGATTTGGAGTTCGGGGATGTCCTCTATCTCAGTGACAGCTTCGGTAATAGCGTTCGGTGGCATAGTGGAGGTGAATTACCCGAACCTTTGTGAAGAAACATTAGCTGTGTTATTCGGGAGTGAACGTAGCCGGACTCTCGTCGTCTGTATTATTATCGTCACTGCTCCCGATTAACGGGAATTCTTCACCGAACACCTCTCGCCAATACAGAGCCGATTGTTCCTTGTCTTCTTCCTTATAAGCTTGTCGAGCCACCTCAGAAGCGTCCGTTACTCGATCGTAAAATGCGGCGAAATCTCTCCCCTCAAGGCGGGCGAGTACGTTGTTCTCCGGGATACCGTGTTGTCCGAGTACGGGCGTATCTTCGTGCTCAGCATTTGATTCGTACTTTTCGATGAAGACGTCGAGTGTACGCACCACGCCTTCTGCAACGCTTGAAATGTAGTCCGGGCAGCACTCTCCGATAAGCCGCTCTAACGGGTAGCTTTTCGGCCGCTCGGGAAGTCAACTTGGGTCCGTCGCCACCATTTGAGGGCCTTGACGACATTGATGTAGTGACCGTTCGTTCGATCGTTCTTGTTTTGCGTCCAGTCAAGTGTGGCGATGGGGTGAGTTTGATCCCAAGAGTCTAGTTCTCGATCAGGGATGTCCAGCGGTTCATCTTGCCAATCTTTCTCGGTACCTTTAAACGTGTTATCTATTGATTTAGCGACGATCCCCATGTCTTGCTGGTCCGCAATATCTGCGATGTTCGCTTTCCCGATAGAATCAGGCGCAGATAGTTCGTTCATCACCGCTTCACTCGGTGCAGCAGTGAGAACGAGATCCATCTCGACTTTATTTAGTTCGATTTTGTAGGACCGTTGATTTGGTTCCCACTGTCCTGGATAATGTCGATTGAGAAACGGCTCACAGAGCCCATCGCATCGCTGGCCGTATATTCAGATTTCGGCAGGTTTGTCACGAAGACTATATCGACGTCAGATTTCTCGTCGCCGATCGGCTTAACTGCTGTTCTACGAGCGTAGCTACCTTGGAGAAAATCAGAGATGTGGATATTAGATAGGTCATTATCGTTTGAGAGTCGCTCACGGAGTTGTTCGTGGCCGTCAACGTAATCGCTTATTTGCTCGTCAGTCGGTCGAATGTTTGAGAGGAATTTCTCAAACTTCGACGGCAACTCGCTCATTAGTTGCCTATTCTTCTCAGCCTTTATCAATCCAATGTGGCCACAGTGAAAGTGAAACGAGGAGATATCCTTCAGATCTCAGAGCTAACATCGGTCACGAAATAACTCTGTTGTACGGGAACAAAACAAACTGCAGTAATCGTTTTAGAGGGATGTTGCTGTGTGGCCAGGATACCACCAAACACGGCTACCACTCCCGACATCTTTTGACCTCAAGATGCCATCTTTCTCCAACGATCGGAGACGCTTCAGCACAGCTCGCCTCCCGACAGGGAGTTCCGCCGCAACTTCCGATGCAGTCAGAACAGGATCAGCCGAGTTCTGAAATATAGCCAAAATTTCGTCGTCACCAACAGTGGGCTTTCGCCCTGGCCCATCACTCATTAATGCGTACCGGAACCTGACGGATGTTAGATATTTGTTCCGCCGGCGGAACAAACTGGCAATAATTCCGCCGGAGGAATCAATATTGGCAAGATAGAATCGCCGACGCATGAGCGAGATAGAGACAAATGAGGATGCGCTATCCAAGCTCTATCACTCTCTTCGAGCAGCTCGTCGACGGTACGTGATTCAATTTTGAGTGAGACAGATCCAGAAATGATGACAACTCGTGAATTGGCACGAAAGATCTCCAGCCTGGAGGAAGGCTGCTCGACCCAGCAGGCGACGGGTGAACCCTATCGAAACGTGTACAATGCCCTCTCGCAGACTCATTTACGTACTTTGTCAGACGCCGGCATCGTCATCTACGACTCCGAGCGCCAGACAGTCCGTCGAGGGACGAACTTCCAGATTGCGGCACTCCTTCTCGATACGAATACCCCAACCGTGGATCTGTTTAGAACACTTCTAGATGAGAATGAAGCTGATAATTAGCGACAACGGGTGATTGATCAAGCGGAGGGAGGGAGACTGAGAGGATAGTGATGGCCGTTGTAAGAGGCCATCCAAACAGATCATGGTCGAGCAACCAATCAAGCAGCAAGAAGAAAATAATTTCCAGGCCAAAATTATCGATAGTATTTCCGGAGCAATTTCAGGACTGGTTCAGAGAACGCCAACACAGACAAAACATAGAAGACGGGAAGCCGTATTTCAACGGCCCGAATAGCGTACCGGCACCGACTAAGCATAGCCGAGTTCGCTGCTACAGTGTCACCGGAAAATCCTCTACCGCCAGGCCAATGCACCGGCCGAGCGGCCAGATCCAAAGGGAATCTTCTGGTTCGGGACACACTTCGAGGAAGACCTCGTTCTCCCGTATTTGAAAGATGCAGTCGATGATGAAGACACCTACATTCGGAACACGATGTGGATCGAAGTCTCTGTCGAGGCCGATGCAGGCGAACTCTCTATCAAAGGAGCCACCGACCCTGTGGTCGTCGATCAAGAATCTACACCGATCCTGCCGACAGAAGTGAAAACCAAGTCGTCGGTTGATCATCTCGACACACCGAACCGACACCACCTTGCGCAGGTGCACGCGTACCTTCTTGGCCTTTCAGAAGAGTACGATATCGAACTAACTGATGCGGCGATCATATACGGGAGTCGTGATTCACTCGATATCGAGGTTTTCCACGTCGAGTTCGACAAGGAGTTCTGGAAAGAGGTAGTTCTGGAATGGGCGGACGAACACACCCAGTACAGACTCGATGGGGAGTTGCCACCTGCCTCGCCGGAGTATGGGTGGGAGTGCGAGTTCTGTGACTATAGTGAGCGGTGCGGAATGGGTGACTCCCATCACTCCAATGAAATCCCGGAAGGATTCGTTCCCCTCTATGCTGGTTATCCACGGGAAAACGTGCTCAAGTATCTTGAGTCACACGAGGATGCCAGAGTCACCCCACACTCGCCCACAGATTTCCAGACATCGCTGCGAAGTACGGAAGCTACGACTGGCAGTGTACGGCTTGCGAAGCCTCCAGTTCTCCTGAAGAGGTGACATGGGATGGAACTCTAGAGGACCCGCCTCTGTGTAGCAGTTGTGGGGAACGAAACGTACACGCCCCGATGTCTGGACCGACGCCAGAAGAGCAGTCAGTTATGAGGGAGCAGTAAATGGCTGAACACAACCCTGTCGACGCTCAAAATGAGGAGATTCACAACCCAGAGCGTTGTCTCAACTGTGGTGCGAGAGAGTTCGACGATTCACTACCGGATCTCGATGCAGTCTGTAAAGAATGTGGCATCGTCGCGTCGGCCGTTCCAGAGACCATAGATAGTGTTGACGAAACGGAAACCGACCGCGAATCGAGGGAAGACTGGGAAAGATGCTACGCGATCACGAATAGTACAGAACAGCAGGTTGCACTGGCCTTCGAATGGCTCGAACAGATCGGTGAAGACGTCGATGCTCCAATCGAGTTGCGGGAGCGTTCTGCCGAGATCTACGCGTCAGCTGCACTCGAAAAAGTCAGTGATGGCCACCCATTGGCACTGGTAGTTGCTGCATGTCTCACGGTAGCCGGAAGAGAGCGACAGATGGCGATCTCGACAGGCCGGCTCGCGGATGCAGCAGATGTCGACCCCGATCGTTACGGCGTATGCGTCGCACCGTCGAACAAGAATGTGGGTTCGATAGCCCACCCCTCTGCCAGGGATGTATCTGGAGGACCTCTGTCGAACACTGGACCTCGAAAAGACGGCTGAAGCAGGGGCCAGCAAATTAATTGCCAAAATCCCACGCAGTTCGATACTCGGCAAGAATCCAGGTGGATTCGCTGCAGCGGCTCTCTATCTCGTCGCAGATAGAACATTACACAGCGAGAAGTTGCAAGAGCGGCTGCGGTGACGACGGAGACTATCAGAATGCGGGTTAAGGATTGTCGAGAACTACAAAAGCAGGGTGTGGACAAAATCGGGGACAAAGAGTCGTGAACGATGAAGTCCCTGCTGGTGATCCTCACAAATGCCCCATCTCGAAGAGTCAACAGGTAACAGTCAACCTCGAAGACGGGCAGCGATATACGCCAGAACATCGACGGCGAGCCAGCAGTTCGGCTACTCGATTGACGAGCAGGTTCGCCGCTCGATCGAACGGTGTCAATCGTACGATTGGGGGTCACGTTCGTCTACCGTGATGAGGCGGAAAGTGGCAAAACCCGGATAGGCCGATGTTCCAGGAGATGCTCGCGCAAGCGGAGCGTGGCTCATCGACGTAGTCGTATTCTGAAACTGGATCGCTTTTCAAGGAGCATCATGCATGCCGTACAGCTCGAGAAGAGATTCCGTGACTGGGGTGTCGGACTCCATAGCGTGACCGAGCAGATCGACACGACGACAGCGGCAGGGCAGTTCAATTTCCGAAATTTGGCTAATACGGCCGAATTCGAGCGTGAGATGATCCGACAGCGGACGAGGATGGGACATTCCGCGCGTGCAATGGAAGGGAAATGGCCGAACGGGTCGCCCCCACTTGGGTACATAATAAAACACGACGGGCGGCTCCAAATCGATGAATCAGAGGCTGCTGTCGTTCGATGGATCTTCGATGAATATATTGATATTCAATCGATGACATCTGTAGCGGATACACTCAACGGACGAGACACAGTAGATCAGACCACACAGTGGACTCCCGCTTCAATTAGTAAGATCTTGCGGAACGAACTATACTACGGACACTACATTGTGGGCGATATTGATCGGATAGAGACAGCATATCAAATCATCTCTAAAGAACTGTTCGAAAAAGCAAGAGAGGTCCGGACACGGTATCAAGGTAATGCAGTTCGGTCACGTAAACCGATGGATGAACGTCGTAAAGAGCGCCGTATCGGTAGAATTCTGAAGCAATATCAGGACTGGAGTGGCAACACAGTGAACTCTAAGTAACATTGAGACTGATTTATAGACTAAATCATAAGGTTGGATCAGACCTACCCTCTAACTGCTTAAGCTCCGATTTGCACGGGAATCTCCGAGAGCTATTGCACTCTGTACAAGTGTACTGGTGGACGGTACGGCCCAACATCGCGTCTACCATCACAGGTCATCCGAGCATCACAGACTGTCTGAGTATCAGGGTCTTTAACGGGACACCGTGGCTGGATGATTTCACCGACCTCAACGATTTGATTCGGTCCGAACTCTCCGGCGAGCGACTCAATGTTGTCAACTTCGTCTCCGCTTCCGCTATGAAATTCGTGGACCGATTCTATCTTGTCCAGGACTTGTTCCCTCGTATCGTCGCCGATGATCCTCAGTGAATCATCTGTGACTCTCGTGGAGGAGGTCTCGCCATCTCTGTCTTGGGTGTTGTCGTCATACCGCGTTCTCGGTCGCCCGACGTATAGTGGTCGCTCGAGACATTTTCTTATTTTTGCGCTGACATATCCGCGGGAATATCGTCTGTCCACTGCTTTGTTTTTATATGCCCCGTTCACTGGTGCCCGGAGGAAATTCATAACGATAGATCGATAGATGTCAGCTTCATCTTCGTCAACTTCTAACCAATCATCGTCTGTTGCGGTATAACCGAGTGGCACATTATGGAATGCAGTCGACCAGTTTTTGTTTTTGAACCGTCGCGCACGTGATGCTTCTGACCGGCGAGTTTTCGTTTCGTTTTCGAACTGCGAACTCCCAGCCCGAACTGAGGCATAGATCAAATCAAAACTGTTCGTTATATCGAGATGACCCATTTCTTCTGTAATCAGGGTAACGTCACACTCTTCCTCCAGTCTATAGAGGAAATAGAGGGTCTTGATAGCGTCCCGCCCGACTCGGTCAATCTCATCATTTAGAATAAAATCTATGTCTTCGTGAGCGGCAAGATAACGTACCTTCTTAATACCATCTCGGTTAAAATCCGTTCCAGATTCTGCAGGATCTGTAACCGTTTCAATCACATTGATTCCATATCTTTTGCTTTTTCTTTTAGCGACTTCTCTTGCTGTTCTGAGCTGGATCCCTCTTTGGACTGTTTAGGAGTACTAACCCGCCGATAAATAGCAGCACCTGGGCAATCAGTATCGGGGTCAGTTGGTACAGTTTCCGGCAGGGAATCTCGATCTCGGCTCATGTCGATCGCCCCATTGAGAGGACTGATCGTCGAACGATTCTAAACTGGCTTGCATTTTCGCGCATGCAGCCGAGCCGGAGGAACACTACTATATAAAATCTCTGATCGAGTGTGTGAAATTAACACCTATACGCCTTACGCCAGAAATGTACAGGTCGTAGAGCGGCTTCAAAGACATCAGTACTTTACTAGAACATATAATATAATAATATTCGGCATGAAACAAATTTTAGATGTCTTATACTTTTCCTATCTTAACATCATCTTCCTACTATATTTAATATTATATTATGGGCTCAGATACAAAAAGTATCTAATTCAGATAGTGAAACTACGGGCGTCAGATAATAAGAATTTTGATGTTTACTTATCACTTCTGTGCAGAAATCTAGAGGGCATATGATGACGGCACGGTGCCTTGGTCATATCATACGTTACCTATTTTCGCTGCACAGACCTTATAAACCACAATTCCGAGTTTCAGTGGCGATCGGCTGGAATAATTTCTTACCCCCGCATCATATTCGATATATACATGCACAACATACAAGAATCTTCATGATCGGTGTCGGCGTTCGCTTTCCTATAGACTAGTTAATCAGTTCAAATATACTACCGAAGAAGCGGCAATTATAGTAATAATAAAGCAAGTATTGCCGACTCATGCCGAAACACCTCCTCGCGCGCGCCGTCAATCGGCACTCGATTCAGAGCATCAAACTGCCAGAGTTGACTGCCAGAGATGTTCCGGCAATTCGTATATCCAGAAGGGCAGAATCAGAGAGCCATTCCTCGACAAGGGGGTATCCGTATGATTTCACGGAGGGTGGTCTGACGGATTCCAAGACAGAAGAATCTCTTCGAAGCAGAAGCAGGCAGACCTTTCTCGACTGTCTCGGAGAGAGCACCAGAAGCGACTGTATACTCCTGTCAAAGCACGATAAAAAAGCTTCTCGAATGGACCGATTGCCCCGTAAATGAACGGATAGCTGCCGATAGGCTCAACCTCGTCGATTTCATTCTGGCTCTACGAACGAAAGATCGACTTGCAGTAGATACCGTAATTGGCCACGTCGATACGTTAGTCAATTTTCTCTCCTATCTACTCCAGCAGGACCCAGAGATTCTGAAACACCGTGTTGCCTTCCGCCTCTTCGAGACGGGTGATCGGAGACTCACACCCATCAGCCACAGAATCAGAGACTATAGCCCAAGAATAGCAGTCGGGCCTCAGAGAGATCGGATAGAAGTGTTTCAGGACTATCTCGGTCGCCGGGTGTACGGAAAACGGACCCACGTATACACACTGTTGCTAATCGAAACCAGGAGCCGCCCAGAACAGATACGACAGATAGACCTGGGTGACATCGACCTGGAAGGTAGCTCGATAGAAGTCGGGATTCCAAATATATACGTTGTAAAGAAGGTCGGACTGGTATCGGGTCGGACGCTAAAACTATCGGAAGACACCTGTGATGCACTCGAGACGTACGTCAGGTTCGAACGAGAATCCCTCCAAGATGGGGGTCAACCGTTGTTCACAACGTCCCACGGGCGAGCGAGCATGTCGTCGATGCGTCGTTCAATCAAGTGTGAGAGCAAATCATCGAGAAGACCACGGCCGACGACGGATGAACAGCAGAACAACTGTGAGACACGGGAAGCGATCTGTCCTCAGGAGATCCGTACGCCCTCTCGCGGGAGTCAAAAATGAACAGAGACCTCCTGGAGGTCCAAGTCAGAGCAGAGGAGCCGAGCACAGTTGCGCGAGGTGCTCGAACTCTCCGGTAACGGTGACGACGTAGGTGATGTCTCACAGCCACAGTCGAAACGCGAGACGCTCGACGAACTCTACGAACGGTTCCTCTCGCACGCAAGCAGGATCGAAGCCCCTCGGCTGGGGCACAGTACCGGCGAACGATCCCGAGCTTCATCGAGTTCAGTGCGAGCGAGAGCGTTACTGTTCCTGCCAACCTGACGCCGAGGCTTGTCGACCGCTACGTTGATCACCTGCAGGAAGAATACGCTACCGACGCCACAATTCTCACGTATACGAAGAACGTTAGAGGATGGCTTCGATGGCTCAACAAGCGCGGTCAGTGTTCCGAGTCGATCTACCGAATTCTCGACAAGGATGCACTCGGCCTGATACCCAGTGCACGGGACGAAGCGATCCCGGCAACAGAAGCGAGTGCACTCCTCAACCGACTGCGAAAACAGCGACGTGGTTCGTTGATGCACTCCTGGGAACTGATCTGGAACGCTGGACTCCGAATCGGAGGAGGTCCATTCACTGGATCTCGACGACTTCGATCCTGAAACAGCGAGATCCGACTCCGTCATCGTCCAGAGAAGGGAACACGCCTCAAGAACGGTAGTGATAAGAACGGCACAGCAGGCGATGGTGAACGGAATATCGAGCTTCACCGGTCTGCCGTTGAGGCACTGTCCGAGTACGTCGAGAGAAATCGACTAACAGTGCTGGACGATCACGGACGCAAACCACTCTTCGACGAGAGTTCGGCCGGGCGGCACGGTCGACTCTCCGGCGCAAGGTCTACCGAGCGACCAGTTGCCGCTGGGCATCTGTTGAGGCGAACGAGGAGAACTGTAGCGGTGGTTGTGATCCGGACTCGAACGTCTGTCCGCATTCGTATTACCCCCACGCAATCCGGCGAGGGCGATAGTTCACCACCTCAGCGGCGGCCTTCGTCCACACTGCCAGCGAACGGTTCGATGTCTCAATCCAGACGATCGAGAAACACTACGATCCCGAACGAAGCGAAAACGAAAGGAAGACCGCTCAAGTTCGGTCCGATCTGGTCAGGGTGAGCAGGCTCCCATCCTCTAATCTTGAAAACAATCGGATAATGAGTATGGCCGATTGCACTGTAGCGTTTCATATGCGAAACCGACAAGAAGGAATGTAACCGGGAGGGTGGGGCTAAAGCGTGTACGGACGGTGGCTTTGAGCCCGACCAGATGGTCGAGATCGCGGTTCACGAGGCGGGCAGATATCCTGTCGGATATTGTCGGTCATCCACAGGCCTCTCCGTGTATTGAAGAGCTGGTGTACATGAATCCGGCACTCGAAGCAGAGACGATCCGACAACGGCTTGCTGAACTGTCCGCTGCAGGAATTATTTCAGGGACACATATCGACTCCCAGAATCTGACGCAGACTTACCGTGTATGGTCTTCGAGGTTACAGCGGGCCCGGAACCGCTTCGATGATGAAGGAATCTTTCCTGCCGAAGCGTGGCAACGTCAATATCGGGCCGTTGCTAAGACAGATAGGATCAAAACACTCGAACAAGTACCACGTCCAGACGACTGATTACCGACGGGTCTACTCTTTTGGGAAGATATCGGCGACGCGCTGTCGCAGCTTCTCTCTGGGCGTTCGCTGATCGTAGTGACGATCAAGAACGTCGATCCCGACATCCATTCTATCACTGACCACGTTCTGGGACGTCTTCCTGGAGATGATGTGTGATTGAACCACGTCGGATCGGGTGTGGACTTAATGCAGATGGGCATGCGTAGGCAGACTCAGTCGGCCGAGCTTCGCACGTCTTGATCTCGGTCGTGTGGGCAGCGATCAGCGTACACGCACGGGCAGTATGATGTACGCGATCGATCGAGCACGATTCCGACTGAGTCGTCCTCTGCTCGTCGCAAAAGCGGATTCCTACCAATATCGTCGACAGTGCCGGGATGATTGACTGTGAGCCAGTCGTCAACGATGGCACAGACGCTGTCACTCAGCGCCACGAGGCGTTCGCTCGGTCTTGTTCTTCAGTGCGGTATCCTCGTCTGGTCGATGGACGAGTGTGAGATATTGCTCGTCGGGTGTAATCAGTGATGTCGAGACTCACTGCCGCACCGACTCGAAGGCCAGTATGCCATATCGTTGCGAGCAGAACGTGTGCCAGTGTTGCGTACTCGGGTTGTTCGAGGTGAGATAGCATCTTGTCGGCACGATCTGTTGGTAGAAGCTCTTCACGTGCATCTTTCGCAGTCGTTGTCGGGAGGATGATCTTTTCGTCTAAGCCGGATTCGACGGCGTCGATGCTGGCACAGAACCGCAGAAAGAGTCGGAGGTCGCGAGAGCGACTTCATCGTATGCTGTGGCAAGGCCGTCGTCGCTACGTCGCTTCACTCTGAAGCGATGGATGTCTCGGCTCGTAAGGTGGTTCAGGTTGTCAATGTCGTCTCGATTGCACCACTTAACGAACTGCTGAAGCCGGTAGTCGTGTGACTGAAGCGTGGCAGCTGCAACCTGGTGCCGTCGCTCGTCAAGATACATCTGGTGTGCTGAGTGGGGGTCCAGTGGATCAAGGTCTGACATGGATAGTGAACTGATTAGTCGCGACTGCCATTGTAGAAGCAGTTGGCAGGAGTCCTACATCAATCGGCGATTGGCGGGGCACACCGAGTGTTGGTCGACCGGCTGATCCAGTTTTCTCAGGCTGTGGCGGGATGCTCTATTTTCTCGGTCTCGTTTTTGTGAAAGAAGGATTGTGGCGGTCGACCGCAACAAATCATTCTTGTCAGTGCCGTAGATGAATAAGCCAGCTAATTGCCCGACATAGCGATTAGAGCGGTCACTTGGCGTGTACTGCCGGAGGAAACTTTCTGGAGACACGCCGCCAGGATCCATCACATTATTCTCCGATTTCTTGCCGGGTAGAATTACGGGTGAGTAGTAACGCTACCCTCAGAAGTCAGAGAGGTTGAGCCGCACATATGACGTCGTG
>NZ_JBZYDL010000003.1:0-40296 GCF_058933285.1 Halomicrobium sp. HArcht1-1
CGCTCCGTGGGCTGCCTCGAACAAGTGCTTCTACTACAACAAGGACGTGTTCGAGGGCGGCGGGCCTCGACCCGAGGACCCCCAGCTCGACACCTGGGACGACATGCTCTCGGCGGCCCAGACGATCACCGAGGAGACCGACACCCACGCACTGGGACTGGCCGGTGCCGACGCCATCGAGACCGGCTCGCAGTACTACCACTACCACTGGTCTCCTGGCGCGGACCTGATCGACGACGAGGGCCAGCCGGTCGTCAACTCTCGACGAGGGGGCGTCGAGGCGCTGAGCTTCTACTCGGACCTGCACCTCGAACACGGCGTCACCCAGTCCTCGCCGCTGTCTTCGACGCGCCAGGACATCCGCCAGCTGTTCGAGTCAGGCTCATGGGCATGGTCATTGCTCACGTCTATACGGGAATCAACATCGACGACAGCGACGCCGACTGACTACGGCATCGCACGGGTGCAGGACCGCTGGCCGCTACAGCCTGAACACCATCGACGGCATCTCGATCTTCGCCCAGACGGAAGTCGAGGACCTCGCGCGAGATCTGCTGCGGTTCTACTTCGACGAGGACCGCCACTTCAGGTACGCGAGCAGCAGGGTTCATGCCGACGGTCGAGGCGGTCGGCGAGCGTGACTACTTCCAGGACTCGGAGCTGGGCACCGTTCATCGAGGCCGGTCAGATACGCTCGTGCTCGGCCGAAGCTCTCGAACTTCAACGAGTTCAACAACCGCATGGTCCAGGCGATCCAGGAAGCGCTGGGCGACCAGAAGTCCCAGCAGGCCCTGGACGACGCATGGGCGGACCTCGAAGAGATGATGCAATAACAGATGGGCGTCGCAGAAGGTACGGAGTCGCCGGCCGACCCGTTTCGAACGGGACTGCAGTACCTGTGGGAAACACAGACAGGCGTATCTCCTGATCGCGCCGGCCGCGATCTTCCTGCTGAGCGTCGTCGGGTGGCCGATCCTGGAGACGTTCCGGCTGTCTTTTTACGAGTCACCGGCCGACTCGACGATCGAGACACGTCGGCTTCAGCACTACGTGGAGATCTTCCAGAGCGACATCTTCTATCAGTTGCTCTGGCAGACCGGCCGCTGGGTGCTGGTCGGCGTCGCCGGCAAGGCGCTGCTGGGCCTGCTGATCGCAGTTCACCTCAAGGGTGACATCAAGGGCCGGAAGTTCTTCCGGACGGCGCTCTCATCCCGTGGGGGATTCCCACGCCGATCTCGGCGGTCGTCTTCCGCTGGATCGAGCACCCCCAGTACAGCTACCTCAACGCGATCTGATCCCGATACTGGGCGTGATCGATCAGGGGATCGGTATCCTCGGGAACGGAGATCGCCTGGCTCGGCGTCGTCGTGGCCGACATCTGGATCGGGACGCCGTTCATGGCGATCATCTTCCTCGCGGGGCTCCAGTCGATCCGAGGAGCAACACGAAAACGCAGCCATCGACGGCGCGGATGGGAGCAGTTCCGCTACATCCACGTCCGGCAAAGCGTCATCCTGATCGCGACGCTGCTGTCGACGATCTGGACGTTCGTCAGCTTCGACACCATCTGGACGATGACCGGCGGCGGGCCGATCAACACCACGTCCGCGCTCGTGATCTGGATCTACCAGGTCGGGCTGCAAAACGGGAACCTCGGCCGTGGCGCGGCCTACAGCGTCGTCGGGTTCCTGTTCCTGCTGGTGTTTGCCGTGATCTACCTGCGGATCTACCACCAGCTGTAGCGGAGGTGACGAACTATGATGGCCGGCCGTGGGGAGCGCAGCGCAGCCGCAAAGTCCGCCTCTACAGGCGTGTTGATCGCTTGCTGGGGATCATGATGTTCCCCTTCTACGCGATGTTCTCAGTACGCTCAAACAGGAGTCGGAGATCTTCTCCAGTCCGGCGACGCTGTTCCCCGCGGACCCGTCTTTCCAGTCGTATCTGGCCGTCTGGGGCCAGACCGACGTGTTGCTGTGGGTCGGTAACAGCTTCATCTCGCTGGGGACCGTCGCGCTGACGCTGTTGCTGGCGATCCCGGCGGCGTACTCCTGTGCGCGCAACGACTTCGTCGGCAAGCGATCGTTCCTGCTGGCGGTCCTCGTCGTGCAGATGTTCGCGCCGGTGGTGCTGATCGTCGGCCTGTTCGAGGCGTCATCACAGTTCGGGATCTACAACGTACCTCGCGGTGATCATCCCGGCGGCCGCGTTCACGCTGCCGTTCAACGTCTGGATGCTGTACGGGTACTTCCAGACGACCGGAGTCACTGGAGGAGTCGGCCCGGATCGACGGGGCCAGCCAGCGACAGATCTCACCAAGATCGTGCTCCGCTGACCAAGCGCGCTGGTCGCGAGCATCACCTACGTTCCTCTACGCGTGGAACCGACTGCTGTTCGTGCTCACCTTCTCACCGACGCGGGGAAGTACAACATCCCACGCGGGGTGTTCTCGATGGTCGGGGCACTCCAGACCGACTGGCGGATGATGCTGACGGTCTCGTGATCGGCATCCTGCCGCTGTTGGTCCTGTTTCCTCGAGTACATCGTCGCGGGCATGACTGCGGGCGCGGTCAAGGAGTACGTCCCCACCCTTTCCTCCTCGGCCAGAGCCGATACGTTCATTATGGCTCCGCTGGCACGTGAGCATGGAGATCACCGACGTGACAGCGACGACATCGACATGCCGCTGGTGGACCTCGAGGAACGTCTCAGGATCGGTCCGCACGTGACCAACCACGGCCGCGTCGAATCGATGGAACGTGTCCTCGTCCGCGTGGACACCGACGAGGGCATCGCCGGCTGGGGGCGAGATGCGGACCTTCCTCTCACCGGCGGCCACGGAGTCGATCATCGAAGACGGAATCGGTCCGCTGATCGAAGGCCAGTCGCCGTTCGAGGTCCGAACGGCTCCGCCGACAGGTGTTCATCAGTACACCAACATCGAACTGTTCTTCGCCGCCGTCGAGACGGCCTGCTGGACATCGCCGGCAAGGCACTCGACAAGCCGGTCTTCGAACTGCTCGGCGGGGCGACCGCACCGTACCAGACGACCGCGATGAACGCCGCCGCTGGTGGTGCCGACGCCGCCGACGACCGCGCCGTCGAGTTCGCCTTCTGTCTCAGGTCATCTCGCCCGAAATTGCGTGTGAAGGCCCCGGAGGCCCTCGACGCCGGCTTCTCCGTCCTCAAGACCAAGGCCGGCCGTGACTGGCAACGGACGTGGCCCGCATCCAGGCGATGCACGACGAGGTCGACGGGCAACTGGAGTTCCGACTCGACTTAATCAGGGGCTGGTCGCTCGATCAGGCGGTCCGCGTCGGGGCCGCACTCGAAGAGTCCGGCATCTTCCTGCAGTACATGGAACAGCCCATCCGCGTCAACGCCCACGACTCGCTGGCGGCGCTGCGCCAGCGTCTGCGCCAATGATCGCTCCCAACGAGGACACGCATTCATCCCAACAACCTCCGCTCGCTCGTCGGGCCGGCGCGATGGACGTGGCGGTCCTCGATCTGACTCCGGCGGGCGGCATCGCGGGACTGCGCCAGCAGGCGGCCATCGTCGAGGACGCCGGTGTCCCCTACACGCACCACTGCGCGTTCGACCTCGGGATCCGGACGGCCGCGATCTTGCACGCGGTCCACGGGATCCCCGGATTCTCCCCTCCCGCCGGACACGACCTACTACGGCTGGGAGACGACGTCATCGCGGACCCCTTCACCGTCGAGGAGGGCCGGATGACCGTGCCGGACGACCCCGGCCTCGGGATCGACGTCGATCTCGACACCGTCGAGGGAGTACCGCGTCCGTAGCTGTCGTCGTCGACAGATCGTCGTTCGCTCTGCTCCCGTCGGGGCCCGCCGCCGGGGGGAACCTTCGCCCGGGACCGTGTATCGGATCGATATGATCGAGTTGTCCTCGCGGACCGACCAGCGATAGTGACCGGCGCGTCACGAGGCATCGGCGACAGATCGCCGCGACCTTCGCCGAGGCCGGCGGCGACGTCGCGATCTGCTCTCTACGAAGACGTGGCTCCGGTCGCCGAACGGCTCACGGCAGACCACGACGGTCGGGTCGTCCCCGTCGAGTGTGACGTTACCGACCCCGACGCGGTGCGGGATCTCGTCGACGTCGCGATCGAGGAGTTCGGCGATCTGCGTGCTCGTCAACAACGCCGGGGGTGCCGCCGAGTCGGCGGATCTGCTCCACGCTGTGACGAGGAGACCTTCAGTGGATGCTCGAACTCAACCTGAAGGGCCCCTATCTGCTGGCTCGGGAGGCGCTGCCGGCGATGACTGCGGCCGGCGGCGGCTCGATGGTCCACGTCGGCTCGGTCAACGGGCTGTTCGGCATCGGGGCTCTCGAGGCTACTCGAGGCCAAGAGCGGACTGTTGGCGCTCTCGCGCAACATCGCGACCCACTACGGCCAGTACGGCGTCCGATCGAACGTCCTCTCGGCGGGCACGATCGAGACCGAGAGCCGCGAAGGAGATGGAAAACACCGACGAGCGGGCCGCGCGGAACGAGCGCCCGGATCGCTGGCTCGACCAGTACCCGCTGGGTCGGTTCGGTCGTCCCGACGAGGTCGCCGACACCGCGCTCTTCCTGGCCTCGGGCGGTCCGGCTTCATCACCGGCGAGAACATCGTCGTCGACGGCGGGCTCACGAGCGGCCTGCCGATGTCCTTCGGAGCAGAGATATACCAGGCCGACGAGCCCCCCGACCGGACGAGATCGATAGATTCAATGTCGCGTTGTGACTGGCTTCTGGTATGCGAGAAATCCATACGGACGACGCACCGAGCGCGATCGGACCGTTCTCCCAGGCGATGCAGGACGGCGACCGCATCTACGTCTCCGGCCAGGGGCCGGTCGATCCCGAAGCGGCGAGGTCGTCTCCGAGGACATCAAAGAGCAGACCGCACAGACCCTCGAAAATCTGGAGACGATCCTGGAGGCCGCCGACGCGTCGCTCGACGACGTGCTGAAGACGAACGTCTACGTCACCAACATGGACAACTACGACGCGGTCAACGAAGTGTACGCCGAGTACATGTCCGAGCCGTACCCGGCCCGCGCGGCCATGGAAGTGTCCCGCCTCCCAATCGACATCGGCGTCGAGATCGAACTCGTCGCTCGTAGCGAGTAACGCGGCCCGCGACGCCGCCACACTCGACCGTTCTCTGCGACACTCGCGGTAGAGGAACCTGAAAATTCTCTCGATGTTGTCGTATCTGCCCTTCTGCATTTGGAAGTAATTTCTTCTACGTGTAAACAATCATTCTGTCATCAAACTACCAAAGTTCGGCTACAAATAAGTCGATATCTGGACATGTCTGGGGTATACGCCCAGGTATCGATCTATCGAACGGTACTGTGCTGCGTTTTCGACCGTGGCTCTGTCAGACAGCGGTGACAGCCGGCGGTCTCAGCGGACGTGTCCCGGATCGACCGGCCGCGGCTCGGGCGGCTCCGGAGCGTTCCCGAGACGGAGGACCAACACTCCGACGGGGACGAGCAAGACTGCGCCGACGACGAACGGCGACCAGTAGCCCACCACGGTGTAGAGTCCGCCCATCACGATCGGCCCGACCGTCCGCGCGAGGCTGCCGGCTCCTGTGTCAGCCCGAACGCGCTCCCTGGGTCGCGGCGGAGGCCCGCTGGGAGACGATCGTCGTCAGCGTCACCGACAACACGCCGTTGCCAAGGGCAGCAGCGTCAGCACCGCCAGCAGTGCCAGCAGCTCCCCGGTGAGAAACGGTGCGACGCCGGTCAGATCGAAGACGCCGGCTCCCAGCCAGTTCGTGAACGGCAAGAGCCCGACGCCCACTGCGAGTACCGCGGTCCCACCGACTGTCAGCGACACCGCGGCGTATCGCGCCGTCAACCGCCCGATCAACACGCCCTGGACGACGACCGACAGCACTCCGATGTACGTGAGCAAGAGCGCGCTCTGACTCGCGGTGTAGCCGTACACGTCGGCCACGAACGGGATGAACATGATCTGTACCCCGAGAAGGCAAAGAGACGAGGAAGAACGCGGCGAGCAGTTCTCGCAACCCGGTCGTCTGTACGGCCGTCAGCAACTGTGCGATCTGGGACGGCCGCCGTGTGGTCTCGTCGCGCCTCCCGAATCGCGTAACACTTCGAGGATGTCGAACGCCAGTTCCACCGACTGGATTCGCCGTGGCGTCCGGTCGTTCGTCATGTCACTCTGTACCACTTCACCGGTTGTAAAGTTTGTCATTGTCAAATATGTGTTTGTCGGTAGATCTCATGCGGCGACAGGCGGCTTTCCTCCCGTTTCGCCGCGTGCTGGCACGTACGCGGCCGCTCACCGGAACCCGCCGATAGATTTTTTTAACCATAGTAACGCAGGGTGGTGTACGTCGCCATGAGCAAGGTACGTCTCTCTGATGTCACAAAGGTGTACGACGATCTTCTAGCGGTCAAGGAGATCGATTTCACCGTCCGGGACGGGGAATTCCTCGTGATGGTCGGTCCGTCCGGCTGTGGGAAGTCCACGACGCTCCGGATGATCGCGGGGCTCGAAACGATCACCTCGGGCGAGATCGAGATCGGCAACCAGGTCGTCAACGATGTCCGGCCACAGGACCGCAACATCGCGATGGTGTTCCAGAACTACGCGCTGTATCCCCACATGAGCGTTCGGGAAAACATGTCCTTCGGGCTGCGTCTCTCCGATGAGTACGAGGACGCCGAGATCGACGAGCGGGTGAACGACGCCGCCGATCTCCTCGAAATTCCGGAGCTGCTCGATCAGCTCCCCAAGCAACTCTCTGGCGGCCAGCAGCAGCGCGTGGCGCTGGGACGCTCCATCGTCCGAGACCCCGACGTGTTCCTGATGGACGAGCCGCTCTCGAATCTCGACGCCAAGCTCCGGACCCAGATGCGCACCGAACTCCAGCGCATCCAGGAGGAACTTGGCGTGACGACGATCTACGTCACCCACGACCAGACCGAAGCGATGACGATGGGCGACCGCATCGCCATCCTCAACGACGGCGAACTCCAGCAGATCGCCGAGCCGGAGGTGTGTTACGACCGCCCGAACAACAAGTTCGTCGCGGGCTTCATCGGCTCGCCGAGCATGAACTTCTTCGAGGTCGACGTGACCGAAAGCGGCGACGGCGTCCACCTCTCGGGCAACGGGTTCGAGACGACGCTCGGGGTGTCTCTCGACGCCGGTGCCTACACTCGGCGTCCGCCCCGAGGACCTGACCGTCGGCACCGACGAGGGCCACCTCGAAGCCGTCGTCGACGTCGTCGAGCCGATGGGCTCGGACAACTTCCTCTATCTGCACCCGCCCGAGGGCGACGGCGAGATCATCGCCCGCGTCGACAGCGAGTACCACCCCGATCCCGGTGAGACGGTTTCGCTGGGCTTCGACATCGAAGACATCCACTTCTTCGACGAGACGGGTGATCGCGTCCCGATCGACGACGAACCCGAAGCGATCCCGACAGCCTGAGCATGCTCTACGATTCAATCGGCGCGACCGACAGCGAGTGGGCCGGCAAGCCGTACGCCGAGATTCGCGAGGTCGCCGACAGCGACGGCTCGGTCCTCGTCGTCCCGGTGGGGAGCATCGAACAGCACGGCCACCACCTCCCGGTCGCGACGGACACCATCCTCGTCGACGCGGTCGTCCACGGTGGCACCGAACAGACGGGCGCTGACGTTCCCGTCCTCGTGACCCCGACGGTCTGGACGGGTTTCTCGCCCCACCACCTCTCGTTCGGTGGGACGCTGTCGCTTGAACTCGACCACCTCCGTGCGGTGCTCGAAGACGTAGCGCTGACTGGCATCCAGAACGGCTTCGACGCCGTCTGTTTCGTCAACGGCCACGGCGGCAACGCGGCGCTCGTCGACGCCGTCGTCAGCACCGTCGGCACCGAGACCGACGCCGAGGTCCTCGGGACGACGTACTTCACGCTGGCCACCGACGAGGTGGGAGCGCTGCGAGACAGCGAGGACGGCGGGATGGCCCACGGCGGCGAGTACGAGACTTCGTTGATGCTCCACTTGCGGCCCGACCTCGTCGCCGACGCCGCGAAGCGCGAGGGCACTCTCTGGGACGAACACTACGAGTGGAGCGGCGGCGACCTCCTGGATGGCGGTCCAGTCTCGGTGTATCGGTCCTTCGACGAGTACTCCGAGTCGGGTGCCATCGGCGCGCCGGAACTCGCCAGCGCCGAGAAGGGGCTCGAATCTACGACGCCGTCACGAGCGAACTCGCCGCCTTGCTGGTCGCGATCCACGAACACAACGCGTGACCGATTGTTGGCCGTTGTTTTTAATAATCGACCCTGATAAATCGGCGGATTTATATACTATCGAGTGAACAATGCTGTCAGATGCCGAGCGAACAACCAGACTCACTTTCCGACGGACGTATCGACCGACGACGAATGCTCGAAGCCATCGGTGCCGGCGGCCTCATCGCCATCTCCGGCTGTATGGGCGACGGCGGCGGTGACGGCGGCGATGGCGGCGACGGCGGAGACGGCGGCGACGGTGGAAGCGACGGCGGAGACGGCGGCGACCAGCAGACCATCCAGTTCCTGACGATGGGGTCGGCGACAACATCGCCGAGTTCTTCGAGAAGAACAACGCGGCCTTCGAAGAGGAGTACGGCGTCACGATGGACTTCACGAGCGTCACCTGGGACAACGCTCAGCAGACGGTCAACAACCGCGTCGACGGCGGCGAGGCACCCGACGTGGCTCGCTGGCCGGCCCGCTGGATCCCCCAGCTCGTCGGCAAGGAAGCGCTCGTCCCCATCACCGACATGATGGAAGGCGAGTTCGGCGACCAGTTCTACCAGGGCATGGCAGACGGCTGTACGTACCAGGGCGAGTACTACGCCGCTCCGTGGGCTGCCTCGAACAAGTGCTTCTACTACAACAAGGACGTGTTCGAGGCGGCGGGCCTCGACCCGGAGGACCCCCAGCTCGACACCTGGGACGACATGCTCTCGGCGGCCCAGACGATCACCGAGGAGACCGACACCCCCGCACTGGGACTGGCCGGTGCCGACGCCATCGAGACCGGCTCGCAGTACTACCACTACCACTGGTCTCACGGCGCGGACCTGATCGACGACGAGGGCCAGCCGGTCGTCAACTCCGACGAGGGCGTCGAGGCGCTGAGCTTCTACTCGGACCTGCACCTCGAACACGGCGTCACCCAGTCCTCGCCGCTGTCTTCGACGCGCCAGGACATCCGCCAGCTGTTCGAGTCGGGCTCGCTGGGCATGGTCATTGCTCACGTCTATACGGGAATCAACATCGACGACAGCGACGCCGACTTCGACTACGGCATCGCACAGGTGCCCGAGGGACCCGCTGGCCGCTACAGCCTGAACACCATCGACGGCATCTCGATCTTCGCCCAGACGGAAGTCGAGGACCTCGCGCGAGATCTGCTGCGGTTCTACTTCGACGAGGACCGCCACTTCGAGTACGCAAGCAGCAAGGGGTTCATGCCGACGGTCGAGGCGGTCGGCGAGCGTGACTACTTCCAGGACTCGGAGAACTGGGCACCGTTCATCGAGGCCGGTCAGTACGCTCGTGCTCGGCCGAAGCTCTCGAACTTCAACGAGTTCAACAACCGCATGGTCCAGGCGATCCAGGAAGCGCTGGGCGACCAGAAGTCCCCCAGCAGGCCCTGGACGACGCACAGGCGGACCTCGAAGAGATGATGCAATAACAGATGGGCGTCGCAGAAGAGTACACGGAGTCGCCGGCCGACTCCCGTTTCGAACGGGGACTGCAGTACCTGTGGAAACACAGACAGGCGTATCTCCTGATCGCGCCGGCCGCGATCTTCCTGCTGAGCGTCGTCGGGTGGCCGATCCTGGAGACGTTCCGGCTGTCTTTTTACGAGTCACCGGCCGACTCGACGATCGAGACGTACGTCGGCTTCCAGCACTACGTGGAGATCTTCCAGAGCGACATCTTCTATCAGTTGCTCTGGCAGACCGGCCGCTGGGTGCTGGTCGGCGTCGCCGGCAAGGCGCTGCTGGGCCTGCTGATCGCAGTTCACCTCAAGGGTGACATCAAGGGCCGGAAGTTCTTCCGGACGGCGTTTCTCATCCCGTGGGGGATTCCCTACGCGATCTCGGCGGTCGTCTTCCGCTGGATCGAGCACCCCCAGTACGGCTACCTCAACGCGATCCTGATCAAGCTGGGCGTGATCGATCAGGGGATCGGTATCCTCGGGAACCCGGAGATCGCCTGGCTCGGCGTCGTCGTGGCCGACATCTGGATCGGGACGCCGTTCATGGCGATCATCTTCCTCGCGGGGCTCCAGTCGATCCCCGAGGAGCAACACGAAGCCGCAGCCATCGACGGCGCGGAGAAGTGGGAGCAGTTCCGCTACATCACGATCCCACTGTCAAGAGCGTCATCCTGATCGCGACGCTGCTGTCGACGATCTGGACGTTCGTCAGCTTCGACACCATCTGGACGATGACCGGCGGCGGGCCGATCAACACCACGTCCACGCTCGTGATCTGGATCTACCAGGTCGGGCTGCAAAACGGGAACCTCGGCCGTGGCGCGGCCTACAGCGTCGTCGGGTTCCTGTTCCTGCTGGTGTTTGCCGTGATCTACCTGCGGATCTACACCAGCGGAGGTGACGAACTATGATGGCCGGCCAGGAGCGCAGCCAGCTCCGCAAAGTCCGCCTCTACGGCGTGTTGATCGCGCTGCTGGGGATCATGATGTTCCCCTTCTACGCGATGTTCTCCAGTACGCTCAAACAGGAGTCGGAGATCTTCTCCAGTCCGGCGACGCTGTTCCCCGCGGACCCGTCTTTCCAGTCGTATCTGGCCGTCTGGGGCCAGACCGACGTGTTGCTGTGGGTCGGTAACAGCTTCCTCATCTCGCTGGGGACCGTCGCGCTGACGCTGTTGCTGGCGATCCCGGCGGCGTACTCCTGTGCGCGCAACGACTTCGTCGGCAAGCGATCGTTCCTGCTGGCGGTCCTCGTCGTGCAGATGTTCGCGCCGGTGGTGCTGATCGTCGGCCTGTTCGACGTCATCACCCAGTTCGGGATCTACAACACGTACCTCGCGGTGATCATCCCGGCGGCCGCGTTCACGCTGCCGTTCAACGTCTGGATGCTGTACGGGTACTTCCAGACGATACCGGAGTCACTGGAGGAGTCGGCCCGGATCGACGGGGCCAGCCAGCGACAGATCCTCACCAAGATCGTGCTCCCGCTGACCAAGCCCGCGCTGGTCGCGAGCATCACCTACACGTTCCTCTACGCGTGGAACCGACTGCTGTTCGTGCTCACCTTCCTCACCGACGCGGGGAAGTACAACATCCCACGCGGGGTGTTCTCGATGGTCGGGGCACTCCAGACCGACTGGCGGATGATGCTGACGGTCTCCGTGATCGGCATCCTGCCGCTGTTGGTCCTGTTTGCCTTCCTCGAGGAGTACATCGTCGCGGGCATGACTGCGGGCGCGGTCAAGGAGTAACGTCCCCACCCTTTCTCTCCTCGGCCAGAGCCGATACGTTCATTGTGGCTCCGCTGGCACACGTGAGCATGGAGATCACCGACGTGACAGCGACGACTGTCGACGTACCGCTGGTGGACCTCGAGGAACGTCTCGGGATCGGTCCGTACGTGACCAACCACGGCCGCGTCGAATCGATGGAACGTGTCCTCGTCCGCGTGGACACCGACGAGGGCATCGCCGGCTGGGGCGAGATGCGGACCTTCCTCTCACCGGCGGCCACGGAGTCGATCATCGAAGACGGAATCGGTCCGCTGATCGAAGGCCAGTCGCCGTTCGAGGTCGAACGGCTCCGCCGACAGGTGTTCATCGAGTACACCAACATCGAACTGTTCTTCGCCGCCGTCGAGACGGCCTGCTGGGACATCGCCGGCAAGGCACTCGACAAGCCGGTCTTCGAACTGCTCGGCGGGGCGACCGCACCGTACCAGACGACCGCGATGAACGCCGCCGCTGGTGGTGCCGACGCCGCCGACGACCGCGCCGTCGAGTTCGCCTTCTGTCTGGGTATCCTCTCGCCCGAAGAGTCCCGCGTGAAGGCCCAGGAGGCCCTCGACGCCGGCTTCTCCGTCCTCAAGACCAAGGCCGGCCGTGACTGGCAACAGGACGTGGCCCGCATCCAGGCGATGCACGACGAGGTCGACGGGCAACTGGAGTTCCGTCTCGACCCCAATCAGGGCTGGTCGCTCGATCAGGCGGTCCGCGTCGGGGCCGCACTCGAAGAGTCCGGCATCTTCCTGCAGTACATGGAACAGCCCATCCGCGTCAACGCCCACGACTCGCTGGCGGCGCTGCGCCAGCGTCTGCGCCAGCCGATCGCTCCCAACGAGGACACGTACATCCCCAACAATCTCCGCTCGCTCGTCGAGGCCGGCGCGATGGACGTGGCGGTCCTCGATCTGACTCCGGCGGGCGGCATCGCGGGACTGCGCCAGCAGGCGGCCATCGTCGAGGACGCCGGTGTCCCCTACACGCACCACTGCGCGTTCGACCTCGGGATCCGGACGGCCGCGATCTTGCACGCGGTCCACGGGATCCCCGGATTCTCCCTCCCGCCGGACACGACCTACTACGGCTGGGAAGACGACGTCATCGCGGACCCCTTCACCGTCGAGGAGGGCCGGATGACCGTGCCGGACGACCCCGGCCTCGGGATCGACGTCGATCTCGACACCGTCGAGGAGTACCGCGTCCGATAGCTGTCGTCGTCGACAGATCGTCGTTCGCTCTGCTCCCGTCGGGGCCCGCCGCCGGGGGGAACCTTCTTGGGACCCGCGACCGTGTATCGGATCGATATGATCGAGTTGTCCCTCGCGGACCGACCAGCGATAGTGACCGGCGCGTCACGAGGCATCGGGCGACAGATCGCCGCGACCTTCGCCGAGGCCGGCGGCGACGTCGCGATCTGCTCGCGATCCTACGAAGACGTGGCTCCGGTCGCCGAACAGCTCGGCAGACCACGACGGTCGGGTCGTCCCCGTCGAGTGTGACGTTACCGACCCCGACGCGGTGCGGGATCTCGTCGACGTCGCGATCGAGGAGTTCGGCGATCTGCGCGTGCTCGTCAACAACGCCGGGGGTGCCGCCGAGTCGGCGGATCTGCTCCACCGCTGTGACGAGGAGACCTTCGAGTGGATGCTCGAACTCAACCTGAAGGGCCCCTATCTGCTGGCTCGGGAGGCGCTGCCGGCGATGACTGCGGCCGGCGGCGGCTCGATGGTCCACGTCGGCTCGGTCAACGGGCTGTTCGGCATCGGGCTCTCGGGCTACTCCGAGGCCAAGAGCGGACTGTTGGCGCTCTCGCGCAACATCGCGACCCACTACGGCCAGTACGGCGTCCGATCGAACGTCCTCTCGGCGGGCACGATCGAGACCGAGAGCCGCGAGAAGGAGATGGAAAACACCGACGAGCGGGCCGCGGAGACGAGCGCCCGAGATCGCTGGCTCGACCAGTACCCGCTGGGTCGGTTCGGTCGTCCCGACGAGGTCGCCGACACCGCGCTCTTCCTGGCCTCGGAGCGGTCCGGCTTCATCACCGGCGAGAACATCGTCGTCGACGGCGGGCTCACGAGCGGCCTGCCGATGTCCTTCGAGAACGAGATATACCAGGCCGACGAGCCCCCGACCGGACGAGATCGATAGATTCAATGTCGCGTTGTGACTGGCTTCTGGTATGCGAGAAATCCATACGGACGACGCACCGAGCGCGATCGGACCGTTCTCCCAGGCGATGCAGGACGGCGACCGCATCTACGTCTCCCGGCCAGGGGCCGGTCGATCCCGAGAGCGGCGAGGTCGTCTCCGAGGACATCAAAGAGCAGACCGCACAGACCCTCGAAAATCTGGAGACGATCCTGGAGGCCGCCGACGCGTCGCTCGACGACGTGCTGAAGACGAACGTCTACGTCACCAACATGGACAACTACGACGCGGTCAACGAAGTGTACGCCGAGTACATGTCCGAGCCGTACCCGGCCCGCGCGGCCATGGAAGTGTCCCGCCTCCCAATCGACATCGGCGTCGAGATCGAACTCGTCGCTCGTAGCGAGTAACGCGGCCCGCGACGCCGCCACACTCGACCGTTCTCTGCGACACTCGCGGTAGAGGAACCTGAAAATTCTCTCGATGTTGTCGTATCTGCCCTTCTGCATTTGGAAGTAATTTCTTCTACGTGTAAACAATCATTCTGTCATCAAACTACCAAAGTTCGGCTACAAATAAGTCGATATCTGGACATGTCTGGGGTATACGCCCAGGTATCGATCTATCGAACGGTACTGTGCTGCGTTTTCGACCGTGGCTCTGTCAGACAGCGGTAACAGCCGGCGGTCTCAGCGGACGTGTCCCGGATCGACCGGCCGCGGCTCGGGCGGCTCCGGGCGTTCCCGAGACGGAGGACCAACACTCCGACGGGGACGAGCAAGACTGCGCCGACGACGAACGGCGACCAGTAGCCCACCACGGTGTAGAGCCCGCCCATCACGATCGGCCCGACCGTCCGCGCGAGGCTGCCGGCTCCCTGTGTCAGCCCGAACGCGCTCCCCTGGGTCGCGGCGGAGGCCCGCTGGGAGACGATCGTCGTCAGCGTCACCGACAACACGCCGTTGCCAAGGGGCAGCAGCGTCAGCACCGCCAGCAGTGCCAGCAAGCTTCCCCGGTGAGAAACGGTGCGACGCCGGTCAGATCGAAGACGCCGGCTCCCAGCCAGTTCGTGAACGGCAAGAGCCCGACGCCAACTGCGAGTACCGCGGTCCCACCGACTGTCAGCGACACCGCGGCGTATCGCGCCGTCAACCGCCCGATCAACACGCCCTGGACGACGACCGACAGCACTCCGATGTACGTGAGCAAGAGCGCGCTCTGACTCGCGGTGTAGCCGTACACGTCGGCCACGAACGGGATGAACATGATCTGTACCCCCGAGAAGGCAAAAGAGACGAGGAAGAACGCGGCGAGCAGTTCTCGCAACCCGGTCGTCTGTACGGCCGTCAGCAACTGTGCGATCTGGGACGGCCGCCGTGTGGTCTCGTCGCGCCTCCCGAATCGCGTAACACTTCGAGGATGTCGAACGCCAGTTCCACCGACTGGATTCGCCGTGGCGTCCGGTCGTTCGTCATGTCACTCTGTACCACTTCACCGGTTGTAAAGTTTGTCATTGTCAAATATGTGTTTGTCGGTAGATCTCATGCGGCGACAGGCGGCTTTCCTCCCGTTTCGCCGCGTGCTGGCACGTACGCGGCCGCTCACCGGAACCCGCCGATAGATTTTTTTAACCATAGTAACGCAGGGTGGTGTACGTCGCCATGAGCAAGGTACGTCTCTCTGATGTCACAAAGGTGTACGACGATCTTCTAGCGGTCAAGGAGATCGATTTCACCGTCCGGGACGGGGAATTCCTCGTGATGGTCGGTCCGTCCGGCTGTGGGAAGTCCACGACGCTCCGGATGATCGCGGGGCTCGAAACGATCACCTCGGGCGAGATCGAGATCGGCAACCAGGTCGTCAACGATGTCCGGCCACAGGACCGCAACATCGCGATGGTGTTCCAGAACTACGCGCTGTATCCCCACATGAGCGTTCGGGAAAACATGTCCTTCGGGCTGCGTCTCTCCGATGAGTACGAGGACGCCGAGATCGACGAGCGGGTGAACGACGCCGCCGATCTCCTCGAAATTCCGGAGCTGCTCGATCAGCTCCCCAAGCAACTCTCTGGCGGCCAGCAGCAGCGCGTGGCGCTGGGACGCTCCATCGTCCGAGACCCCGACGTGTTCCTGATGGACGAGCCGCTCTCGAATCTCGACGCCAAGCTCCGGACCCAGATGCGCACCGAACTCCAGCGCATCCAGGAGGAACTTGGCGTGACGACGATCTACGTCACCCACGACCAGACCGAAGCGATGACGATGGGCGACCGCATCGCCATCCTCAACGACGGCGAACTCCAGCAGATCGCCGAGCCGGAGGTGTGTTACGACCGCCCGAACAACAAGTTCGTCGCGGGCTTCATCGGCTCGCCGAGCATGAACTTCTTCGAGGTCGACGTGACCGAAAGCGGCGACGGCGTCCACCTCTCGGGCAACGGGTTCGAGACGACGCTCGGGGTGTCTCTCGACGCCGGTGCCTACACTCTCGGCGTCCGCCCCGAGGACCTGACCGTCGGCACCGACGAGGGCCACCTCGAAGCCGTCGTCGACGTCGTCGAGCCGATGGGCTCGGACAACTTCCTCTATCTGCACCCGCCCGAGGGCGACGGCGAGATCATCGCCCGCGTCGACAGCGAGTACCACCCCGATCCCGGTGAGACGGTTTCGCTGGGCTTCGACATCGAAGACATCCACTTCTTCGACGAGACGGGTGATCGCGTCCCGATCGACGACGAACCCGAAGCGATCCCGACAGCCTGAGCATGCTCTACGATTCAATCGGCGCGACCGACAGCGAGTGGGCCGGCAAGCCGTACGCCGAGATTCGCGAGGTCGCCGACAGCGACGGCTCGGTCCTCGTCGTCCCGGTGGGGAGCATCGAACAGCACGGCCACCACCTCCCGGTCGCGACGGACACCATCCTCGTCGACGCGGTCGTCCACGGTGGCACCGAACAGACGGGCGCTGACGTTCCCGTCCTCGTGACCCCGACGGTCTGGACGGGTTTCTCGCCCCACCACCTCTCGTTCGGTGGGACGCTGTCGCTTGAACTCGACCACCTCCGTGCGGTGCTCGAAGACGTAGCGCTGACTGGCATCCAGAACGGCTTCGACGCCGTCTGTTTCGTCAACGGCCACGGCGGCAACGCGGCGCTCGTCGACGCCGTCGTCAGCACCGTCGGCACCGAGACCGACGCCGAGGTCCTCGGGACGACGTACTTCACGCTGGCCACCGACGAGGTGGGAGCGCTGCGAGACAGCGAGGACGGCGGGATGGCCCACGGCGGCGAGTACGAGACTTCGTTGATGCTCCACTTGCGGCCCGACCTCGTCGCCGACGCCGCGAAGCGCGAGGGCACTCTCTGGGACGAACACTACGAGTGGAGCGGCGGCGACCTCCTGGATGGCGGTCCAGTCTCGGTGTATCGGTCCTTCGACGAGTACTCCGAGTCGGGTGCCATCGGCGCGCCGGAACTCGCCAGCGCCGAGAAGGGGGCTCGAATCTACGACGCCGTCACGAGCGAACTCGCCGCCTTGCTGGTCGCGATCCACGAACACAACGCGTGACCGATTGTTGGCCGTTGTTTTTAATAATCGACCCTGATAAATCGGCGGATTTATATACTATCGAGTGAACAATGCTGTCAGATGCCGAGCGAACAACCAGACTCACTTTCCGACGGACGTATCGACCGACGACGAATGCTCGAAGCCATCGGTGCCGGCGGCCTCATCGCCATCTCCGGCTGTATGGGCGACGGCGGCGGTGACGGCGGCGATGGCGGCGACGGCGGAGACGGCGGCGACGGTGGAAGCGACGGCGGAGACGGCGGCGACCAGCAGACCATCCAGTTCCTGACGATGGGGGTCGGCGACAACATCGCCGAGTTCTTCGAGAAGAACAACGCGGCCTTCGAAGAGGAGTACGGCGTCACGATGGACTTCACGAGCGTCACCTGGGACAACGCTCAGCAGACGGTCAACAACCGCGTCGACGGCGGCGAGGCACCCGACGTGGCTCGCTGGCCGGCCCGCTGGATCCCCCTGCTTCGTCGGCAAGGAAGCGCTCGTCCCCATCACCGACATGATGGAAGGCGAGTTCGGCGACCAGTTCTACCAGGGCATGGCAGACGGCTGTACGTACCAGGGCGAGTACTACGCCGCTCCGTGGGCTGCCTCGAACAAGTGCTTCTACTACAACAAGGACGTGTTCGAGGCGGCGGGCCTCGACCCGGAGGACCCCTGCTTCGACACCTGGGACGACATGCTCTCGGCGGCCCAGACGATCACCGAGGAGACCGACACCCCCGCACTGGGACTGGCCGGTGCCGACGCCATCGAGACCGGCTCGCAGTACTACCACTACCACTGGTCTCACGGCGCGGACCTGATCGACGACGAGGGCCAGCCGGTCGTCAACTCCGACGAGGGCGTCGAGGCGCTGAGCTTCTACTCGGACCTGCACCTCGAACACGGCGTCACCCAGTCCTCGCCGCTGTCTTCGACGCGCCAGGACATCCGCCAGCTGTTCGAGTCGGGCTCGCTGGGCATGGTCATTGCTCACGTCTATACGGGAATCAACATCGACGACAGCGACGCCGACTTCGACTACGGCATCGCACAGGTGCCCGAGGGACCCGCTGGCCGCTACAGCCTGAACACCATCGACGGCATCTCGATCTTCGCCCAGACGGAAGTCGAGGACCTCGCGCGAGATCTGCTGCGGTTCTACTTCGACGAGGACCGCCACTTCGAGTACGCAAGCAGCAAGGGGTTCATGCCGACGGTCGAGGCGGTCGGCGAGCGTGACTACTTCCAGGACTCGGAGAACTGGGCACCGTTCATCGAGGCCGGTCAGTACGCTCGTGCTCGGCCGAAGCTCTCGAACTTCAACGAGTTCAACAACCGCATGGTCCAGGCGATCCAGGAAGCGCTGGGCGACCAGAAGTCCCCCCAGCAGGCCCTGGACGACGCACAGGCGGACCTCGAAGAGATGATGCAATAACAGATGGGCGTCGCAGAAGAGTACACGGAGTCGCCGGCCGACTCCCGTTTCGAACGGGGACTGCAGTACCTGTGGAAACACAGACAGGCGTATCTCCTGATCGCGCCGGCCGCGATCTTCCTGCTGAGCGTCGTCGGGTGGCCGATCCTGGAGACGTTCCGGCTGTCTTTTTACGAGTCACCGGCCGACTCGACGATCGAGACGTACGTCGGCTTCCAGCACTACGTGGAGATCTTCCAGAGCGACATCTTCTATCAGTTGCTCTGGCAGACCGGCCGCTGGGTGCTGGTCGGCGTCGCCGGCAAGGCGCTGCTGGGCCTGCTGATCGCAGTTCACCTCAAGGGTGACATCAAGGGCCGGAAGTTCTTCCGGACGGCGTTTCTCATCCCGTGGGGGATTCCCTACGCGATCTCGGCGGTCGTCTTCCGCTGGATCGAGCACCCCCAGTACGGCTACCTCAACGCGATCCTGATCAAGCTGGGCGTGATCGATCAGGGGATCGGTATCCTCGGGAACCCGGAGATCGCCTGGCTCGGCGTCGTCGTGGCCGACATCTGGATCGGGACGCCGTTCATGGCGATCATCTTCCTCGCGGGGCTCCAGTCGATCCCCGAGGAGCTGTACGAAGCCGCAGCCATCGACGGCGCGGAGAAGTGGGAGCAGTTCCGCTACATCACGATCCCACAGCTCAAGAGCGTCATCCTGATCGCGACGCTGCTGTCGACGATCTGGACGTTCGTCAGCTTCGACACCATCTGGACGATGACCGGCGGCGGGCCGATCAACACCACGTCCACGCTCGTGATCTGGATCTACCAGGTCGGGCTGCAAAACGGGAACCTCGGCCGTGGCGCGGCCTACAGCGTCGTCGGGTTCCTGTTCCTGCTGGTGTTTGCCGTGATCTACCTGCGGATCTACACCAGCGGAGGTGACGAACTATGATGGCCGGCCAGGAGCGCAGCCAGCTCCGCAAAGTCCGCCTCTACGGCGTGTTGATCGCGCTGCTGGGGATCATGATGTTCCCCTTCTACGCGATGTTCTCCAGTACGCTCAAACAGGAGTCGGAGATCTTCTCCAGTCCGGCGACGCTGTTCCCCGCGGACCTGTCTTTCCAGTCGTATCTGGCCGTCTGGGGCCAGACCGACGTGTTGCTGTGGGTCGGTAACAGCTTCCTCATCTCGCTGGGGACCGTCGCGCTGACGCTGTTGCTGGCGATCCCGGCGGCGTACTCCTGTGCGCGCAACGACTTCGTCGGCAAGCGATCGTTCCTGCTGGCGGTCCTCGTCGTGCAGATGTTCGCGCCGGTGGTGCTGATCGTCGGCCTGTTCGACGTCATCACCCAGTTCGGGATCTACAACACGTACCTCGCGGTGATCATCCCGGCGGCCGCGTTCACGCTGCCGTTCAACGTCTGGATGCTGTACGGGTACTTCCAGACGATACCGGAGTCACTGGAGGAGTCGGCCCGGATCGACGGGGCCAGCCAGCGACAGATCCTCACCAAGATCGTGCTCCCGCTGACCAAGCCCGCGCTGGTCGCGAGCATCACCTACACGTTCCTCTACGCGTGGAACCGACTGCTGTTCGTGCTCACCTTCCTCACCGACGCGGGGAAGTACAACATCCCACGCGGGGTGTTCTCGATGGTCGGGGCACTCCAGACCGACTGGCGGATGATGCTGACGGTCTCCGTGATCGGCATCCTGCCGCTGTTGGTCCTGTTTGCCTTCCTCGAGGAGTACATCGTCGCGGGCATGACTGCGGGCGCGGTCAAGGAGTAACGTCCCCACCCTTTCTCTCCTCGGCCAGAGCCGATACGTTCATTGTGGCTCCGCTGGCACACGTGAGCATGGAGATCACCGACGTGACAGCGACGACTGTCGACGTACCGCTGGTGGACCTCGAGGAACGTCTCGGGATCGGTCCGTACGTGACCAACCACGGCCGCGTCGAATCGATGGAACGTGTCCTCGTCCGCGTGGACACCGACGAGGGCATCGCCGGCTGGGGCGAGATGCGGACCTTCCTCTCACCGGCGGCCACGGAGTCGATCATCGAAGACGGAATCGGTCCGCTGATCGAAGGCCAGTCGCCGTTCGAGGTCGAACGGCTCCGCCGACAGGTGTTCATCGAGTACACCAACATCGAACTGTTCTTCGCCGCCGTCGAGACGGCCTGCTGGGACATCGCCGGCAAGGCACTCGACAAGCCGGTCTTCGAACTGCTCGGCGGGGCGACCGCACCGTACCAGACGACCGCGATGAACGCCGCCGCTGGTGGTGCCGACGCCGCCGACGACCGCGCCGTCGAGTTCGCCTTCTGTCTGGGTATCCTCTCGCCCGAAGAGTCCCGCGTGAAGGCCCAGGAGGCCCTCGACGCCGGCTTCTCCGTCCTCAAGACCAAGGCCGGCCGTGACTGGCAACAGGACGTGGCCCGCATCCAGGCGATGCACGACGAGGTCGACGGGCAACTGGAGTTCCGACTCGACCCCAATCAGGGCTGGTCGCTCGATCAGGGCGGTCTGCGTCGGGGCCGCACTCGAAGAGTCCGGCATCTTCCTGCAGTACATGGAACAGCCCATCCGCGTCAACGCCCACGACTCGCTGGCGGCGCTGCGCCAGCGTCTGCGCCAGCCGATCGCTCCCAACGAGGACACGTACATCCCCAACAATCTCCGCTCGCTCGTCGAGGCCGGCGCGATGGACGTGGCGGTCCTCGATCTGACTCCGGCGGGCGGCATCGCGGGACTGCGCCAGCAGGCGGCCATCGTCGAGGACGCCGGTGTCCCCTACACGCACCACTGCGCGTTCGACCTCGGGATCCGGACGGCCGCGATCTTGCACGCGGTCCACGGGATCCCCGGATTCTCCCTCCCGCCGGACACGACCTACTACGGCTGGGAAGACGACGTCATCGCGGACCCCTTCACCGTCGAGGAGGGCCGGATGACCGTGCCGGACGACCCCGGCCTCGGGATCGACGTCGATCTCGACACCGTCGAGGAGTACCGCGTCCGATAGCTGTCGTCGTCGACAGATCGTCGTTCGCTCTGCTCCCGTCGGGGCCCGCCGCCGGGGAACCTTCTTGGGACCCGCGACCGTGTATCGGATCGATATGATCGAGTTGTCCCTCGCGGACCGACCAGCGATAGTGACCGGCGCGTCACGAGGCATCGGGCGACAGATCGCCGCGACCTTCGCCGAGGCCGGCGGCGACGTCGCGATCTGCTCGCGATCCTACGAAGACGTGGCTCCGGTCGCCGAACAGCTCACGGCAGACCACGACGGTCGGGTCGTCCCCGTCGAGTGTGACGTTACCGACCCCGACGCGGTGCGGGATCTCGTCGACGTCGCGATCGAGGAGTTCGGCGATCTGCGCGTGCTCGTCAACAACGCCGGGGGTGCCGCCGAGTCGGCGGATCTGCTCCACCGCTGTGACGAGGAGACCTTCGAGTGGATGCTCGAACTCAACCTGAAGGGCCCCTATCTGCTGGCTCGGGAGGCGCTGCCGGCGATGACTGCGGCCGGCGGCGGCTCGATGGTCCACGTCGGCTCGGTCAACGGGCTGTTCGGCATCGGGCTCTCGGGCTACTCCGAGGCCAAGAGCGGACTGTTGGCGCTCTCGCGCAACATCGCGACCCACTACGGCCAGTACGGCGTCCGATCGAACGTCCTCTCGGCGGGCACGATCGAGACCGAGAGCCGCGAGAAGGAGATGGAAAACACCGACGAGCGGGCCGCGGAGACGAGCGCCCGAGATCGCTGGCTCGACCAGTACCCGCTGGGTCGGTTCGGTCGTCCCGACGAGGTCGCCGACACCGCGCTCTTCCTGGCCTCGGAGCGGTCCGGCTTCATCACCGGCGAGAACATCGTCGTCGACGGCGGGCTCACGAGCGGCCTGCCGATGTCCTTCGAGAACGAGATATACCAGGCCGACGAGCCCCCGACCGGACGAGATCGATAGATTCAATGTCGCGTTGTGACTGGCTTCTGGTATGCGAGAAATCCATACGGACGACGCACCGAGCGCGATCGGACCGTTCTCCCAGGCGATGCAGGACGGCGACCGCATCTACGTCTCCGGCCAGGGGCCGGTCGATCCCCGAGAGCGGCGAGGTCGTCTCCGAGGACATCAAAGAGCAGACCGCACAGACCCTCGAAAATCTGGAGACGATCCTGGAGGCCGCCGACGCGTCGCTCGACGACGTGCTGAAGACGAACGTCTACGTCACCAACATGGACAACTACGACGCGGTCAACGAAGTGTACGCCGAGTACATGTCCGAGCCGTACCCGGCCCGCGCGGCCATGGAAGTGTCCCGCCTCCCAATCGACATCGGCGTCGAGATCGAACTCGTCGCTCGTAGCGAGTAACGCGGCCCGCGACGCCGCCACACTCGACCGTTCTCTGCGACACTCGCGGTAGAGGAACCTGAAAATTCTCTCGATGTTGTCGTATCTGTCCTTCTGCATTTGGAAGTAATTTCTTCTACGTGTAAACAATCATTCTGTCATCAAACTACCAAAGTTCGGCTACAAATAAGTCGATATCTGGACATATCTGGGGTATACGCCCAGGTATCGATCTATCGAACGGTACTGTGCTGCGTTTTCGACCGTGGCTCTGTCAGACAGCGGTGACAGCCGGCGGTCTCAGCGGACGTGTCCCGGATCGACCGGCCGCGGCTCGGGCGGCTCCGGAGCGTTCCCGAGACGGAGGACCAACACTCCGACGGGGACGAGCAAGACTGCGCCGACGACGAACGGCGACCAGTAGCCCACCACGGTGTAGAGTCCGCCCATCACGATCGGCCCGACCGTCCGCGCGAGGCTGCCGGCTCCCTGTGTCAGCCCGAACGCGCTCCCTGGGTCGCGGCGGAGGCCCGCTGGGAGACGATCGTCGTCAGCGTCACCGACAACACGCCGTTGCCAAGGGGCAGCAGCGTCAGCACCGCCAGCAGTGCCAGCAAGCTTCCCCGGTGAGAAACGGTGCGACGCCGGTCAGATCGAAGACGCCGGCTCCCAGCCAGTTCGTGAACGGCAAGAGCCCGACGCCAACTGCGAGTACCGCGGTCCCACCGACTGTCAGCGACACCGCGGCGTATCGCGCCGTCAACCGCCCGATCAACACGCCCTGGACGACGACCGACAGCACTCCGATGTACGTGAGCAAGAGCGCGCTCTGACTCGCGGTGTAGCCGTACACGTCGGCCACGAACGGGATGAACATGATCTGTACCCCGAGAAGGCAAAAGAGACGAGGAAGAACGCGGCGAGCAGTTCTCGCAACCCGGTCGTCTGTACGGCCGTCAGCAACTGTGCGATCTGGGACGGCCGCCGTGTGGTCTCGTCGCCGCGGGCGGGGCCGGCAGCGACTCCGGCAGGAACAACACCGTGACGACGACGCCACAGAGACTCGCCGCGGCGGCGGCGAAACTCGGCAGCGAGAAGCGGGTGATAGCCACGATCGGGACGAGGCTGTCGACGGCGGCGACGACGCCGTCGAAGCTCAACACTGCGCCGATTCCGGGACCGAAGATAAAGCCCAGTCCGAACGCGGCCCCGAGCAGGCCCAGTGACTTCGCTCGCTCCTCCCGCGGGGTCACGTCTGCGACGTAGGCCTGTGCCGTCGAGAGGTTCCCGCCCATCGCACCTGCGAGCATGCGCGAGACGAACAACAGCCACAGCGCGTCGGCCAGCCCGAAGACGGTCCAGGCGATCACCGATCCGCCGAGCGACACCACGATGACGGGGCGGCGGCCGATCCGGTCCGAGAGCGAGCCCAGCAGTGGGGCGAAGACGAATTGCATGAGCGAGTACGAGGCCGCCAGCAGTCCGATGACGAACTCCGTGCCCCGGGGAACGTTCGCGTGTAGTAGGGCAGGATCGGGATGATGATCCCGAACCCCAGCAGGTCGAGAAAGACGACGGCGAAGACGATCGCGAGCCCACGCCGCGAGCGAGTGGCCATACGCTCCGTACGGACGGCCGGTACTTACGAGTGGGTACGAGACCGAGGCGCTGCGATCGCGTTTCGGACGCTTTTTGCCGCTGGACGAACAAGACCGGACACTGAATGATCTCCAAGGGCTGTGAACAGTGTGCCGAGGGCGGGAAGATGGTCATGTTCGTCTACGGCTACTGTGACCAGCGCGATTGCTTCTACTGTCCGCTGGGCGAGAACCGCAAGAACGTCGACCAGGTGTACGCAAACGAGCGCCCCGTCGAGTCCGACGAGGACGTGATCGCCGAGGCGAAACTGATGGACGCGCTGGGGACCTCCATCACGGGTGGCGAGCCCCAGGAGGCGCTGGACCGAACCTGTCACTACCTCGAACTGCTGAAAGACGAGTTCGGCGAGGACCACCACACGCACCTCTACACGGGGATCACGGGCGGGCGCGAGAACATGCGCCGCCTCAGCGAGGCCGGCCTCGACGAGATCCGCTTTCACCCGCCCCTCGAACAGTGGGGCGATTTGCATGGCACCGAGTGGGAGGAGATCCTCTACATCGCACGCGAGGAGGGTCTCACGCCGGCCTTCGAGATCCCCGGCATCCGCGCCGAAACGGAGTTCCTCGACTTTCTCGACGAGGGTGCGGCGGAGTTCTGCAACATCAACGAGTTCGAGATGTCCGACGGAAACTTCCGCCGGATGCAAGAGGAGGGCTTCGAGCGCAAGGAAGGCCACATGAGCGCCGTCGAAGGCAGCCACGAGATCCTGGAGACGATGGGCGACCACGAGAAGGTCTACTTCTGTACCTCCGTGTTCAAAGACGCCGCCCAGCACCGCTCTCGGATGAAGCGCATGGCCCGCAACATCGGCCGCGAGTTCGACGAGATCACCGACGACGGCACGCTCGTCTACGGCAAGACCTGGGTCGGCGAGGACCGCCTGCAGGAACTGGGCGTGCCCAAGGAGTTCTACGCCGTGAAATCGGAGCACGTCGAACTCGCCTGGTGGCTCCTCGAGGAGATGGTCGAGGACGGCGACGTGCCCAACGGCGAGATCGTCGAACAGCACCCGACCTACGACGGCACCGTCGTCGAACGGACGCCGCTGTCGTCGGGGCAGTCGGGAAGCGGGCAGTCGGCGGCTGGAGACTGAGTCTGTCCGGCGACGGAGTCGCCGGTTCCTTGCAGCCGAGTGTAACGAGGCTGCAGCCTTTAGCGTAGATTTTTGCGCCGAGGGGTTCGCCGCAGTGAGCGAAGCGAACGAGGAAACCCGAGGCGGAAACCATACTCCGCGGCAACACCCGACCTACGACGGCACCGTCGTCGAACGGACGCCGCTGTCGTCGGGGACCGACGCCGACAGCGGTCAGTCCGCAGCGAGCGACTGATACTGCCGATTGACTCTCAGCCTGACACTTCTGCCGGGTGTCTGGACACCGACCCGTCTGTACAATCTGTTGAAATGTCTGACGAACTTTTATTAATTAGTGTTGACTTTTATGAAACATGGCAGCGACCGAACGTGGGAACGGCGTCGAAATCGACGACGAGTGGGAGCCAAGCACCGCGATCGTCCGCGCGGTCAGTTCACACACTGGACAGCCGGTGATGGAACTCCCACCGCTGTACGAAGCCGTCGACCCGGACGCGCTGGACGCGCTGTTCAGCGGTCGCCAGACGCTCGGCGTGCTCACGTTCGCGTACGCCGGCTACGACGTGACGGTTCGTACCGATCAGACGGTCGACGTGGTCGCTCACGGCTGATTCGGCTGGCGACACGTCGCTCGCGATCGGTGGGGATCGTCACAGACGGCACTAGAAGTCCACGTCGGCGTCTTCCTCCAGCGAGCCGATGTCTTCGGTCGCTTCGCCGAGGCCGTCGTCACGGACGCCGTCGGTCAGGACCGTCCCGATCCCGGCGTCGTGGAGCACGTCTTCGTACTCGCTCTGGAAGCGGCCGCTGACTTGCCGGGCGCGGGTCTGGGCGGTGACGACGCGCCGGTAGCGTGCCAGTTCGGCTTCCGTGAGATCGAACGCCTCGCGGACGGTCTCGGCGGTGTCGCCCTCGCGCAGTCGCGCCAGGTCGAACGGTGCGTCGGTGTCCTCGTCTCGGAGCAGGTGGAGGTCGATCCGGGCACGGGTGACCACGTCGGTGTCGGCGTCGACGGCGTCGGCGATGGCCGCGTCGTCGTCGCCCTCGTAGTAGCGACGGACGACCGTGACGAGTGCCTCGTCCGACAGCGGCGTGTCCACCTCGAAGCGCTCGCGCAGGCGGTCGATCACTGTCAGCAGGCGCTCTTCGACGCCCCCCCTCGTCGGAGAGTAGCGAGCCGTGGCCGTCCTCCTGGCGCTCGGTGACGGTGTCCTCGCCCGCTACGTCGACGAAGATGTCACGGAGTTCCTCGGTTTTCTCGTCCATCGGACCGTACGTCTGTGCCTTCTACCGTTTATACCTGTCGACGACGTGGCAAGACCGCGATCGCCGACGAGGCAGACAACTCAAAACAGTTGTATCATTCCCGCAAGACGGCGCGGGTTCGGAGCAAAATTTAAGCGGCTCCCGGTTCGTGGTAGCACATGACAGTTCCACTCCAGACCACCACCAGACCGACCTTCTGGCAGATCGGACCGGTCGGAAAGGCGGTGTTCTACTACCTCGCGGCGCTGGCGTTGCTCGTGTTCGCCTTCGGCGTGTACGAGCGTATCACCCGCTACACGCGCGGGAGCGACGAGCCGTTCCCGCGTCTGGACGCGCTCCCCTCGCGGATCCTCTCGGGCGCGCGCCTCGCGCTGACAAACGCCAAGCAGTTCGACCGCGACCTCGTCGCGGGCGTGATGCACACGCTTGTCTTCTGGGGCTTTCTGACGCTGTTGATCGGGACGACTATCCTTGGCATCGACATGGACCTCTACCGGCCCCTGACCGGCGAGTCCTTTTTCGTCGGCGACTTCTATCTCTCGTACTCCTTCGTGATGGACGCGATGGGGCTGTTGTTCGTCGTCGGCGTCGGCGTCGCGATGTGGCGGCGGTACGGCCGCCGGACGGACCGACTCCACGGCCGCCACACCTCTCGGGAAGACGACTACTTCCTCGGCGTCCTCTTCCTGCTCGGCGTCGGCGGGTACGTCACCGAGGCCGTCCGCATCCTCGGGACGAGTGCGGTCCGTGACGTGAGCTTCGAGACGTGGAGTTTCGTCGGCTGGGCGGGCAAGGAGTGGCTCGCCGCCGCCGGTGTCACCCCCGAGATGGCGACCGCTGCCTACCCCGTGATCTGGTGGAGCCACTCGCTGCTGGCGCTCGCGTTCGTCGCCTGGGTCCCCTACGCCAAGCCCTTCCACATGCTGTCGTCGTTCGCCAACGTCGTCACTCGCGACGAGAAGGCCGGCAAGCGACTCCCCGGCGTCCCCGCCGACGCCAGCCCGGAGGAGATCGGCCCCAGCGAGATCGACGACTTCTCCTGAAACAGCTGCTCGACCAGGACGCCTGCACGAAGTGTGGGCGCTGTTCCTCGGCCTGCCCCGCCAAGGAATCGGGGCGACCGCTCGATCCCCGCGACGTGATCCTCGACCTGAAACAGTACCGCGAGGATCGGGACGACGGCGGCGAGGCCGTCGACATTATCGCTGATGGAGGCACGTCAGTCATCGACAGCGCGACGATGGAGTCCTGTATGGCCTGTATGGCCTGCATGGACGCCTGTCCGGTCGAGATCGAACACCTCACCCACTTCACCGAGATGAACCGCCGGCTGACGGAGTCGGGTCAGATGGACGAACACGTCCAGGACGCGATGATGAACGTCTTCCAGCAGGGCAACACCTTCGGCGAACCCGAGCGCAAGCGGCCCGACTGGACCGACGACCTCGAGTTCGACGTGCCCGACGCCCGCGACGAGCCCGTCGACTACCTCTGGTACGTCGGGGACTACCCAGCTACGACGACCGCAACCAGGAGATCGCGACGGCGCTGGCCCGCGTGTTCGAAGCCAGCGACGCCTCCTACGGCATCCTCTACGAGGACGAGCAGACCGACGGCAACGACGTGCGCCGCGTCGGCGAGGAGGGGCTCTACGAGATGCTCGTCGAGGACAACGCCGCCGCCATCCAGGACTGCGAGTTCGACCGGATCGTCTGTACGGACCCACACTCGTTCAACACGTTCAAACACGAGTACCCCGAGTTCGAGGCCTGCGAGTGGGACGGCGCGGACGTGGCCCACTACACGCAGGTCGTCGCCGACCTCGTCGAGACCGGGCGACTGGCCGTGCCCGCGACGCTCACAGACACCGTCACCTACCACGACCCCTGCCACCTCGGGCGGTACAACGGCGAGTTCGAGGCCCCGCGGGGAGCGATCGACGCCACCGGCGTCGACCGCGTGGAGATGCCCCGCAACCGCGACGACTCCTTCTGCTGTGGCGGGGGCGGTGGCGGCCTCTGGATGGACCTCGAAGAAGAGGAGAAACCCAGCGAGGAGCGCCTGCGCGAGGCCCTGGAGGACACCGAAGCGGGTTCGGCCGTGGACCGCTTCGTCGTCGCCTGCCCGATGTGCATGACGATGTACGAGGACGGCCGCAAGACCGGCGACTACGAGGACGACATCGAGATCGTCGGCCTCACCGAGTTGCTGGCCGAAGCCATCGCCGCCGAGAGCGCGGCGTAACCGTCGCCAACACTTACCTCCCGAGGATCTTACGACGGCCCGATGCAGGTCGCGCTCATCACCGTCGGCGACGAGATCCTTTCGGGGACACGGAGAACACGAACGCCGGGTGGCTGGCCCGCCAGCTGACCGAGCGCGGGGCCACGGTCACGCGGATGCTCACGATCCCCGACGACCGGGCGCTGATCGCCCGCCACGTCCGGGAGTGGGCCGACGCCTTCGACGCCGTGATCGTCACGGGCGGCCTGGGCGACACGCCCGACGACGTGACTCTCGAAGCGGTCGCCGACGCCTTCGACCGCGAGATGACCGTCCAGCCCGACGTGCGCGAGCGCGTCGAGGAGAAGGCTCGTCAGTACCGCGAGCAGAACCCAGAACGCTACGAGGAACACGACTTCGATCTGGACTTCGCGGAGACGGCCGCGCTTCCCGCAGACGCCCGCCCGCTCCAGACGGCGGCCAGCTTCAACCCCGGCTGCGTGGTCGAGAACGTCTACGTCTTCCCCGGCTTCCCGAGGAGTTGCAAGCGATGTTCGACAGCGTCGCCGACGACTTCGGCGGCGACGCGGTCGCCGAGTCCCGACGGCCACGCCCGAGGGCGCGCTGAAGGACGTGCTCGCGGGCGTTCGCGAGCGGTTCGACGTGGCGGTCGGCAGCTATCCGGCACACGGGGAGGCAGACGGGCGGGTGAAGGTGTCGGGGACCGACCCGGAGGCGGTCGAGACCGCCGCCGAGTGGGTCGCCGAGCGAGTCGACAGCCCCGGTAGCTGCTCGGACGGGAGATCAGTCGTCGGCCGTCGAGGGCGTCGCCGTGGCTGTCTGTTCCGGGGTCGTCGGTGCCTGCTCGTCGACTGGCGTCCACTCCAGGTCCTCGGTGTAGTGGAACGCGCGGTGCTCTTGCTCGGGGTCGACGACGGTGAGGTGGAGCCAGTCGTTGTCCAGTAGCTCCGTCACCGAGGGTTGTCGGCGAGCACGTCGGTGACGCGTTCGACGGGCGCGTGGACGACCGTCGAGAGGCGGAGCGGCTGGTGGTACGGTTCGTCGTCGGCAGCCATCAGCGATTGCAGCGGGAGGCCGGTCAGCAGGTCGCCGCCGTTGCCCTGGTAGACGCCGACGTTGCCGACGGGGTTGTGGGTCACCTTCGAGCCGCTGCCGAAGACGGCGTTGTCGACCGTCGAGAAGTAGTACTGGGCGTTGATCCACTGGGTGACGACCATCGGCCCGGTCAGAATGCCTTCGAGCGCGTCGCCCTCGTCGGTCGTCCAGTCGTAGGAGTGGAGGAACGCGCGGGCGTCCAGATCGAGCCCGTCGGTGAGTTCCCGCGGGCCGACGACGAAGCCAGCGTTGCCCGCCAGACCCTCCGGGCGCGTCTCTGCCCAGTCGGCCGCGCGGCGGTGCGTCTCACGGCCTGCGTCGCCGTCTGCACCCATGTCGTCGGCGCGCTCGGCGGCCGCGCCGGCCCGCGCGGTTTCGAGGTCCGCACGGAGCTGTCGTACGTCCTCGGCGTGTGTCTCTCGGGGACGGCGTCCGCGTACAGCTCGATCTCGTCGGTGGTCGTGTTGTGCTCGCCCGCCAGGAAGTAGGTGTCCTCGGGCACGTCGATGCCACGGTCACGCAGGCGTTCCCTGACGGCCTCGTCGTTGCAGAGAGCGGCGAGGACGCGGGCGCTGGGGCCGCCGGGATTGCCGGCGCAGGCACCGCAGTCGAGGCTGGCGTCGAAGGGGTTGTTCGCCGTCTGGCTCGCGTGGCCGGTGAACACGACGAGACGGGCGAACTGCTCCCACCCCATCAACTCGAAGGCCGTCGCGGCGTACTCGGTCTTCTCCTCGACTGTCAGCCCCGCCGGGAGTTCGTGGGCGTGGTCGGGATCGTGATCGACGGCCGGCTCCCAGACAGCGTGGTCGTCGGGCGTGCGATCGTCGACGGCGTCAACCAGGTCGTGGACGCGTCCGGGGACCAGCGTCCGGGCCGCGAGTGCGGCTCCGTACCCCGCGCCGGTGCTCTCGACGTAGCTGAACGCCGTCGCGGCGTTGGAGCGGAGCCGCCCGATCACGCTCTCGGCGGCTTCGCGCATCGCCGTCCAGCGGTCGTGTTCGGCGTGGCGCGACCCCTCGCCGTCCGTGGGGCGATCCGCGATGCGGTGCTGTGGGTCGAGGATCGGCGGGCAGGCGTCGACGGTCACCGCTGCGTCGTGGCCCTCGTAGCGCATCGGGACGCCGAAGAAGCCGGCGTAGCCGTGGGTCTCGTAGTCGCCAGCGGCCTCGACGTGGCGGCGGATGATCTCCGAGCGCGTGTCGATACAGAAGACGGCTGTGCGTCCGGTCTGTCCCCCTCGTCGGTCGCTGCGACCGACTCGCTGGCGTCGGTGGCTCCGCGACGAGCGCCGAGCGGTAGGTCGCTTCCCAGGCGGTCAGCCAGACCTCGGGGAGCGGGACGGCTCCGTCGGCCGTGGCGTCGTCTCCGTCTGCCTCTTCGGGCGTGCGCGGGGCGTCGAACAGGTCGACCAGCGTCAGGCGAACCGCCAGGTAGCCGGCCAGCGTGATCGGGTACGCGGACTGCCAGGCGTCCCCGTCGTCGGCCCGCTGCTTGAGCAGGCCGGTCCAGCCCGGCAGCGCGGCCAGGTGGAACTCGAAGATCTCCGGCCACTCTCCGACGGGATCGTTCACGAGCGCTCTCGGATGGCGTCCAGCGGACGGTCCGGAAGCTCGGCGATCGCTTCGGCGTCTGGGATTTCCCCGTCGTGGCGAGCGACGGCGCGGAACGCGTCGTAGAAGCCGTCCTCGCGTTCCGGCATCGGCCACTTGGCCTGTCCCTGATCGAGGAACGCCGACAGCCACTTGGTCAGCACCGCGTCGACCCGGTCGGTTGCGGTCGCCGTCTCGGTCGCCTCGGCCCGCTCCGCCGTTGCCATGCGGTCGAGCGTCGCCTCGGGCTCGCTCTCGTACCCGTGTTCGCGCAACGTATCACGGAGAACGTCGGGGTCGATCCGTCCGTCCTCCCAGGCGCGGCGGAACACGTCGGCGTCGGGGTAGCCGTCGCTCCCCAGCGTGTCTGCTGCGGCCGCGACGGCCTCGTGGAAGGGCTGGTCCTCGAAGCCAGAGAGGGTTGGCCGTCACGAACGAGTGCAACGGCCAGCGGGAGCCGACCGTCTGTGCTGCCGTCTCGATACTCTCGTGGATCGCGTCGTCAGTACTCATTGTACTCCTCCGTCGCGGTCAGTTGCGTCTCGGACGGTGGCTGTGTGGCGTTCAAAAGCACCACGTAGAGGCGCTGGCTGTGCTTGTAGGCACCGCGCTCGATCGCGAGGTAGGTGGCGACGAACGCGGCGGCGATGAGTCCGTGGGCCACCGTCAGCTCCGCGGTCGCTCCGACCCCGGAAGTCCGCCGAGCAGTCCCTCGATCGTCCCGTAGACGGCGGCGTAGATCCCGATCGCCGGCAACGCTACCAGCGGGACGGCTCCGTACCGGACCGACGCGGGCAGCGCCGACCGCGTGACGAGATCGCGCGCGGCGTGAAGCACCGTCAGCACGACCAGCAGCGTGAGCACCAGCCCGCTGTCCAGCTTCGTCCCTTTCCCGGTGAGCGCGGCGAACAGGACGCCGCCGGCCAGTGCGGTGGCGGCGACCACGACCGCGCCGAGGGGTCCCGCCGAACTGGTCGCCGTCGTCGACTTCGGGCTCTCGTGGGCCACCTGACTCCCGAGAACCAGGAACTGGTAGCCCTTGTAGAACCCGTGCAGGATGAGGTGCGTGACGGCGGCCCCGAAGAACCGAAGCCGGCCTGCATGATCATGAACCCCATCTGGCCGACCGTCGAACAGCCGAGCTTCCCTTTCACGTCCGTGCGGACGGTCTTCAGGAGCTTTCCCGACAGCGCGCTGGTCGCACCGACGACGGCGACGGCCAGCATGAACGCGCTGTCGACGGTGATCACCGGCGCGAAGCGAACCAGCAGGACGCCACCGGCGTTGACGAAGCCGGCGTGCATCAGTGCGGAGGCTGGCGTCGGTGCGGTCATCGACGAGACGAGCCAGGTGTGGAACGGGACGAGCGCGGACTGGATCATCGCCGCCAGCACGAGCGCGGTCGCCACAAACAGCACGACCGTCCCAGAGGCCTCGCCCAGCGCCGACGCGACGCCGGAGACCGTCGTCGCGCCGGTGTGCCACCACAGCGTTCCGAGCGCGACCGCGAGCGCGGCGGTGCTGGCCAGGAAGTACCGGCGCGAGAGCGCGGCGGCGGCCCGTGCCTGTGGCCACTCGTCGACGTGGCCGATCAGGTCGGCCATCACCAGCCCCATCGCCAGCCACGCGGCCACGAACAGCGCGAGGGCGTCGGCGGCAACCAGGACCATCACGATCAGCGTGAACGCGAACACGCGCCCGAAGAAGCGATCGATCGTCCGGTTGCCGGCCATGTAGCGGCGCAGTAGCTGTGGACGATCCCGCTGACGAAGGTGACCGTCACCCACATCACGGCGGTCAGGCCGTCGACCGCGACGAGACCGTCGAGTTCCCAGGGTCCGCCGCCCCGGAGCCGAAGCGCCAACACGCCGATACTCGCGACACAGAGGACCCACACGAGTCGCGTCAGTGTCGCCGCGACGCGCGAGTCCTCGCCGTCTGGCGTCGGTAGCTGTCCTACGGTCGTCGTCTGCGTTTGTCCGGTCATCGTTTGGTCCGTCTCCGACCGATCACCCCCGCGTGGCACACGCGATCACAGCGATCGGTCATCTTCACCCAGATGTACGAACAGACTGTCTATTAAAACTATCTATACTACCAGATCGTTCTGGAAGAAGTAGATTATAGAACGTGATGGTCTCCCCTCTGAGAGTCACCTGAACGCCACCGCGGGCCATCGAACACGAGACGACGAGGGCCAGTCGCCCGCCAGATCCCTCGCCCGGATCGGCCCCAAATCGCCGTTCTTCGAGCGCTTCGAGCACGGTACCGACGGTTTTCTCACACACTGTCACCGTCGCGGAGACCGCTCTCGTTTTCCGCCGCGTTGCCGTCGGCTTGCCCACGCCGGCCCATAACGCTACCGGATCGTTCGAATATCGCGTATAGAAAACCATATCGTTCTCTGTCCATCACCACGGGTATGCCTGCGTTAGAGGGAACCGTTCTCGTCGGTGAGTCGTTCGAACCCGTCACCGGTCGTGTCGTCGTCGAAGACGGCCGGATCGAGCGATCGAAGAGACCGACACCGCGTCGACGGACATCATCCTGCCGGCGTTCGTCAACGCGCACACCCACCTCGGGGACGCGGTCGCGAAAGACGCCGCCGTCGGGCTCTCGAAGCGGCGGCGGTCGCACCGCCCGACAGCCTGAAACACCGTCGACTGGCCGAAGCCGACCGGACCGAGCTCGTCACCGCGATGCGCCGGACGCTTCGATTCATGCAGCGGACCGGGACCGTCTCGACGCTGGACTTCCGGGAGTTCGGCATCGAGGGCGCGCGGACGCTCCGTGAGCCGCCGAGCCGCTGTCGATCGATCCGTTCGTCTTCGGGAGCGGGGACGTCGGTCCTCGACGTGGCCGACGGCTTCGGAGCCAGCGGTGCCAACGACGACGACTTCGGGCCACAGCGCGATGCAGCGGCCGACCGGGGCGTCCCCTTCGCCATTCACGCCGGAGAACCGGATCAGACGGACATCCACCCCGCGCTCGATCTGGAGCCGGACCTGCTCGTCCACATGGTCCACGCCGGGGAGCACCTCGAACGCGTCGCCGAGCAGTCCGTTCCGGTGGCGGTGTGTCCGCGCGCCAACACGGTCCTCGGCGTCGGCCGACCGCCGATTCGAGACCTGCTCGATCACACGACCGTCGCGCTCGGGACGGACAACGTCATGCTGAATCCGCCGTCGATGTTCCGAGAGATGGCGTACACGGTCAGGCAGTTCGACGTGAGCGCCCGCGAGGTACTGCGGATGGCGACGACGGCCGGGGCCGAGATCGCGGGCCTCGACTGTGGCGTCGTCGCGCCCGGCAAGCGGGCGGCCCTGACCGTCCTCGACGGCGACTCGGACAATCTGGCCGGCTCACGCCATCCCGTCGAGAGCGTCGTCCGGCGCGCGACCGCGCTGGACGTCGAGCGCGTGATCTGTTAACTGTCTTCCGGGTCGAACTCGCCGAAGGGCGTCGTCTCGTGGCTCCGAACGAGCACCTCGTCGGCGACCGTCACGCCCATGTCGAGCAGCTCCTGTGCGACCGGCGTGATGTCGCTGTCGGACTCGCCGACGACCGTCACGAGGAGGTTCTCCTCGCCGGTGACCAGCTCCTGGACGGAGACGACGCCGTCGATCGACAGGATCTCCGGGACGATCTCGCCCCGCTCCGGGATCGACGCGGTACAGAAAAGCAGCATGCGGAGCGGATAGCCCGACTCCTGGTAGTCCACCTCGGCGCTGTACCCTTTGATGATCTCGTCGCCTTCGAGGCGCTGGATGCGCTTGCGGACCGTGCTGTCCGAGGTGCCGGTTCGTTCTGCGATGTCCCCCGACGACATGTCGCGGGCGTCTTCCTGCAGCGCGTACAGGATCGCCCTGTCCACGTCGTCGAGGTCCGTGTTGCTCATACCCGTACCTCCAGCGCAGAGACACTTTACCTTTGTTAGCCGACCAGTTCGTCGTCGCCCGGTCTATCACAGGAACCACAGGAAGCCGGCCTCGTTGAGGTAGTAAAACGAGACCGCGAGCCACGTCTCGAAGACCAGCGTCCCGGCGGCCGACAGCGCGGCGAACCGTCGGACGCGCATCTCGGCGACGCCCGGCACCGTCAACATGCCGCGGGTGAACAGGAGCGCGTTGCTGACGGGGACGGCGGCGTGACCCCAGCGATCGAACCAGCCGTCGAAGCGGTCGAGCTTCGACTCGCTGACGCGGAACCACGGCTTCTGCAGGAGCCACTCGCGGCCGCCCCGCTGAGCGAGCACGAACAGGGCCGTCTGGCCCGCCGTCGCCCCGACGACGGCCACCACGAAGATGGCGACGATCGCACCCCAGTCGTAGCCTGCGTCGGTCGTCGCCAGCGCGCCGATGGCGGCGGGGACGAGCACCTCGCTGGGGGCGAAGTACAGCAACATCGCGCCTTCGAGGACGAAGATCACGAGCAGCGCCGCGAGCCCGTACCGCTGGATCAGCTCGCGGGCCAGTTGCTCGTCGCCGACGACGAACAGCGCCACACCGGCTCCCGCCAGGACGACGAACGAGAGCGCGATCGCGAGCAGGCCGTACTCCTCGGCCCACGTCCGGAGCCGCGAGCGTGCGGGGAACGCCAGAGAGGCCATTCGACAGGGGCAACGATCCTGCGGTGCAAATGCTTTCTGTTACCCGTCGTCCGCGCGGTTCACCCAGACGATCAGTGCGACGACACTCGCGACGATCCCCGCGGTGTAGGCGATCCAGAGCCTGTCGGTCGCGCCGCCGGTGGGTCAGGACGGCCATCGCGCCCGTCGAGACCGACGAGGATCGTGTACGTGCCGACGGCGTCGACCACCGACGGCTCCGGGCTGTCGTCGGGGCCGACGCCCGCGATGAGAGTCGTCACGCGACCGAACCTGATCAGGACGCCGAGGGCGAGCAGGAGCGCGCTGCCCGCGACGGTCACGGTGCCAGCGGTCATAGCTCGCCGTTCGGGCGACGCGACCGAAAACGTTCGCCCGGGATCGACAGACCAGCGCCGCCGGGCCACTCGGAGCGGTGACTTCATTGGGCCGAGCCACCGAGACCCTCGTATGCAACCGACACGCCGACCTCGCCGGCTCCGGACCGACGGCGTCCGCGGGCTGGTCAGCGAGACCGCTCTCGCCAGCGGACCTGATCGCGCCGATCTTCGTCGACGCCACCACCGACGAGCGGGTGCCCATCGAGACGATGCCGGGTCACGAACGCGTTCCCGTCGAGGCGGCCGTCGACCGCGTCGAGGTGCTGGCGACCGGCGTCGAGGCGGTGATCGTCTTCGGCGTTCCCGAGACAAAGGACGAACGCGGCTCGCGAGCCTGGGCGACCGACGGCGTCGTCCAGCGCGCGGTCCGGTCGATCACCGACGAGACCGACGCCTACGTCATCACTGACGTGTGTCTCTGTGAGTACACCAGTCACGGCCACTGCGGATCGTCGAGGCGGGCGCGGCCGACGACCCGACGCTGACGGTCCGCAACGACCCGACCCTGGAACTGCTCTCGAAGACGGCGGTCTCGCACGCTCGCGCGGGAGCAGACATGGTCGTCGCGCCTTCCAGCATGACCGACGGGATGGTCGGGGCGATCCGCGAGGCGCTCGACGACGACGGCTTCTCGGACGTGCCGATCGCTACGCGGCCAAGTATGAGTCGGCGTTCTACGGTCCCTTCCGCGACGCCGCCGACGGCGCACCTGCCTTCGGCGACCGGCGACACTACCAGATGGACCCCGCGAACGGCCGCGAGGCCATGCGGGAGGTCGCCCTCGACGTCGAGCAGGGCGCGGACGTGCTGATGGTCAAGCCCGCGCTGCCCTACCTCGACGTGGTCCGGGAGATCCGCGAGTCCTACGATCACCCCGTCGCCGCCTACAACGTCAGCGGCGAGTACGCGATGTTGCACGCCGCCAGCGAGAGGGGTGGCTCGACCTCGACGCGGTCGCCCACGAGTCGCTGCTCTCGATCAAGCGGGCCGGCGCGGACCTCATCCTCACTTACTTCGCCGAGGACATCGCCCAGCGTTTCTCGAGGTCGCCGGGCGGTGTGGTCGCCGCACTCGCCAGCTCTCCCTTTCCGTGACACGGCCGTGGGTCCAGATCGGACGGCGGGCTACCGGGCCATTCATTTACCGAGCGTCGCTACCGACGCGTAGATGGTCGCCCTCCGCCGGATCGTCCCGTCGACGGACAGCCGTCGGCTCGAACTCGCAGAGATTACCCTCACCAACGCCGTGCCGGTCGTCGGCGTCGTCGCCTTCGAGTGGAACGTCGCCGCCCTCCTCGTGCTCTACTGGTTCGAACTCGCCGTCGACGCGGTGTGGGCGTTCGTGCGTGCGCTGTTTGCCGCCCGCCCGCCCGAGATCGACACCGACGGGCTGTTGATCGGAGCGGTGGCACAGCGCCGGCCGACGCTCGACGTTCCGTGGACCGCCCTCCAGATCCACGTCGTGACGCTGCTGACCCTCCCGATCGCGGTGCTGGTCGTCGCCGGGGTCTGGCTGTTCGCCGGTGCCTTCCTCGTCGGCCCACTGGGCACGTCGGCGCTCGACGACGACACGATCGCCAGCGTGACCCTGGCCACGCTCGCGATCCTCTGTACGACCGGTGTGTCGACGATACGGACCTACTTCCTGCGTGGCGAGTACCGGAACCACAACTCTCAGACCGCCATCAGCGGTGTCGTCTTTCGCATCTTTACCGTGTTCTTTGCCGGTATATTCACGCTCACGATGGTCGGTCTCGTCACCGCTGGACCCGACACGACGCTGGGATCGCTCGACCCCACTGCCGTCGGTCCGGCGCTGCTGCTCGCGATTATCGGTCTGAAGTTCGCCTCTGACTTCCTGAGCGTGTACAGCGACCGACTCGCCGTCTACTTCGTCTCGTACGACGAGACGTACGGGTGTCAGCCCCCGTCGGAACCCCAGTCGGTCGCGGGTGTGCCCGCCGACGCGGCCGACCGGGTTCGACCGACGCTCGCGGGTCGCGTCCTCGGGGCGTGCTGCGCCTCCCAGCACCAGGGGGTCGCGTTTCTCGGTGTCTTTCTGCTGGCCGTCGCGGCGCTGTTTGCCTTCGGCAGCGCCTGGTCCGTCGTCGGACTCCTGGTCGCGCTGGCCGTCGCGGTTCCACTGACACTCGTCTCCGTCGATCACCTGTTGCGATACGGCGCACTCGAGTACCGCGTTGCCCAGGACGAGCGTGCCCTCGTCGCGTACGACCGGCTGTTCGGCGTCTCGCTGTGGCGCGTCGAGCCCTGGGACGAGACGGCCGTTCGGATCGAACGGACGCTCCTCGATCGGTTGCTCGGCACCGAGACGGTCGTCGTCGAGTTGCCCGACGACAGTACCTGCTCCGCATCTCCCCGCGACGACGCCGATCCTGTCGGTCTTCGACCGCGAGCCCGATCGACCCCAGTCGTGAGCCCGGACGAGCAGCGCCGACGCGCCACGTCACGACTCTCGGGGACCGACGTGGCGACACTGCTGTCGGTGGGTGCGCGCGAGCGAAATTCCTCGAAGCAGCGGAATCGGCCGTTCTCCCGGTTGACGAACGTTCGAAATCTGGGCGGACAGGCGGCGGTTTTCTGGACGGAATACAACCTTATATCGATAATATCATACCTTAATCTGGACGCTCGTCTACGCAACACCCTCCTATCTCTGTTATTGTAAAGCAAATCCTTATGTAGGGCTACGGCAAGACCACTTCCGTGAGCAAGTTGACGATGACGGGTGCTGTGGAGATAAAGCTGGACATTCAAACGCAATTCAAACACGATCCAAAACAATGACGTACGAACTACTACAGTCGAGCCCAGAAACGATTGTCGAGGGAGTCAACCTCCTGTGGGTACTGGTGGTAACGTTCCTGATCTTCTTCATGCACGCGGGCTTCGCCATGCTGGAGGCGGGCCAGGTGCGCTCGAAGAACGTCGCGAACCAGCTGACGAAGAACCTCCTGACCTGGAGTGTCGGCGTCGCACTGTTCTTCCTCGTCGGGGCGACCGTCGAGGGACTGGTCGGCGGTGCCGGACTCTCCTGGCAGATGAACGGTAGCTCGTCGGGCTGGGTGACGTGGCTGTTCGGGGCCGTCTTCGCGATGACGGCGGCGACGATCGTCTCCGGGGCCGTCGCCGGTCGCAAGCTCCGCGCGCGCGTACATCACGTACACGGTCCTCATCGCCGCAGTGATACCCGGTGGTCAGCGGGATGTCGTGGTACGACGGCGGGCTCCTCGCGGGCCTTCCAGCTGCTGCGCCACTGCTGACTTCGCTGGCGGCATGGTCGTTCACGGCATGGGCGG
>NZ_JBZYDL010000004.1:0-246019 GCF_058933285.1 Halomicrobium sp. HArcht1-1
CCGAAGTCCGAGCGCTGTGGAGTGATACGGATTGTCGTCGCCCTTTTTCCGCCAACAAGGGTAAAGCGGGGAAGGAAGGGAAAGGGAAAAGAGGAGTGACCCCCACACCGTGTGCGAGATGAAATTGGCAAAGAGAAAGAGCCCCCTCCAGTCAGAGTCGGCGATGGATACCGTCGGAACAGCCGAAAATCCGTGGTTGAGATGCAGAGAAGTGTATATAGCGGTAATTGACGATCGATAGATTGTATCTAGATCGTCTAAACTATCTGCCCAAGTTACCTAATAATAACAATTTATTTACTATATTTCTGTCTTCGACTTACAGTACGGCTATGGTTGCATACACTTATTAATAAGTCTTTCTCATATAATAGCTTATCTTCTATTTTGTCTTATTAGACCTTCTCTCTGCTGAAAACGCTAATATCTGGTGTTTTCCGTCTCAACTCGCCCGCTCTCGCTAACACCCCACCCCACTCTCTCACCGATTTCATATCGCACACGGGGTGAGGGGGTCACTCACCCTTACCCACTCATCCACTCACTCGCGCTTCTCCTCATACTGCCGGCTGTCACTTCGTGAGGATCTTCGCCACCCGGGGTGGCGAAATCGATCACAGATGTACAGCCGGTAGTATCACCACAGCACCGACCGAACAACTCGCCCTCTGTATTTTGTTGTCTCTTTCCTCTCGCTACCCTCTCTCGTTCTCCTGTTACGCTCTCTCCCGACGTTCTTTTGTCTTCTTTTCGTGTTGCTCTCTCCCATGTCTTCCTTTCGTGCCGTTACCGTCCATTCCCTTCCACTTCGAGTGGTCCAAATGATCGACGGCTACGGAAACGGTCGACGGCTACAGGTCTTCACACGCTTCCTGTAGAGCGTCCCGAAGGTAGAGAATGTCGTCGTACCGCTGGGTCTTCGATTTGGACAGTGCCGTCAACAGGATCGTCGACGCGCGGTGGGACCGCTGCGATCTCGCTGGGCGGCGTCGGCTCACTCTCCAGGATCTGGTACATCGCCTTCGATGGATTCCCGTCGAACGGTGGCTGTCCAGTGAACAGCTCGTAGAAGACCGCCGAAGCGATAGATGTCCGTGCTGTGATCGCTGGTCCCGTAGTCGTCGTCGAACTGCTCCGGTGCGGCGTACTGCGGCGTGAGTCCCTGGACGCTCTGGGAGTGTTCGAGCAACTGCTTCGAGAGTCCCCAGTCCGCTACTTTCGGCACGTCCCAGGCGTCTTCGACCGTCCGAAAGAGGACGTTCTCGGGCTTGAGATCGAGGTGAGCGACGCCGTGTTTGTGGGCGTGGCGAACGCCTTTCGTGACTACGAGCGCGGTCCAGAGCTTCTGGGCCAGACTCATCTCCCCGGCCCGTTCGCCGAGGTGTCCGCCGTCCATGAACTCCATTCCGATCCACGGGACCGGGCTCGCCCCAGTCGACGACGCCGACGATGTGGTCGTGTCCGTCCAGCCTCTCCCACCGCTCGGCTTCGTCGAGCATCCGCTCGATCGTCTCGCCGTGAATCGTCCCCGACATCCGCGGTCTCTTGATCGCGATCGACGTGTCTACCGTCCCCGGAACCGACGCTTCCACCACGTCGGCGTTGCCTCCCTGTCCGATCGTCCGTTCCTCTTCGATCTCGTCGAGGGCGATCTCCGCTTCTGGCGCACCTGGGATGTCTGCCGGTCGCCGTTTGTCGACGTGTCCGTCGACGTGGCTCGACTCTGCGATGTCGTCTTCGCCGTCTTGTGTCGACTCTGCGATGTCGTCCTCGTCGTCTTGTGACGTGTTTGCAGCCAGAATTGCTGCTACTCGCTCGACCGCCGCCTCTCCGAACTGCTTCGACTCGGAAGAGCGGATCAGGTCTCGCAACGGTTCGGGATCGTGTCTGGCGACCTGGGCGAAGCAGGATCCTGCGTAGTCCTCGACGGTGTCGTTCCCGTCTGCCAGCAGTGGGACGATCGACGGGAGGTAGTCGACGACCTGTGACGGATCTTCTTCGGATACGGTTGCGAACGTGGAGGCGGCGAATTCTCGTGTCGATCGCTTCGGATCGTCGAGTCGCGGTTCGATCGCGTCCAGATAGTCGATCACCTGCCGGGGCTCTTCTTTGGCCACTTCGGTGAACACGTAGGTCGCGAGATTCCGCGTGTTCTCACTCTCGTCGTCGAGCCGTGGTTCGAGCGCGTCCAGATAGTCACTCACTCGCTGGGGGGCGACCTCGACGCCCTCACTGAATGGCGTGGTCGCGAAGTTACGCGTCGGTCGTTTGGGGTCGTCGAGCCGTGGTACGAGTGCGTCTAAGTAGACGATTGTCTGCCGGGGCTCTTCCTTGGAGACCTCTCCGAAGACGTAGGCCGCGAGGTTTCGCGTATTCTCGCTCTCGTCGTCGAGCCGTGGTTCGAGTGCGTCTATATGACCACTCACTCGCTGGGGCAACCTCGACGGCTTCGCCGAATGCGGTGGTCGCGAAGTTCCGCGTATTCCCACTCGCATCGTCGAGGCGGTCCTCGAGCGCGTCGAGATAGTCGAGAACCCGGTTCGGTTTCTCGTCGGCGACTTGCTTGAAGACGTAGGTTGCGAAGTTTCTCGTTCCTTGGCTTTCGTCATCGAGGCGGTCTTCGAGCGCGTCGAGATAGTCGATCGTCAGTCGTGGATCTTCCTTGGAGACTTCCTTGAAGACGTAGGCTGCGAAGTTTCTCGTCTCTTGGCCCTGATCGTCGAGACGGTCTTCGAGGGCGTCGAGATAGTCATACGCGAGGCGTGGCTCCTTTTTGACGACTTGCTTGAAGACGTACGTTGCGAAGTTCCTCGTCTTCTCTTCCCGGTCGTCGAGGCAGTCTTCGAGCGCGTCGAGATAGCCGCTCATGTGCCGCGGCTTCTCCTTGGCGACCTCCTTGAAGACGTAGGCCGCGAGGTGTCTCGTGTTCTCGCTCTCGTCGTCGAGTCGTGGTTCGAGCGCGCCCAGATAACGACTCACTGGTCGGGGGGCGACTTCGACGACTTCGCTGAACGCGGTGGTCGCGAAGTTCCGGGTGGATCGTTTGGCATCGTCGAGTCGTGGTTCGACTGCGCCAAGCGAGTCGATCACCTGCCGGGGTCCTCCTGGGCGACCTCCTTGAAGACGTAGGTCGCGAGATTTCGCGTATTCTCGCTCTCGTCGCCGAGCCGTGGCTCGATCGCGTCCAGATAGTCGTTCACCCGCTGGGGGCGACTTCGACGACCTCGCTGAACGCGAACAGCGTGAAGTTTCGCGTCTTGCCGTTCGAATCGTCGAGACGCGGTTCGAGACTGTCGAGATAGCCGCTCACTCGCCGTGTGTCCGATTTGGCGACCTGCTTGAAGACGTAGGTCGCTGTCTGGCGGTTCTCGGGCTGGTTGCTATCGAGAAACCGACCGGCCGCGTCGAGATCTACCGGGCCGGAGCGGCATCGGCGTCACGCCGCAGACTGTCGATCTCGCGAGTCGAATCCTCGTCGGTGTCCATCACTCCTCTCGGCGTAGGACTTCCAGTTCAAATTATCTTCCCATAGACACGTCTCGAATCGGAGCGAATACGGACACTCATCGGTCACGTTCCGCTCGGTCAGTACGTTGAAGCCACTCCCAGTCCAACGACCTGCAGATGCGTGACTCACGGGAACCGGACCCCTCGACCGTCGAGAGTCCGAGTCGGCGGTCGCTGTCGCCCGACTCGTTCGATCACGAGGCGGTGATCGGCCGAACTCCACGACGGTCGTCCACCGAATCGGGGTCGGATCGGACGATCCGATCGCAGTCAAACACCCGGCGACCCACGGGACCCTGGGCGGGGACGTGTTCGATTCGTTTCGACGGGAGGGCAAGCGATGGGCCCGGCTCGCCGACCACCCTCACATCGTCGGCGTCGTCGACTGGGGCGAGAGCCCGCTGCCGTGGCTCCACCACGACGCCGACGTGCCGTGGGTCGCGATGGAGTACATGGACGGCGGGGACCTCGGAGAGTACGGAGGGGCTCTCCGTCGAGGGCAAGCTCTGGGTCGCCCAGCGACTCGCCGACGCCGTCTGGTACGCACACCACGACGGCGGCGGCCTGATCCACCACGATCTGAAGCCCGAGAACATCCTCTTCCGGGAGACGGACGGCCGGCAGTGGGACGTGCCCAAGATCGCCGACTGGGAGGCTCGCCCGGACGCTCCTGAACCACTCCGACAGCGTCGGCGTCACCACTCCACAGTACGTCGCGCCCGAACAGGCCCACAACGAGTCGACCGACCAGCTCACCGAGCCAGTTCCGGCTGGGAGTCGTCCTGTACGAACTGTTCACGGGGACCCATCCGTTCGTCGACGGTCCCGAGTCGGCACCCGAAGCGGCACTGATCACGGGCGTCCTGCAGAACGATCCCGTCCCGCCCAGCGAGCGTCGACCCGCGCTGCCGTCGGCGCTGGACGACGTTCTCCTGACGATGCTGGCAAAGGACCCCGACGATCGCTACGAGGCGATGCTCCAGGTCCGGAACGACCTGCGTTCGATCGGGCGAGGCGACGACCCGGAGCCGAACCCGACCGCCAAGACCCGTCCTGACTCCCCTTCGGAGACGACGCAGACGGCCGACTGGAACGGCGTCGGCGTCGGCACCGGCGTGGTCCTCGATACTACTGCCCGCGGGGCGGCGGCGATCAGGACCGAACTGGCTGACGACGGGACCTTCTACCTGAGCGATCTGGACCACGATCTCGAACCCACCCAACGGGTCTCGCTCTACTACGAGGGGGACGATCCGGGAGCGAGCGACATTATCGAGGTCCAGCCCGTCGGGAGCGACGCGGACCCGCCCGCCGTGGGCGACAGCGAGACGTTCGGCGAGGGCGTCGTCGTCGACACGACCGGTGACAGCAAGGCGGCCGTCGAGACCGACCTCGCCAACGACGGCGTGTTCTACCTCAGCGGTATCGAGGCGACCCTCCAGACCGGTGACGCGGTCGCACTTCGCTACGAGGGATCCGATCCGACGGCGAGTGATATCTCGCAGGTAGTGCCGGTCGACGAACTCGACCAGGCCGACGCGGCAGAGGCTGGCGAGTCCGACGCCACCCGACGCTCCGACGCCCAGGCTGCGTCCGAATCGTCGTCGGCGACCGCCAGCGACCGATCGATACGCGGCAGCTGGCCGCGATTTGGCTACGATCGAGGACGGACGTTCCACACGCCGGACCAGCAGGGCCCGACGACTCGCCGGACGTGGTCTGGGAGTCGGAGATCGGGAGCGGGCTCGAAGCGTCGCCGGTCGTCGCGAGCGGTGTCGTCTACGCCGGCACCACGAACGGGCTGGTGTTCGCACTCGACGCGCGAACCGGGGAGAAACGGTGGCACTTCGAGACGGAGAACGCCGTCGTCGCCGCGCCAGCGGTGGCTGGAGACACGCTCTACGTGGCCAGCAAGGACGCGCACGTGTACGCGATCGACCGCGAAGACGGCACCGAGCGCTGGGCCTCCGACACCGAGAGCGGGATCTACGCGCCGCCCCTGGTGACGAACGACCGCGTCGTCGTCACGTCTCGCTCTGGCGCTGTCAGAGCGATCCACACCGAGACCGGCAACGAGATGTGGACCGTGGAGACGACGCCGGGCATCCGCGTGCCGGTGACCCAGTACGGCCGGCGGCGCTTGCTGGTGGGCGACGACAACGGCGTCGTCCACGTCCTCACCAAAGGGGGCTCCGAGCAAGCCACCGTCGACCTGAGCGGACGAGGACGCATCCGAACGCCGATCGTCGCACCACAACTCCGGGACGGTCCTGATCGGCGACACGCTGGTCGATCTCCGGCGGGAGACGGTCTCGGACACGCTCGCCCGTGGGGTCCGGTCGCTGCCAGCCGTCGTCGAGGGGACGGCCTACTACGTGACGGACGCCGAGGTCAGAGGCATCGAGATCTACAGCCGCGAACAGGTCGTTTCCTACGGGTTCGACGGATCGACGAGCCGCCTCGGAACCGACACGACCCCGGCGATCGCGGACGGGACCGTGTACACGGGCCTCGGTGACGGTACGGTCGTCGCGTTCGACGGCGCGACTTGTGGCCGAGAACGGTGGCGACAGTCCGTCGACGCGCCGGTCGCCTGTTCGCCCGTCCTCGTCGACGGGCACCTCTTCGCCGCGACGCGTGAGGGGACTCTCTACGCACTCGCCGAACAGTCTTGACTTCGCGTCGGGACCGCACGGTCCCTCCCGGATAGTGTCACGATCACACCCCCGGAACCAAAGCATTTAGTAGTCGAACCGGAACGTGGCACCCAACGTGGTCTTTTCAGCAACGCCGTCCGTCCCGTCGCACGCTCGCAACACGACCGCCGCGTCCGAGAGGGGAGTCGCTCGGCGTCTATGAGCCCGGAGACGACGGCCGGGTCGGACGCCGACGGTCGTACCGTCGGCTCCCGGACGGACGAGACCTTCAGCGAACTCTCGGTGCTCGAAGACGTCGGCCACGAGAAGGTGCCGGGCGTTGGGCGAGACGACTACCACCACCGCCAGATCGAGGGCGATCGGACCGACGTCGAGATCGTCACGCGGGCGCTGGAACTGGGGATGAACGTCGTCCTCAAGGGCCCGCCCGGCGTCGGCAAGAGCTTTCTCACGCGGTACGTCTGTGCGATGACCAACCGCCCGCTGTACCGCGTGACGCTGTCGGAGACGACGTACCGAGAGGACCTGCTTGGCCACCTCCACCTCGTGAGCGGCGACGGCGGCGAGACGGTCACGGAGTGGATCGACGGGCCACTCACTCGCGCGGTCAGGGAGGGCGCGGTCCTCTTGCTCGACGAGATCAACGCCGCCGACGCCAACACCGTCGCCGCTCTCAACGCCGTGATGGAACAGCGCGCGACCCGGTCGCTGACGATCCCACAGACCGGCGAGCAGATCGTCCCACACGAGGAGTTTCGCGTCGTCGCGACCTCGAACCCCGGCTATCAGGGGACCTACGAGCTGAACGACGCCTTCGAGGACCGGTTTCGCCACGTCAAACTCTCGTATCTCCCGGAATCGGTCGAGGTCGAACTCGTCTTCGACCGGACGGACCTCGACAGGGGGAAAGCCCCACAGATCCGGGACCTGGTGTCGTTCGCGAGCCGACTCCGGGAGGCGTACGTCGACGGCGAGCTGTCGACGCCGGTCACGACCGGGAACTCGTTCCGGATCGCCGGTTCGTCGAAGACGACTTCATGACCGTCGGGGAGGCGGCCAGGAGCGAACTCGTCGCGCGCGTCGACGAGTACGACGAGTCGCTGGTCCGGACGCTCATCGACAAACGACTGTAGATGCGACTGACAGCACAGACCGAGGCGGCGGATCTGGCCGCGCTCTCGACGCCCGAGCGAGCGTCCAGCGAGCGCCGCCGAGAAAGCTCGAACGGCTCGCGTCGCTGTGTACGGACAGGGAGACGACGATCTCGATCGCCTTCGACGAGGAGCGAGCGTTCGCTCGGCCGGCCGAGGGCAGTCCGGACGCCTACGAGATCGTGCTGCCGACGGAGAAATACGAGCAGCCCGGCACGGCGCTGCCGCCGGGGCTGTGGGATCGCTCGATCCAGGTCGCCTTCCTCTTTCACGAACTGGGCCACGTCTACTACTCCGATTTCGACCGGTTCGGCGACTGTTTAGAGCGTGTCGACGGGCGCTGGCGCGACCTGTTTCGGATGGTGTACAACACCGCCGAGGACGGCGTCGTCGAGACCCAGATCGCCAACGAGTTCACCGTCAGCGACGACTTTCTCGTCCTCAACGACGTGCTCGTCTCGCGGGCCGACGAGCGACACCGTGCGTACGTCGAGCTGTTCGACCTCGCGACCGCCGACGGCGAGCCGGTCCAGTCCTACACCGTCTTCGAAGCCCTGGCTGTGGGACTGCTGGACCGTGGCTTCGTCGATAGCGGTCGCTTCGCCGCCATCGTCGACCCGGACGACGACCGGCGTGTCGTCTACGACGGCCAGCGGGAGGCGGTCCGCGAGCTCGTCCCGGCGATGGACGAGTTCGTCGCGGACGTGCTTTCCGAGCCCGACGGCACCCGACGGGTCGAGCGGACCTCCGAGTTCTTCGAGACCGCCAGAGACACCCTCGCGGGGCTCCCGCCGCGACAGAACGGCCGGCTTCAGACCGCGCCGGTCCGGCCCAGCGACGCGCGGGCCCGCGCCGGGTGGACCGCCGACGCGGCCGACCAGCTGCCAGACGACGGTGCAGCCAGCGCCCACGTCGCCGGAGACAGCTCTGCCGACGGGCGTGCTGCCTCTGGGGCCAACGATGCGGGACGCGTCGCTGATCGAGACGGGGACCGTCGGCCGCCGGGCCGCGTCGAGGCCGACACAGTCAGACGGATCCGACGACAGCGCGTGCGCGCCCAGTCGAACCGGGCGGGCTCGGGCCGGTCGCCCCCCTCGAACGCGAGGCTCGCGAACTGCTCGCCGTCGTCGACGACGAGTCGACGGCCCTCGAAGAAGTGATCGTCGTCGACCCCGCCGAGGACGGTGGCGACCGCGACCGCTGGGACGACGCTGTCGGGCGTTCGAAGCAACTCCAGCGAGACCTCTCGACGCAGCTGCGTCGAGAGCGCCATCAAGAACGCGCCCGGCCATCGCACCGGTCGACTCGACGGGCGGCGACTCGTCGACGCGAGCCACGGGACCCAGCGGGTCTTCACTCGCCGTGAGTCCGGGACTGCCAAAGACTACTCCTGTCTGGTCGTGCTGGACCGGTCGGGATCGATGGACGGCGAACCGATCCGGACGGCCGAGACCGCGACGGCCCAGCTCGTCCACGCGCTGTTCGCAGTCGGGGTCGACGTGTCCGTGCTGTCGATCTGGGAGGGGTACCCGTGCCTGGAACTCCCTTCGGGGTCGCCCGTCCGAGCACGTCGACCGCCTGATGACCGAACGCGCAGACTGGGGACGCCGCTCTCGACAGCCGTCGCCGTCGCCCGTGAGCGCCTCGACGACGGGCTGGGGTCTCACCCGTTCGTCGTCGTCGTGACCGACGGCGAGCCCGACCACCCCGACCGCTACCGGTCCCAACTGGCGGCCTGTACCGTCCCGGTGTTCGGCGTCTACATCGGGTCGGAACCGGGAACCCACACGGAGTACTTCGACCGCATCGTCCACGCGGAGACGGACACCCTCGCACGAACGATCCAGCGCCTCGTCAGGGCGCTGTTCTCGACGGAGGCCTGACCGTGTTCGACCGGACGCCGCGGGCGCTCCGCGTCGGGTTCGAGACCGGGCGCGTCTCTGGCGAGACCGTGATCGACCGCGCACTCCCGGCGCTGGACGCGGCGACGATCGGGCGGCGACGCGCCACACTCGCGGCACTCACGGCGGCCGCCGACTCGCAGCCCGAGCGGGCGACCGAGATCTTCGACGCGGTCGAGTCCTCGATCGGGCCGGGAGCGATCCCGACGCGGGCCGAACTGGCGGCGCTTGGCGACCTCGGCTGTGACCGACCGCGCGCGTTCACGCCGCTGGTCGAGACGTTCCGGCGACCGCTCGCACACCCCGACGACTCCGCTATCGACCACGCCGCGCTCGCGGCGCTGCTGGGCGACATCGGGACGGCGGCTCCCGGCGTGGTGAAGCCACTGCTGGGGCCGCTGGCCGAGCTGACCGCCAACGACTACTCGGAACACCGGGTCGAGGCCGCCTGGGCGGTCGTGCGGATCGCGGCGAGCGAACCGGCCATGCTCCGCCCGCTCGTCGCCGGCCTCGTCTGGGATCTGGACAGCGAGGACCCGGCCACCGTCTGTGAGGCCCTCGCGACGCTCGGCCGGATCGGGCAGTTCCTGCCCGACCACCTCGCGGGACTGGACACGGTCGCGTCGCTGCTCGATCACCCGTCTCCCGAGGTTCGGGCCGCCGCCGTCGAGACGCTCGGCGACACCGCGGGCCGCGGGGCGAAGTTCGACACCGGCGTCGCAGCGCCGGCCCGCGTCGAGCCGTTGCTGGACCGCGTCGCCGCCCGTGGGACCGACTCGGACCCGGCGGTCCGAGCGGCGGCCGTCGAGACGCTGGGGCAGGTGGCGCGACACGAGCCTCGCTTCGCGGAGACGTACTCGGCACTGTTCCTGACCGCGACGGCGGACGACGACCGGCGGGTCCGGATCGCGGCCCTCGACGCGATCGCGGACACGTTCGAGCCGTCGGCGTTCGACCGCGACCGGTTCCTGCGCTACGCCGTGGGGCGATTGACTGACGGGGACGACGACGTCGCCGGGGCCGCCGTCGACGCGCTCCTGGCGGCCGCCCGCGCACTGCGTTCGGACCACCCGGAGACGGCGCGGTATCTCGTCGACGTGCTCGTGTGGTTCCAGCTCTCGCCCCACGGCGGGCTGGGCGTTCCCGACCCGATCGAGGAACTGGGATCCGCACTCGTCGGCGTCGTCGACCGCGACCGGTACCTCCAGGTCGCACGCACTCTGCGGGACGCCGAGGACAGCGGGCTCCGACACGCCGGCCTCTCGATCTGCGAGACGATCGTCTGTCGCGCCGACGGCCATCGACTCCCCGGCCGTCGGCATCCTGCAGTCGATGCTCGCCGACGAGGACGAGCACGTCCGGCGGCGCGTGCTGTCGGTGTTCGAGCGACTCGCCGAGGACACCCCGGCTCTGTCTCCGGTCCTCGGCCAAATTGCCTGGCCCGTCGCCGCCTACGATCCCGCGGTGCGGCCGCGGGCCGTGGCGGTGCTCGTCGCGACCGGGCAGACGGACGCTCGGGATCGTCTGGGACCGGTCGCCGTGCAGTGTCGCGTCCTCCGCGAGCGTCGTGACGCCGAGGACGACGGCGACGGCCTCGACATCGTCGACTCGGAGCCCGAGTCCAGCCCGCTCCAGCGACTGGCCGAGGCCACGCCACGGGCCGTCACCGACGCCGCCCCCACGCTAGTCGAGTTCCTCTCCGAGGAGGGTGACGTGAGCGTCGCGACCGCGCTCGCGACCGCCGTCGCCGAGGGCGGGCGACTCGCCCCGGAGACGGTTCGCCGTATCGAGGCTGTCGTTCGATCGGCGTCGGTCTCCCGCCGCTGCTCGCGTGGCTCTCGACGGCGCTCTTTCTCGGCGGCGACGAAGCGGTGCAGCGACGGGCGCGCGACCGCCTGCACTCGCTGGCCGAGCGTCGCGAGGAGACGCCGCTGCTCGCGTGTCTCTCCTGCTGGTCGATCACGACCCGGTCGTCGTCGCCGAGATCCTCTGCTCGTATCCGCCCGCAGAGTCCCTCTCGACTCCGCGGGCCGAACGGCTGGCGGCTCTCGTCACGGCTCACCCGCGGCTCTCGCTTCGGTGTCGAACCGGGTGGTCGCCGTTCCCCGACGGCGCTCGCTCTCGTGAACGGGCCAGCCGGACGGCGTGGCCGGCGGCGCTGGCCGAGCACGCTCCCCAGACCGTCCCGGCCCGGGACTGGCTCGCCGACCGCTTCTGGACCGACGACGGCGAGCTGACGGCGTCGCTGCTGGACACGATGGGTCGCGCCGACACACTCCTGGCACCGACGCCTGGCGTCGCCATCCCCACCCGCGGTCAGGGACGCCGCTCGTGGGCTGCTGGACGGCGAGGCGGCCGCCGCACGACCGGACCCAATCGATCCGGGCGCGGCGACGACGGACACGGTCGCCGAGGTCGCGTCCCGTCTCGCCTCGACAGATCCCACCCGCTGTCGGCGCGCGTGTGAGCGGCTGGTCTCGATCGCCGCACGCGACCCGTCGCTGCGCCCGGCCGTCCGACAGCACCTCCTCGCGAGCACCGTCGCCCTCTCCGAGACGGCCGCGCCGACCGCCGTTCTGGGCGCGCTGTCGACGCTCGCGCCCCGTCCAGACCAGCCGGGCGGGCGAGCCGCTCGTCGGTACCGCCGGCCGAGCGCGTCGCCCCGCTGCTCTGTCAGTACGCCGCCGCGCCGTCGCCGGGCGTCCGAGACGTTGCGCTGTCCGCGTTGCGTGTCCGCGACGGGGACGAGCCGGCAGCGCTCGCGGCCGTGGTGATCGAGCGACTGCGAGATCCGTCCGGTGCCGTTCGCGCCCAGGCCGCCCACACGGCCGCCGCGCTGGTCGGGGACGCTCTCGCCGTCACGCCGTCGCTCGTCGACGCCCTCGTCGACGCGGTCGACGGACCGCGGTACGTCGCGGTCGCGGCCTGTCACGCGCTGGGCCGCTGTGGCGCGACCGAGCCGTCGGTCACCGATCGCGTGGTCGCGGAACTGACGACCCACCTGCGGGCACGCGAACGCGGCGTCAGGCGCTCCGCGGCCGGCGGACTCGCCCGCATCGGACACGCCGATCCCGAGGCTCTCGCTCCCGTCGCCGACACGCTGTGTGATCGCATCGGGGCCGATCGCGTGACCTGGCCCGCACTCTTCCCCGTGGTGTCGATGCTCCGGACCCACGACGCGGTGACGCTCGACTCCCTCGCGCGCGCTCGCGAAGACGAACCGGACGGGTCGCGGTGCTTGCCACTCACCGCGCTCGTCGCCGAGACGCCGCCGTGTGTCACCCGGGCGGCCGGTCGCCTGCTCGTCGCCGCCGCCGAGGACACGCCCGGCACCGTCCACGGACAGCTAAACGCCGTCGGCGAGCGCCTCCACGAGGAGTACGACGACGAGATCGTCACCAACTTCCAGGATATCACGACCAGCCCGCTGTCGACGTACTGGCTCTTTCGCGTCGTCGCCACCTGTGCGCGGGCCAACCACACGGTGACAGCGCCGTTCGGGTGGGCGCTGGCCGAGACCGTCGACTTTCTCACCTCGCCCGCGGCGGCGTCACCGCACTACGATCTCCCGCGGGACAGCCTCACCACGGACGGACTGGCGACGGTGACCGCGCGAGCGGCGGGGCTCGGCGGCGACTCGTCCTTCGAGACGATCCTCGAATCGTGGCCGGACGAGCCGACGAAACCGGCCCTCGACCCGACGGTGATCGCCACGTTTCTCGTCCTCGCCGACGAGCCTACCCGGACGCGTTCGTTCGAGCACGTCGCGACGACTCTCTCGCCCGCCGACCGCGACGACGTTCTGGCGGCACTGCTCTCCCAGTCGGTGAACCTCCACCGCTACGAGACCGTCTTCGCGTCGCTCACCCGGCTCCTCCCGCTGAGCGACGACGAGCGACTGCACCGCCGCGGCGTCGCGACGCTGCTCGACGCCTGCGAGGCCCACAACTGGGAGGTGCGGGTCAACGCGATCGAGGCGCTCGCGACGCTGGGAACCACCGCGGTGCTCCCGGCCGACGAGGCGATCGGTCACCTGCTGGGACAGCCCGGGCGGGAACCGAAAACGCAGGCGGCGATCGCCGACGCAGTCCTCGACCTGCTGGGCCACGCCGAACGCACGCCCGAGACGGTAGCCACCGCGATGGCCGTCCGGTACGAACGCGGCGGCCCAGCGCGTCGTCGACTCGCCGTCTGGCTGCTCGGGCGACTGGCGACGCGGCACGCGACGGTCCGCTCGCGAGCGGTGGCGACCCTGCTCGCGGCGCTGTCGGACTCGGACCGCTGGGCGAGAGAACGGGCCGGCGAGGACCTCGCCGCGCTCGCGGCGATCGATCCAGAGCCACTCACTGCCCACCGCGAGCGACTCGAGCGTCGGGCAGCGCGGGCCGACGGCGAGGTGGCCGACGACCTCCGGACGTGTCTCTCCGAGGCTCGGACGACCGGGGAGTAATCTCCCGTCCTGGAATCTCACCGCTGCGTACCGGTCACAGCAGGAACGCGAAGACCGGATACGAGGCGGCGATCGCCAGCGACGGCGTCAACAGCCACATCGTCACGATCCGCTTCGCCGCCCCCGGATCGAAGAGGCTCCGCTCGTCGAGATCCGCCGGCCCCTCCGCGCCCACGTCCGGCACGTCCGGCATGTCTGTGGGCTTCTCCCCGGGCTTTTCCTCGCGGGCGATATCTCCGATGGTCGGACCGGCGGGTGCCTCCTCGACGCGTGAGGTGACCAGCGCGCCCGTCGCGACATCCAGATCCGGACGCTCGGGGGTCGGCGTCGCCAACTCCGTCAGCGTCGCGGCTCGACTCGCCCGGCCCCAGCCCAGTCCGATGATCGTCGAGGTCGTGCTGACCGCGAGACTCGCGGGAATCCCGAAGTAAGACAGCACCGTGATCACCGAGGCACCGACCACGGAGACGATCAGCGACGCGAGAATCGGCAGCTCCGTGATGTCGTCGCCGACCGTCTCCAGGGTCCGCCGAGCGATGGTGAAACTGCCCAGCCCGAAGGCCGCCACCGCGAGCAAGACGCCCTGGTTGACGGTGAGCGAGCCACCTTCCCCGACCAGCGGGGCCACGGCGTTGGCCGCGTTCGACGCCCCCGCCGAGAACGCCATGTAGCAGGCGATCACGATCACCAGCAGCGAGCCGACGATGTCCTGTAGCGACGCGTTCACGTTCAGATACGGACGCGGGATCGTCCCCGATCGGTCGAGCTGGACGAAGTGGAGGTCGAACTTCGTGAACGCGATGTAGCGGTCGAGATACGGGTAGACGTACCGTCCGACGACGACGCCGATGACGAAGCACAAAAGCGGCGCGACGATCCATGCCGAGACGATCACGAACATGAGCGCCTGGTTGAGGGTGCCAGAGGCCAGCCCCAGCCCGACGATCGCGCCGACGGCCGTCATCGAGGTCGAGGCCGGGACGCCGTAGAGATTCGAGATCAACAGCGACGCGCCCGTGAAGAACAGCACTGCGACGCTCGCGACGGGCGTGAACTGGGCTGCCGGGACGATACTGCTGCTCATCGTCGCGATGACGTTTCGCCCGACCGTCCAGGCACCCAGGAAGCCAAACGCGACGAACAGGGCTCCCGCTGTCGTCTTCCGGACGAGGCGTGAGCCGACCGCCGGGCCGAACGCCACCCCGGTCGACGAGCCGCCGATGTTGAACCCCACGAACACGGCGACGCCGATACCGACGACGGTCAGGATTCCGAGCATCGTGTTCCTCCCGATACTGGCGTCTGTCCACCTGTAAAGCGATTCGATATCACGAGAGTCGTCCCGCTCGAAACGAGTATAGCCAACGGTATGGATCACCGTCGCCCGGAACGCATATAACTCCTGCCGACCGCTCCGAGTCGATGCCGCCCGAGCGTCGCCGCTCTCAGATCACTCTGTTCTGGAGCCGGTCTCTGTGCTTGACGTTGTACAGGAGCTTGACGTGGTCCGACGCGGGCGTCCCGATGCAGGTCAGGACCATGTCCTCCTGTTCGACCTCCTCGTCGGCGAGGATCTGCTGCATCTCCATGTCGATCTCGCCTTCGACGACGACGGCCGCGCAGTTCGTACACGCCCCGGCACGACAGGAGAAGGGCCAATCGAGCCCCGCCGCCTCGGCGGCTTCGAGGACGTACTCGTCACGCTCGACCTCGATCGTCCCGTAGTCCTCCGGCGGGAGGTCGCTCGCGGCCGCCCGCGTGAACGCCCGTTCACTCTGTGGGTCCCACCCCCGATCTGCGACGACTTCGTCGTTCAGGTACTCGACGGTCGCCGTCCGCGAGGACGACACCGTCGAACCCCGGTCGCTCGATCGCTCCACCGAACTCCGCGAGCCCGTGCGGTGGTAGCCGCCGTTAGGGTCCGAACGATACGCCACACGGCCGTCGTCTTTCAGATCGTCGAGCGCGTCGAGGACGGCCCCGCGGCTCGCGTCGAGATCCCGGCTCAAGCTCGACGCTCGAAACTGGCGTGGTTCCACGCCGCGATCGCTCCTGATTGCCTCGTAGACGGCTTCGACACCGACGCTCGACGCTCTGTGCTGAGACCCGCCGGTCTCACGACCGTCGCTCTCGCCACTCTGGTCCGTCCTCGACACGTCGACTTCGATCGTCTTCGCGCGCTCGACCCCGCGCCGCGTCGGCCGGTAGCCGGAGGGGCCGTCGGAGGTGTACTCGACCAGGTTCGCCTGCTTGAGTTCGTCGAGCCGATCCAGCACCGACTGTCGTCCGCCCTCGACGTGCTCTGCTACCGTCTCGCTGGACACCGTCCGCTCCCCGCTGTCGGTGAGTTCGTCGACGATTGCGAGCACCGTCGTCGTGTACCGCTGTGCCGTCGTGTCTGATTCCTCGTGGTGGTCACGATCCGATTCGCTCGTCTGTTCGTCCCGGTCGTTCTCGGAGTCGCCGGACTGATCTGCCCGTCTCCTTTCCCTATCGGGGGCTCTACCAGAGTCCTCGACCCGTTCTGCGATGATCGTCGGCAGCCGCCCACCGCTCCGGACGGCGTGTAGCGCCCGCTCGAACAACTGGACGCTCTCGTATCGCGACCGCTTCTCGGTCTCCAGCGCCGTCAGCACGACCGCGTCGATGGCCTCGGTCACGTCGTCACGGTACTCGCTGGGCGGCGTCGGCGGATCTCCGTAGACGATGTCGTGCATGATCCCGGTCTGACTCCCGGTGTAAGGCGGTTCGCCGGTGAGCAGCGCGTAGACGATCGCACCGGCCTGATACACGTCCGTCAGCGTGTCGGGATCGCCGAACTCGTCGGACTCGAACTGTTCGGGCGCGGCGTAGGCCACCGACAGTCCGTCCATCGTTCCGGTCTGCTCTGAGAGGACCCGAGACAGCCCCCAGTCGCCGATCTTGGGGAGGTCCCACGTCCCGGCGGCCGTCTCGCGAAAGAGGACGTTCGCCGGTTTGAGATCGAGGTGGACGATCCCGTAGGCGTGGGCGACGGCCAGGCCCCGGCAGAGACATTCGCCGATCCAGAGCGCGTGGGGCAGTCCCAGTCCGCCGTCGCTCGCGTCGAGGCGATCGGCGAGCGTGCCACCGCCCATGTACTCGATGGCGATCCACGGCAGCCGGTCGCCGGTGTCGACGACGCCGACGATGTGTTCCGACTCCGTCCAGCGCTGCTTGTTCCGTTCCCGACCGTCGACCGTCTCCCAGCGCTGGGCTTCGCTGAGAAACCGTTCGATCGCGTCGCCGGTGAGCGTCCCGGCTCGGGGTGGCTCCTTGAGTGCGATTTTGTCCGGTGGCTCCTCGTCGGTGACTCGTCCCTCGTACACGACGGCCTGTCCCCCTCGCCCGATCGGCTCGTCGCTGGTCTCGATGTGCTCGTATCGCAACGACCGACGCGGCGGACTGGTGACCGCTTCGACATCGGGTGGCTTCCGATCGCTCATCGTCTCTGCTGTCTGGCTGGCTCTCATTAATCTTTTTCTGGTGTCTTCGGGGCTGATTCGTCGGTCAGCGATCGACTCGTAAGATTGAATTGACCGGTTGCTAACTACCTGGTATGCGTGCAACGATCCGTGCGGCCGATCCCGAGTCGACGGCGTCTCTCTCCGTCACCGACGAGTCGGCTGTACGCGTCTACCGCGTTCCCGAGCGCGGGGAAGCGGTCGTCGCCGACAAGGACGGGTCCGTCACCTCGCTGGGCGTCCACGACATCTCCGTGTCCCGCGAGTTCGACGACGACGGCGAGCCCGGATACATCGAGTTCTACAAGGAAGACAGCCAGCTGTACGTCCGGGACGCGGGGTCGAGCAGCGAGACGGTACAGCAAAACGCCTTCGGCGAGATCGACCTCTCCGACGGCGACCCCTCGCTGATCACCGGCGACTGCACGGTACAGATCGGCTACAGTACGGCACTCGAAGTCGAGGTCGAGCAGGCCCGTGGTGACGATCGTCCGATCCCGTACAAGGCCGACCTCGTGCTCAAGATCTGCGACGTTCGGTCGACCAACGAGGTCAAGAGCGAACTGCGCGAACTGAAAGCGATGATGCACGAGGCCTCGATCTCCGACGAGCGGTACCGCAACATCCTCGCCGACGTGGAGACGGCCTTCGAAAACGTCGAGAACACGAGAAGCGACGAGCTACCGACCGAGGCCGTCCAGAAAGTCTCCAGTGCAACCAAACGGGCTCGCAACTACTTCCTCAGCTCGTAACGCCCATCTCGGTGTCGTCGCCCTCCCGCTTCCGGACCGCTCTCGATAGCGGGCGGCGTCCGCGGATCACGCCACTGTCCTCTCACGCGCCGGAGCCAAACTCTCGGTCCCACTCGTCGAAGCGCCGCACGCTCTCCTCGGAGAGCGAGGCCGAGAATGCGTTCGAACGCCTCTCGCACGTCCTGTGGCCGGACGGCGTCGACCGAGAGGTCGTACTCCCCTGACGGCGTCGAAGCCGCGGTCGGCGACGGACGCCAGCCCCGTGTTCGACCGGTTGATCATGGCGTTGACGGCGGCCCGACACACCGCCTCCACGTCACTGCCGGTGAAATCGCGGTGGATACACTCGCTGGCGATCGCCTCGACTGGTGTGTCGACGCGTCGCCCGGTGTCTGACAGCTGGAACGCAGAGGGATCTCCCTCGAAGGTAATCCCGCCCTCGACGGTGTTGATCGCGACGATCTCCTCGGCCGCGCCCACGTCGGGCAGCGGGATCAGCACCCGCCGCGGGAAGCGACGACGGATCGCCTGATCGAGGTCCCAAGGGGTGTTTGTTGAGCCCAAAACCATCACGAAACTATCGTCGTTCTTGTCGATCCCGTCCAGCTCCGACAGCAGCGTGTTCAACACGCGCCGAGACGTTTCGTCCAGGTCGGACTCGCGGGACTGTGTCAGCGCGTCGATCTCGTCGAGGAAGACGATGCTCGGACTCATCTCCTCGGCGAGATCGAACAGTGCGGTGATCTGCTTGCTCGTCTCGCCGAAGTACTTCGAGAGCAGCCCGCCGAGCTTGACGTCGAAGAACGTCGCGTCGAGCGAGCCAGCGACCGCAGACGCCAGCAGCGTCTTCCCGGTTCCCGGCGGGCCGAACAGGAGGACGCGGTCGGTCGCGGCGACGGCGTCGGGCTTGTCGTCGATGCCCCCCAGCGTGATCGTCCGCTTCAACTCGCCTTTGACCTCGTCGAGGCCCCCGATGTCGTCCCACGTGACCTCCGTCTGGGAGATGAACGATTCGACTTGCTCACGAAAGTCCGACTCCGGCTGTTCGGCGTCCTCGGCCTCGCCGCCGTGGTCCTCGCCGATGTCCTCTTCGGAGAGGGACTCGCCGCTCTTTAGCTTCGAGATCGACGACTCCAGTTGCTCTTTGCGATCCGGATACGTCGTCTCCCGGATCGTTTCGAGCTCTTCCAACCGATCGAGAGACTGTGAGAACGCTTTCGCGGCCTTCTCGTGGTTCTCCTGATCGAGGTGTGACTTCCCCTTCTTGAGGTACTCCTCGTACTGTTCCTGTAGGATGTCCTCTTTGTACTGTCCGAGATCCATAGTTACAAAATTAGTGTGACGGGAACGCGGCGAGCGCGTTAGCGACCCAGCTCCTCGTTGAAGATGTCCTCACTCTCGTCTTCTTCCTTCGTGAGCTCGCTCAGCGAGACCGGGTCTTCGTTGGTGTCCTGGAACAGCGTGTCGATCTCCGACTCCTCCATCGTCGCCCCGAAGTCCTGCGAGACGCTGGTGAGGGTCCGGTTGAGCTGGTCTCCCTTGCGCTGGATCCACTCCGTGTCCTTGTTGCGCTTCTCGATCTCGCGGACGATGTCCTTCATGAACGCCTGTACGTCCTCCTCGCTCATATCTCGGAGCGACGACTGGGGCTGCTCTTCGAGCCGTTCTTTGGCGTTTTTGGCAGCCAGCAGGGTGGTGTACTCTTCCAGCATCTCCTGCCACGCGGCTTCCTTGTTCTCGTAGTCCCGCTTGAGCTGCTTGGCCTTTCGCTTCAGTCGCTCTTTTTTAGGTCCGGCGACCTTCCGCCCCTTCTCGACCAGTTGCTCGAACTGGTGATCCAGCCGTTCGAGCTCCTGTTCTTTCAGCTCGATCTGAGTTTCGAAGGTCCGCGCTTCGAGATCGAGTTCGTCGGCGTCTTTCTCCATGAGCTCGTTCGAACTTCCGCCCCAGCTACCTGGTATCCAGTCTCTGAACTGAACCATATACGAGTACATGGTAGGCACCATAATAAAACTTTGGCACTAAACCCACTCTACTGGATCTCCATATCGGAGAAAACCGCTACGAAAACTCGACGGTCTCGTCGTCGCCGTCTTCGCTCAGTGTGTCCGATTCCGTTTCGATGTCCCCCACTGCTGTGGGCTCTTCGCTCACTTCTTCGTCGGTCTCGGGGGTGTCGTCGCTCCACTCTTCTTCGAGTTCAGAGCCAGTGTGGAGCTGGCTCGCGCCCTCACTGAACGAGTCCAGGGTGTTCGAAGAGAGCGTATCTGTCTGACCGAGCACGTCGTGTAGCTCCTCGTTTTTCATCTCCTCTCGCTGGAACAGCCGGACCAGTTCGCTCTGTTCCATCTCCCGGAGCTGGCTCCAGTAGTCGTCGCCCCGGCTCTCGCCGATCTCCTTGATGTTCGCCAGGTTCGAGGCCAGATTCCGCTGTTTGCTCGTCTCGTCGATACGCCCTCTTACGGTTTCGAGCTCCTCTTTGATCTCTTCTGCGTCGCGAAGGAAGTCCTGTGCTTGCTCTTCGTTACCGGCTTCCTTCGCCGACTCGTACTTCGAGCGCTTGTCCTCGAGCGCTTCTTTCAGCTCTTCTCGGCGACTCTTGAGCTCGTCGAGCTTCCGTTCGGCCTCCTGACGTTTGACCTGATGGTCCTCTTTCGGACGATCGAGCAGGTGGCCGTCGTCACTGTCGCCAAACAGTGAGCCGAACCACGACTTCACGGTAGCAAACATAGTTGCTATCTTTGGTCACAGATGCATAAATATGCGTGCAAGTGGCTATCACACGAGAACGGTCGTATCAGCGACGGCGGCCCGGAGTTCTTTGCACGGCGCGCGAACTGGTCGACTCGTGGACCGACCCTGCGAGGGACGCCGTCGTCCGTCGCGGAGGGTGACATCGACGGTGCGCTACTGGCGGATCACCGTGTGAGGACTTCGATCGTTCGCTCGATCACCGCCCGGTAGAACGGCCCCGGATCGTTCTCCCGGAGTCGCGCTGCGAACGGTTCGATCCACGTGCGCGGGTGTTCGTCGAGGAACTGCTCCAGCGTGTCGTCGTCCTCGGTGGCGGCGAGGTAGGCGGCGAATTCGAGTTCCGTCGCGATGTGGTCTGGGGGTTCCGATCTCGAGTCCCGCAACTCCAGTCCGTACTCGGCGTACCAGCGCGCAACCGCCTGTGTCGCCGGCCCGTACACCGGACCGACGTTCTGTTCGTCGCCGTCGTGGTCGCCGTCCCGATAGACGCTCTCGTAGGGCGGACACTGTTCGGGACCGGGACCGATGAACAGTCGCGTGTACTCGACACGCAGGTCGTCCAGATCGACGGCCGCCTCGCTCTCGTCGAGCCACGCGATCGCATCCGACTCGACGGCGGTACGCAGTTCCTCTGACGGCTCGCGCCAGCACACCGCCAGGGTGCCCAGCGTGTCGGCCGTCGGCAGTCTCGTCTCTCCCGTCGGGTCGTCGACCGCCGTCGCGGTGTCGTCAGTCACACCCGCCACCTCCGCCGTCTGGGGCGTATCTCTCCTGCTCGGTCTGTCGCTGGAGCGGGACGTATCGGAGCCCGACGGTGACGATCAGTGCGCCGAATGCGACGATACCTGCGGTCACCACCAGCTCGATCACCGTCGGCGTGTACGCCCCCGTCGTGGCCCAGATATCCGTCGTGACACCCGCGTACTCACCGCCCAGCGAGATGCCCGGCGCGGCGTCGATGTTCACGCTCTCGTAGCCGGTGAACACCAGCCGAACCCCTTCGAACAGGGTGCCGAACACGGCGAGTACGCCCGCGACGAATATCACGGACAGTCGCTTCCTGAGTTGCGGTGTCGCCAACAGCACCAGCGGTAGCGCCCCGCCGACGCCGGTCCAGAGCCAGAAGTAGACCGAGTCTCCGATGAGGAACTCGCTGGTGATCGCCCAGAAGCCGAAGTGGTCTGCCCACGCGTGTGGCAGGCGCTCGGCAGCCAGGAGGTAGACGACGTGAAACGCCAGGAAGATACCCAGCATCTTCCCCAGACTCGTCAGCTCGTCCCGATCGGCGTCGAAGCCCGTGTAGCGGTCTGCCAGTATCGAGACCACGAGCAGGAGCCCCAGTCCGGAGACGAGCGCCTTGGCGATGAACACCGGTGCGACCAGCGGGCTGAACCAATCACCGCGGCCGACCTGCGTCGCGAAGATCCAGCCGGTCACGGAGTGGAGCATCACTGCCGTCGGCAACGCGACCGCGGCGGTCCAGAACAGCAGCTTCCGGTCCCGATCCCGGCCGGCCTGCGTGTCCTCGGCCCCGAAGGCCAGTCGCGATCCGCGGGCGGCGAGGTCTCGCCGGGTGAGCAACCAGAGGTACCAGACGTTCAACACGCCGTACAGGACGACGATCCCGAAGTCCCAGACCATCGGCGAACGAAAGTCCGGCGACGTGAAGAACTGATACAGCCGCTCTGGGCGGCCGATGTCGGGCAGGATGAGCAGTCCCGCGACGATGATACAGGCCAGACTCACGAGCACACCGAGCCGCGCGAACCCCTCGTATCGGTCCGAGTGGAAGAACTTCGGCGCGCTCGAGATGATGAGCCCGCCCGCCGACAGCCCGACGAACATCACGAACAGCATGATGTACAGCCCCCAAGAGAACACGTTCCGCATCCCGGTCACGACCAGCCCCTGCTGAGGCTGGTACGCCCACGCTCCGAGTCCGGCGACCAGGAGCACGCCCAGGAGGCCGAGCCAGACCTTCGAAACGACCCCGAACGAGGACAACACGGGGCTGCGGGCCGTCGACGTCGCCGATCTCTCGGTCACTTCACCACTCATCAGTCGTCACCCCACACTGGGTCGGCAGTGGCTCCTTGCATCGACTGCTCGCTGTCGGGGTCGCCGGCCTCCTCGGGCGTCGGCTGTTCGTCGAGTTCCGATTCGAGTTTGTCGCTCGTCCACGTCCGACCCGGCGTCATCTCGCCTTGCACGTAGTAGGTGTTGGGATCGGTCCCCTTCTCGTCGAGCAACTGCTCGGTGTTGTACTCGTTCACGTACTTCGATACCGTGCTGGTTTCGTCGTCGAGATCGCCGAAGATCCGGGCGTCTGCGGGACAGTTCACCGCGCACGCGGGATCGAGCCCTCCCTCGACGCGGTGGCTACAGAAGGTGCACTTTTCGACGACGCCCTGGGGCCGTTCTTCCACGTCCCCAGTTCCCTCTTCTGGGAGGTGCTGTGGCTCGTCCCAGTTGAATACCGAGCGTTGTAGGGACACGCAGCCATGCAGTACCGGCACCCGATGCACTTGTCGTAGTCGATCTCCACGATCCCGTCGTCGCGCTTGTACGTCGCGTTGACCGGACAGACCTTCACGCAAGGTGCGTTCTCGCAGTGCTGACAGGCCGTTGGCTGGTACTGCATGTCGAGGTCCCCGCTCTCGCCGTCCTCGGGGTACGACCCCTCTGGCGTGTCGATGTGGTCGCCGCCGACAGTCAACACTCTGTTCCAGAACTGTCCCATCGGGACGTTGTTCTCTTGCTTACACGTCACGGCGCACGTCTGGCACCCGATACACCGCTCTTGATCGATGACGAGTCCGTAGTTGGTCATGGTCAGTCACCCCCTGCGGCGTCGGCGTTCGAGCCGCGGGGATTGTTTGCAGTGTACTTGCTCGTGTCGAGGTCCTCCGGAGCCGGTTCGACCTCCACGCGCGTGTCGTAGAACGCGAAGTTCCCCGTCGCGTCGCTGATGTCCATGTGGGTCAGGTCGTTGTGGTGGCCCCGCACGAAGTCCCGGACCCACCACCCCTGATCGGTGTTGACCATCTCCGGGCGAATCCCGTTGTTGTACTTTGCCTTGACGACCATCTCGCCACGGTCGTTGTACACTCGAACGTAGTCCCCGTCCTCGATGCCGCGTTGCTTCGCGGTCTTCGGGTTGATGTCGAGCTGGGGCTGGTCGTTGATCTCCCGCACCCAGGGCTGATACTCGTACTGCGAGTGAATCCGCCACTTGGAGTGTTTTTGCATGAACGTGAGCGGATACTCGTCGGCGTTCTCCCAGTCGTCGTCGGTGCGGCTCTCGAGTGGGACGGGGACTTCCAGCGAGACCGGTTCTCCTACATCTGCTCCACTCTCGGTCGGTGCGTCCTCGTCGTATATTTCGAGCCGACCGGACGGCGTGTTGAACGCTCCCTTGTAGAGGACGGGGTCGTCGTCGATGTGTACGGAACCCTGTTCGACGAGCCTGTCGTAGTCGATTCGGTCGTCGTTGGCGATAATCTGCTCGATCGCCTCGCTCTTGTCCGAGACGAACTCGTCACCGTAGCCGAGCCGATCGGCCAACTGGTTGATGATCCACCAGTCGTCTTTCGCCTCCCACAGCGGATCGTGGGCCGGTTCGCGGTAGTTCACGTGGGGGTGAGTCCCGGCACTAATTATGTCCTCGCGGGTAAACCAGTGTGAGGCCGGGAGGACGATGTCGGCGTGCTGTACCGACGGCGTGTGGTGCATGTCGGCAACCGCGATGAGGTCGAGGTTCTCTGCGGCGTCGAGCCACCGCTGGCGGTTGGGCAGCTGGTTCGCGAGGAAGTTCGACGCCTGGCTGTACATCATCTTGATCTGGTACGGGTCACCGCTCTCCATCGCGGTAATGATCTTCGACTGAGGGAGCGGCGACGTTCCCGGGGCGTCCTCACCCGCAGCAAAGAAGCCACCGCTGTCGTAGCCACTGCCGCTGGGATGTGAGGCGTGAATGTTCCCGTGGCGGCCGAAATCACCCGTCAGGCTCAGGAGGGTGGCGTAGGCCTGCCCGAAGACGTGTCCGTACTTGTAGCGGTCGACGCCGTAGCCAGAGGCGATACCACCGGGACCGCGAGTTGCGAGCCAGCGCACTGCCGTTCTGATGTCCTCGGCCTGCAGGCCCGCCGTATCGGCTACCACTTCGGGCTCGTACTTCGACGCTTCGCGTTCGAGCGCCGTCAGGCCGGTGTGTGTCTCGACGCCGTCGACGGTGTACTCTCCGAACAGCTTGTACTCGCCGTAGGTCTCCGGTTCGAGGGCCACCGGTTCGTCGGTCGCTGCATCGAGTGCGACCGGCGTCTCTTCGTCACCGTCTTCGAAGACGTCTGCCGTCTTCAGCAGCTTCCCGTCGTCTTCGCGGACCAACGCCGGTGCGAGCGTCCGCTTCCGGAGGAACTCGGCGTCGTACAGTTCCTCGTCGAGGACCGTCTGGATCATCGCCATCGCGACGTGTGGATCTTTCCCCGGCCGGACCGGTAGCCAGAGATCAGCTTTCGACGCCGTGCCGGTGTACACTGGATCGACGACGACGAGCTTGGCTCCGCTCTCGATGGCGTCCAAGAGGATCGAGGCGTCTTGTTGGAGGTTACTAGCGAAGATGTCGGAGCCCCAGACGATCACGGTGTTGGCGTTCTCCCAGTCCTCCCCGAAGTTCGTATTCGCGTTGAACCAGCCAGCCCCGGTTACCCGCCTGAAACCTCGCCCGGTGTTGATGTCGATCGACCAGGACATCTGGGTGCCGCCAAAGAGGGCGGACAACTGCCCCTGCATCGACCCACTGAGTCCGTAATCGCCCGATCCGGTCTCGAAGTAGACGCTTTCTGGCTGGTACTCTTCCCGGACTCTCTCCATCTGGTCGGCGATGTAATCCAGCGCCTCTTCCCAGCTGATCCGTTCGAACTGCGCTTCCTCGCCGCGCCCAGCGGGTTGCGGATCGTCTGGTGACCAGTTCACGCGCTTCATGGGGTACTTCAAGCGCGTCGCGTTGTAGACGCGCTGCGTGTGGGTGAGCCCCAGCATGCAGCCGCGCTTGTACCGCTCGTCTTCGGGAACGTTGGGCTGGACTTTCTTTATCCGTCCATCCCGAACGAACGCTCGCAGGGAACACTTCCCCCGACAGTTCGGGGAACACGCGGTGTTGAAGACCTTGTCCTCACCGAGGAAACTGGTGACCTGGTTGGCGGCTTCTCCCGAGTCGTCGGCGGGTTGGAGCGTCGAGAGCACGCTGTCCGCGCCGCCGAGCCCGACCGCGGCGACGGCACCGCTCTTCAGAACGTCCCGGCGAGAGGCCGTGAACTCGTCGTCAGTCATCGAATCCCTCCGGTTTCGTGGGTCGCTCGTCTGTTCCGAACTCTGCTTTGACCTCCTCGTGATACTTCTCGTGGAACTCCTCCTCGGTTAGCTCACCGTTCGTGATCTTGATGGCGTCTTCGGCCATCCGCTTCCCGAGATCCGGGTCGTATCCACACCCGTCGAGGATCTCGTCGGCAACCTCGTCCCACTCTGGTATCGGCTCGTGGGCTGGTTGCGATTCTTTTGTCATACGTTTCAATATCGCCCGCTCCCGTCGATATCCCTTCTTGTGGATTATGAAGTGGTTTAAATGGGGGTGGATGTCGACATCGTCGTCGAGAGGCGCGTGTCGCGTCTCGTCGGTCGCCGAGATCACTCTCGCCGTTTGACAGAACTCGTCGCCTCGGACTGCCGAAATACGTCACAAACGAAGGCTTGGCGGTGTTGGTCGTCGTCGCTCGACCGGTGCAATCCTTATACTGCCGGCTGTAACTTCGTGAGGATCTTCGCCACCCCGGGGTGGCGAAATCGTTCACAGACGTACAGCCGGCCGTATTAGTTGGTGGTCGCGTTCGCAAATGCCCCGACGGTAAGCGTCGACTCTACGGCGTTCAAACGCTGCGAGCACGCCGACTTCGAGATGTCGAGATCGTCGGCCAGCTCTTCCAGCGACGTTTCGCGTGGCGTCGCGTAGTAGCCGGCGGCGACGGCCCGCGTAACGGCCTCACGCTGTTTTTCCGTAACGTCGTCGAGAGCGAGTGTGACGGTCTGTCCGCTCGTCTCGTCCGTCCCCGTGTCGATTCGTTTCGAGCTTGTCGCAGATGCAACTCACTCGTTACGTCCCTCAACGACTCGACCAACTCGGTGAGCCGGTTCCTGTCGGGCAGATACGTCTCGACGCGGACCGACTCCTCGGTGACGTCGACGATCTCCGGGATACAGTCGAACGTACCGAAGACAGCACAGAAACAGGCTCCGTCGACCTCACTCGCCGAGTGAACGATGTCTGCCTCCTCGCAACCCGGAGACGCGGGAGCTTCCTCCGACTGAATCGCCATCTCGGTCTGACACTGGTCGTGTAGTAACTGCTGTCGTACCTCGACGACGTCGCCGTCGGCGTCTTCGAACTCGTCGAGTGGACAGTCACTGTCGAGTACGGGTTTGATATCGAAAGCGACATAGAGATCCCGTCCGTCGTCTCGCTGTTTTGTCGTAGTACCTTGCATATCCAATAGGTGTATCTACAGCCAGCGCAGGTATACGAACCCGGCTGGTTCTCACTCACTGAGAACGAACGGGTGACGTTGACGTGTCTGATACCGTCGCCGTCTGTCGGTGTCGCAGCTCGCGACCTCGGTGCTCTAAATTTTCGAAACAGTGGCGGCCGACAGTATCAATCTGAGGAGCCGATTGCAGCAGTCGTCTCGACGTACTTTTCGTTGCGCACCCAGTCGCCATCTTCCTCGACGAGGTACTCTCCGTAGTACGGGACGCGGTTGCTCACCGTTTCGACGAACGCCTCGCGGATCTCGGCCCGAGACATGCCCCGGATCGATTCGTGATCGTCACGTCGGTTGAGACAGCCTCGCAGCCGACCGTCATGGGTCACGCGGATGCGATGACAGTTCGCACAGAACTGCGGGTTCTCTACGGGATCGACGATCTCGACCACACCCGTGCTCTCGGAGTCCGGTGACTGCACGTGGTACCGCCGCCGATCGTGCATCTCGCGGGTCTCGACGCAGTCGGCGCGGTCCTCCAACCAGCCGTGGACGCGGTCGATGTCGATCGCCCACTCTGGGTGGCCGGCGAGCTCGGGCATGTACTCGACGAGCTGGAGCCGGAGCCCGTCGCGCTCGGCGACGTGGTCGACCATCTCTGGGACGTAGCCAGCGGTCGGCTCGAAGACGACCATGTTCAGCTTCACCGGCGATAGTCCGGCATCAAGTGCGGCCTCGACGCCTTCGAGAACTGTCTCGTAGGCACCACTCTGAGTGAGATCGGCAAACGCCTCTCGGTCCATCGCGTCTTGCGAGACGTTGACGCGGTCGAGACCGGCGTCCACGAGGGCCTGCGCGCGGCCCGGGAGGAAGGTCCCGTTGGTCGTCATCGAGACCTCCATCTCGTCCGGGGCCTGGCGGACGATCGCCTCCAGATCCGAGCGCAACATCGGCTCCCCGCCGGTGAGCTTCACGGCGTCGACGCCGAACTCGCGGACGACGCCGAGGAACCGACGGATCTCCTCGGCCGAAAGCTCGTCCTCGCGTGGTGTTGCCGGTCCTCGCGTCTCTCCCAGTCCCTCGTTGTGACAGTACACACAGTCGAAGTTACAGCGGTCCGTGAGCGAGACACGAACCTCCGTCACTGCCCGCCCAAAGTCGTCCTGAAGGACCATACTGCCGCTTTCTCACACGGCCTGAAAACACCCCGTTCAGTTCTCACGCATCGATAACGGGACGGCGGGACAACAGAAGTGGACTGTGTCACAGATGAATGTGCTCTCGTTCGTGGATGTTGCCGGCAGCGGCAGTGCGCGGTCGGAGAGCGTCTCGATCACGTCCTGCTCGGAGACGCCGGGTTCGTTCTGCAGCCGGATCGCTTCGATCATGAGTGCCTTTGACTCGGCGTCGGTGCTGTGGCCGGCCTGTCGCCACGTCGAGAGCATCATGTCGACGACCGCGGCGAAGTCCTTGTGTCGGAGTGCGTCGGTGACCAGTCGCTCGATCGCCTCTTTGTCGCGGATGTCGTCTTTCCGACTTCATCGCCTGGGCGTCGGAGTACAGCTCGTCGGTACGCTCCTCGGAGATGTGGTTGATGTGCTGCCAGTGATCCAGCAGGATCTCGACGACGCTGAGGAAGCGGTCGCGTGACACGTCGCCGATCCGGACGCCCGTCGACTCGCCGCCGGAGATCGGCCTCAAAATCAGCAGTTATTCAGAGGTCGTGTCGTCGGCCTCGTCGCGACGGCGAGATGCCGTCAGGACACTCGATCACCGCTGACGGTTCTGCACGCGAACCGGAGCCGATACCACAGTCGCGCAAGAGTTCGTGGATGAGTCCTGTCTGCGTCGACCAGCGGGCGGTGTCGACGTAGCCCCAGCGGACATCGCCGTGGGAGGCGATCTGCCTGGCCATGTAGCGCGCCAGTGTCGTCTTGCCCGTTCCCGACGGGCCGAAGATACAGATCGTCTCCGCCGGGCCGCCACTAGCCAGCGGTTCCAGCACTGACGCGAGCTGGTCGGCTACGCGGAGGTGGCTTAGATGAGTAGTACATATCATGTTCTTAGAGCATGGAACAGATATCATAGAAAAGGTAAGAACGATGCAGATCATCGGAATTGCGATGATATTGATCGGGCTCTTACAGGCAGTACTGGGGATAATGGACGAGGGTCTCGTGTTCGCGGGGCCCGGAATACTGTACGCTCTCCTTGAAGTCGCTCATCTCCGGTTCGAAACTTAGATGATCGGTCAGTCGACGCGGCTACCGAACAGCAGGAGGCGGATCGAGATGACTGAGACCGACCGCGAGAACGCCCACGTCCCGTGGCTGTGCGAACACGAGCTGCCCGGCGACGACCTCGTCGTGTCGAGCCACTGGGGCCACGGGACGAAGGCCGCGACGACCGCGACCCGCTGGCCGACCGCGGCGTCTTCGACGCGCTCCGTGCGCCTGCTGGGCTGTCGGTGACGTTCCCCTACCAGGACACCGAGCAGGCCCAGGGCGGCATGATCCAGCAGATTGACTGGATGGGCGACGCCGCCGACGGAGCGGGCGAGGCCGTGACCGACGGTGGCCAGTCGGTCGATCCGGGGTCGGACGATGACTGACGCCGGAACACACTCTTTGATCGCTCAGCGCTGCCAGATGACGGTCGATCCGTCGTCGGCTTCCGCCACGCCGACGCCTGGGTCTGCGTTCGACCAGTCGATGTCTGGTGAGTCGCCCGATTCTGGCTCCGAGTCTGAAAAGCGGATCTTCAAGAGTGCAATGACTGCCGAAACGTCGAACACTGACACGTCGAATACAACCTCGAGCATACACAATACATGGGCGAGGGCGAAGAAGGCACCTAGTCTACCGCGAACTTCGTGGGCAGTGGCGGGGTATATTGCCTCCAAGTGGTGCCGGAGAGCAACCGCCGGAATGGCGGTTGCTACAAGCCTGATTCCGCGCCTCTCGGTAGCTAAGCCGACTTCTGGGCCAATCCCGATTTGGCGACACTTTGGAGGGCTGCCGACCGAAACGGCCCGGCTACGGACTTCGTCTTATAAGGGTTCCATCCGGGGGTGCCTGCGATGAGCGACGCTGGCGATCCGATGCCGGGCACTGGCGTCCCGGCGTCGGAGACGAAGTACGGCGAGCAACTCTCCGAGGACGGCACCGACGCGCTGCCAGACGAACCCACTACCGACGACGACCCGGAGCCACGCACGGAGGTCACCGATCACGAGATTGACCTGATCTACCACACCGATCCGGGTGAGAGGCTGTGTTGAACCATAGATGGCGTCGGGATAGGACGCTAAACCGAAGGAGTTGAAGCGAGAGACTTCAGTTGTTCATGACACTGATGCACTACAGAATCCACTAAACAGCCGTATTTGGAGTGTCAGCGACGGGTTTTATTGTGTGGGACAGGGCGCAAACGGGGTCTGGTTCATGATTCTTGTCGTTGCGAACAAACATCCAGAACATCCTCTCTACAGTGCGACCGTGTTGACGGAGCTCCGTGGGAATTGGAACGGAGGAAGCGGTGCTGAAAATGAACTGCAAGATCCGAACGGCAAAGATGCAAGCGAGTACAATTGCTAACATGTCCAAAGACAACTCTCAGTCTATAGAGTGTACAGCTGACGATCTTTGTAACGAGGGGGAAGTTGCGAGTGCAGGCTTTCACTATGCCTTCGCTGCATACCGGGAACTGGGAGAGTCTGTACCGAACTACGTAGATCAAGTGTCATCCGGTCTCTCGCTGTTATTGAAATCCACATTCTGTTTCCGAATGGCCGGTCGCGATAAGATGCACTCCACAAAAGCTAGACAGGGAGTATTGATGGCTGATGAGTTTCAAGAGCAGTTGGCGACGACCGTTGTCGAGGAGGGAGCATTCCACGAGTATTGTGGTGACTTCCAGATTCTCGGCGAACTTGATGATAACACGTCGCGATACGATGATGCGCTTCAGGCGTATCGAGATTACGAGCGGGAAACGACTGTCAGCCAGCGGATTGGCCAACTCTCGGAGCCGATTTTCAAAGAAAACACAAAACTTCTTCGTAACCTTCATTCTATGGCTGGAGTTGCGCTTGAGGACGACCTACTGACAAAAATAGAGTTTCAGTCTCCAGTAGAGCGTGTCGAATACAAGCGGAAGCAACTCCCCCATCTCATCAAAGACGCGATAGAATCATCGGCATAGTAAGTCGACATCCTATTAACAAAGCAAATCTTCGGCCTCAGCGGCACTGTCTAGTTCTGGATTTCCTCGGCTGGCGTTCGTCCGTCGAGCGCTTGATTCGGTCGTTCGTGGTTGTAGTGGTGTCTGAAGCGTCGTAACCACTGTCTGGCGCTCGATTGACTGCCCCGCCAGTACGTGTGAAAGCGGTCAATTCGCATGGTGGCGGTCTGGAACCATTTTTCGATGTGGTTCCGGGTTCGATAGTCGAGCCGACCGCTCAATTCGTGACGGGCGAGGGCAGTCAGATAGCCACCAGCATCAACGAGAAACTCTGTGTCGCCGAGATCGTGTTTCTCAGTGAGTCGGTGCAGAAACGCCGCTGCGGGATCAGTCCCACGGCGGCTGAATACGTCGACTTCGAGCAGTAACTTTGAGTCAGTGTCGATCGCGGCGTACAACCACTTTTTCTCACCGTCAACTTCGATCTGTTTCTCATCGACCGCGACCCGCGACGGCGCTGCCGTCCTCAGATCGCTTGCGATCTGATGGGCTGCACGAGAGTTTGCTCTCGTGAACGTCGGCGGGTCGCTCTGTGCTTCAGACAGCGTATGCACCCAATTCCAGACCGCACCATGGGAATGATCGACACCCAGCAACTCTAAGATCGCCACCGTCTCCCTGATCGACAGTCCCGACGTGTGGAGACGCACTCCAAATCGCCGGACGGATGTCGGAGTGCGCTCGTTCTCCCAAACGTCTTGATCGTCCGTTTCTAACGTTTTGCTGAGCAGGTCTGCGAGTTCCATGGACAGTTCTCGCTACGGCCTGCTCGTTCCTCAATCCCTCAACTAGACCGTGCCTAATATACGGCAGACCCGATGATGTTCACGCCAACGTATTTTTAGCCCCACCTAAAACACGCCCGTACACAGAACCGGAGCGGTCCTCTCGGACACGCCGGTGCGTCCCTCGATTCCACCATGCCCTACGCAGAACTCACGATCACGGTTCCGAAGTCGGTCTGGATCAGCGAACTGTCCCGTGCGTATCCCGAAACGCGGTTTCGCGTGCTCGCGGCGACGGCCAACACCGCCAGCGGCGTCGCCAGAATCGAAATTCTCGGCGACGACGCCGACACGATCTGTGCGGAGTTCCGGGAGTACGACTCCGTGACCGACCTGACGGTCTTCGACACCGAGGCCGGGACGACCCGCGTGCAAGTCGAGACGACGGTCCCGTTGTTGCTGACCTCGCTGCAAGACTCCGGGGTACCGCTGGAGATGCCGTTCGAAGTCGTGGACGGACAGATGACGCTCGAAGCGACACTCCCACAGGAGACGCTCTCGGAACTCGGCGAGACGCTCGACGACTTCGGCATCCAGTACACCGTTGAGCGAATCCGACAGGAGCCCGAATCGGATTCGCTCTTGACCGAACGCCAGGAGTGGGTGCTCGACGAGGCGATCGAACGGGGCTACTACGACACGCCCCGACGTACCACGCTCGTCGACCTCGCCGACGAGCTGGGCGTCGCGAAGTCGACCTGTAGCGAGATCCTTCACCGCGCCGAAGGACGGGTGCTGAAAGAGTACCGGGACGACGACGCTCCTTCCGAGGTCGTGGCGTCGTCCAGCTGACTACACTCGGCCGGCGCTGGATCGTCGGGTCGCCGGCTACCGACCTCACCGACAGATGTCACAGCCGATCGACCAGAGCGCGATCAGCGCGACGACGACCGGGACGTGAGCGACGACCAGCAGTGGGGTCGTCAGCCACCCGAGTTCGAGAGCCCGACCGACCGCCCGAACCGCCGTGCCGAGCAAGGGCAGCGACAGGAGCGCAAGCACCGTGATCCCGACCCGCGTGGGAATCGACCGCCGATCCACCGCCGTCCTGATGTGTGTGACGTGTTCTCGAATCATTTTAGGTTTACCTAAACTATTGCGTCTTCGGATGGCGACGGATCGAACGTGAATTCTTTCCCGAACTGATTCGGACGTGCGATCGGCCGAAGTCGGCCGTCGATCGGTCGGAACTGTTCGGGTGAATCCTCAAGAACGCTCTCGACGACGTTTCAGACGAATCCATGACTGACGCGATCGATCCGACGCGATCACTCGGCGCGCTCGTTCGAGACAACCTGGCCTACGCGGCGGTCTTCGAATCGGTGGGGCTCGACTACTGCTGTGGCGGAGACACGACCCTCGAAGCCGCCTGCGAGGCCGAGGGGATCGACCTCGACGACCTCCGCGAGCGGCTGGCGGGCGTCGAAGAAGCACCGGACGGCGACGACTGGGAGACCCACGCGGAACTGATCGCCGACATCGTCTCGACGCACCACCAGTACCTCCGCGAAGAGCTTCCCTCGCTGGAAGGACTCGTTCGCAAAGTCGCGCGGGTCCACGACGAGAACCATCCGGAGCTACGGGAACTTCGGTCGGAGTACCTCGCACTCGCCGAGGAGATGAAACGCCACATCGACGAGGAGGAAACCGACCTCTTCCCGATCGTCGAGACACTCGACCGCGGAGAGTCGCTGACCGACGCCCAGCGAGCGACACTCGGAAACGAGATCGCCGAGCTGGAGGCGGACCACGCGGAAACTGCGAACCGGCTCGAACGGCTCGCGGCGCTCACCGACGGCTACGCCGTCCCCGACGACGCCTGTGCCAGCTACGAGGCGATGCTCGAACGGCTCGAACGACTCGAAACCGACACCCACCGCCACGTCCACAAGGAGAACAACGTGCTGTTCGCCGAGGTCGAACGACAGCTGCCGGCCAGCGCATAGCCGGTCGCGCACGACTGACTCGACGGCCCGCGAGCCTCGCAGGCGGGGCGAGCCGTTGACGCACCGTCTCGCGACCGACGGCGCTCCCGCTCCGGGGCCGTCAATCAACCACTTCTGTGGCTCGCCGACGCTCTCAGGCCACACACTGCGCGTCGCCGTCCGAATCCGGACAGAGCCCGAGACAGGCCGAATCGGCGAGCGCACGCAGGCGGAAGAGGCCGGTCTCCGGCAGCACGAACCCGATGTCGAACGCCGTCTCTTCGTCGAGTGTCACGTCCAGTACCGAATCGAAGAAGGTCGCGACGACGCAGAGTCGCCAGCCGGCCTGCGTCGCGACCTGTTCTCCCCGCTCTGTCAGCGCCACGCCCTGATACTTCTCGTGTTCGACCAGTCCTCGGCCGTCGAGCTTCGTCACCATCTCCGTGACGCTCGCGGCGGTCACGCCCATGTACTTCCGTAGCTCGCCGGTCGCAACTCGATCGGTCCGTGACTCGGCGAGGACGGAGATCGCGAAGAGGTAGCGTGCCCCACTCCGCTCCGTCTCCGACGGCCCGAACGACGAGGGGTCCATTTGGGACTCCGAAGCCATACCGTACGATTCCTCGGACACGTGTGAAAGCGTAGTGCCGAACCGATTCGTCCCGTCTCGGATACTCTGTCGGCCGAACGACGCTACTCGCCGGGAGTGAGCGACGCAGCCGGTTTCGCGAAGTTCGCCGAGGGAGCGAAGCGAGGGGCGGACTGAACTCGGGGGGCACGTTCGGTCGAATCCCGTCCGACCGCGCGAGCCGCGTCGAGAATACGCCGGCCTGATCACCCCCGGAAGGCGAGGCGCCAACCGCTTCACGTCGGTCGAGCCGAACATCTCCCGACGTACTGTTTAGTTTAGGACGCCCTAGATAGGTGGTATGGAGGCGAGCGAAAACGAGCGCGACGGACCGACGGTACTGGGAAAGGCCGTTCCGATGCGGACCCTCCGACCACGGCTCGTCCTCGGCTTGCTACTCGGCGGTTCCTTCGCTGGCGTCTGGCTCACGCACGCGGGCGGTCCTTTCTGGGTTCGGATACTGTTCTGGCTGCTCGTCGTCACCGCGGGGCTGCTCGGCGGCGGCCTCTACTGGCGACTCGTCATCTTCGACGAGAGCGGCTTCGAGGAGTGTGGCGATCGTCGGCACGTTCGCCGCCGGTGGCGACGGTTGGAGGCGGTCGCAGTCGTGGGCTCTGCGCTCGCTGGCACCACCGCAGTCGTCACCGGGACGGCTGGTCCGTCGTTTGGAGCCCGGGTGCTCGGTGTCGGTCTCGTCGCCGGACTCCTCCCGTGGTTCGGTGTTCGGTACGCCGGAGCGGACTCGGCTCTGACGGGGCCACTTCGATCGGTGCTTCTCGGTACCGTTCTCGTCTCCCTCGGTAGCTTCGCCTGGATCGAGACGAACACGACGGTTCTTGACTGGGCGATCAGGGCGGGACATCTCGGGGCCGTCTCCCTGTGGATCGGTGGGGCCGGCTGGCACAACTTCGTCGTCCTCCCGACGGTGCGATCCCGTCCCGACGCCGGGGACGCGCTGCGGTCTCAGGCGCGAGCGTTTCGCCGCCACCTGCCGGTCGTGATCGCGCTGGTGGTCCTAACCGGACTCTATCAGACCGATCGCCTCCTCGGGCTCGCACCGTCTGCGGTGCTGGGTTCACGCCTCGGCCACCTCGTCGGCCTCAAACTCCTCGTTCTGACGACCCTGACAGCGATGGTCGCGGCGACGTACAGACGGACGGGGTGACCACTCGCGACTCACGGCGTGGGACTGTGGCCGGCGTCGCGTCGTTCGCCGGTTTCGAGGACGATCTGCCCGGTCGCGAGCTGCGTCAGATCGGGCGTCGCGTCGGCGTGTGGATCGAACGCGGTGTAGGCAAACGCCTGCCAGAGGGCGCGCTCGGGGTACGGTCGCCGTGACAGGTCGACGCCGAGCGCCGTCGCGAGCGCCAGATCGTCGAGTTCGCCGGTCGCCGTGGGGACCGAGAGCGGATTCGGGAGCTCTTCGAGGTCCAGACCGAAAGCCGGGAACAGTCGGTACGTCGTTCCCGGTGCGGGGTGGTGGAGTTCGCGCCGGCCGGGGAAGCGGACGACGAGCTCCGGAGTGATCGTCTTCGGGCGACCGTCCGCCCCGACGGGCTCGACGCGCTGCTCGGCGAGGCGTATCCGACGCCGTTGCCCCAGCGACAGGTCGTGTCGAGTCCCGTCGACCTTCAGTTCGACCGCCGACCCGACGTGTCGCTCGATCGAGACGGCCGGGGCTGCGTAGGCCCCGACGTGGCTCGTCGTCACGTCCCCGCCGATGGTGCCATCGACGACGACCGTCGTCCCGCTCGCGCCCTCCGTGACGAGCGGTGGCCCCTCCGCTGGCAACGAGTCGAACCCGACGAGCTCGTGCGTGGTTCCACAGGCCAGTTCCCAGTCCCGCGGTTCCGCAGTCGATGACGCTAACGCGGGTCGCCAGTAGAAGACTCGCGACGTTGCGCCGAGTTCGTACGGCACCGCGTCCGGAAAGAACCGGTCACCGATCTCGGTCGGCTCGAGCCCGGGATGTTCGAGTTTCAGTTCCAGATACGGGCGCTCTCGGACGATGGGGGGTGACACCTCGTCTGGCGGGACCTGCCGCCACTCGACTGGGACTGCGTCGTCGGCCGTGTTTGCTTCGTCCATTGGTGGTGTGTTGCGGGCCGGCAGCTGTTCGTGGTTTCGTGGTCTACACACGCGACTGCTCTCGTCGGTGTCGTACTCTCGACCGACGGCTACCGTCTCCGTGTCCCCGAGTTTCGAGCGAGACGGTCGAGTGTGTTCGGCCGAATATCTCCGCCCGCGGGTCGCTCTCGACTGTCGGGTCCTCGATCACGGTCCCGAAAGGATTCGCCACGGAGGTAATGGGATCGGGGCGAAAACGGACCGTAGAGATGGCAACGGAACTCGACCTGCGAGAGCACTCGGAAGACGAGCACCGCCGGACGCTGTTCGACACGCTGTCGGAGACCGAGACCGGGGACACCGTCGAGATCGTGGCGGATCGCGACCTCGATCACCACCTGGTCCGCTACCAGATCGAACACGACCGGGAGATCGAGTGGATGTACGCGGATCCCGACGAGGAGCCGCGGGAACTCAGCGTGACCAAGCGCGATCCGCTGGCGGGCGACCTGGGAACGATCGACGTTCGCGACCTGAAGCCCCAGCGCCGCCACGAGGCACTGCTCGCGATCTTCGACGAACTGGGGGCCGACGAGGGGTTCGTCCTGCTCAACGACCACGATCCCAAACCGCTGTATCACGAACTCAGGTCGATGCACGGCGACGTGGTCGACTGGGAGTACAGCAGTCGCGGCGACGACGGCTGGCACGTCGAGGTCGTCAAGACCGGCGAGTCCGACGCCGACGACGAGGGCGTCGTCACCCGCTACGACGTTCGCGACATCCCCAAAGAAGAGCGCCACCCGACGATTCACCACCGCTACGGGATGATCCCCGAGGGCGGGACGATGGAGCTGATCGCCCCCCACGAGCCGCGACCGCTCCGCGGGGAGTTCCAGGAACGGTACGGAAACGCCTTCTCCTGGGAGATTGTCGAGAACGAGCCCGGTCGTTGTCGCGTCCAAATCACGAAAGCGGCCGGCGGCGACGCCGACGGTTCCGGGGACACGAACGAGACGGAGGCCGACGACGAGGCGGTCGAGGTCCTCGAAGAGCTGGACGTGCGCGATCTACCGCCGGCCCAGCGCCACGAGCAGATCTTCGCCGCGTACGACGACCTGACGGCGGGAACGGGGTTCGTGCTGGTCAACGACCACGACCCCAAACCGCTGTACCACCAGTTCGAGGCCGAGACTGGACCGGCGTTCCGCTGGGAGTATCGACAGAAAGAGCCCGGTGAGTTCAGAGTGCTGATCGGGAAGACGAAAGTGGCCGGCAGCGAACCGTCCGGCCGGAAAGAAACGGTCGGCGACGCGTCGAACGCACCGTTCTGACGATGGCCGACGCCGACAGCGCGAACGGCACCGATCCCGACACCGAGACAGTCGCAATCACGTTCCATCCCCAGGAGTGGGTCGACTCGCCGGGCGAGTCCCACGACTGGGACCGGCGACAGCTAATCCCCACCCGCGAGCGAGACGGGGCTACCTACCGCGTCCCGCGGATGGACGCGACCGACGATGCGGACGACCCGTACCCGGACGAGTCCTACGAGGCTAACCTGCTGGCGGACCACCCGAGAGCCCCCGAGTGGGTGCGTGACTGGGACGGGCCGTACTACGTGACGATCGAGGACTGATCGTCGTGGGAGTCCACACGACCCACGTTCCATCGCAGCTGTGACTCTCCGGGAGGGACGACCGGCGGACGCGCTCACTCCCGACGTATCTCCAGGTAGGTCGTGTACTCCTTGCGGAGGAGGCGTCCGCGCTCGCTCTCGATGGCGAGCAGTTCGTGTGGCGTCTGCGCTGCGAGCTGTGGATACTCGCGTTTGGCTCGGCTGTCGGTGCTCCGGATGACCAGTACGGCACCGTCCGGCAAGTCTTCGAGCGCTCGCTGTACCCGAGCGATCCCACTCGCACAGCCACGACCCCGGTTGTCGACGGTCATCTCCGGCTCGACATCGGGCGCGGTGTCGGGAATCGTCGGGTCAGTCATCGCTCGTCACCTCCGTGAGCGGGTCGTCGTCCGCCGGTTCGTTCTCTCCGGGGTCGCTCTCGCCGACCTCGTCGAGCTCACACACACCTTCGATCGGCGAACAGGCCCGCCACATGGGGCAGAGCTTGAAGATAACGACCAGCAGACCGACGAACCCCACCTTCGCGAGGACGGCCACGCCGACGCCGCTCCCGAGATACGACGCGACGGCCCTCCCCAGACTGTCCACGGCCTGGAAGAGACCAGTCACGAGCAGCGTCGGGATGATGAACCGAACCGCCCACCGAAAGCGCTCGAGCTGTTGGCCCGCCGCTCGGACGACGCCGATCGTCGGCCGCTTCTGTCCGGTCGGAACGGCGACGAAGATGTTCCACACTGCGCCGCCGATCCACACCGCAAACGCCGTGAGGTGGAGTATCCGGACGCCTACGGCGATCGGATCGAGACTGCGCATCGCGACGTCTGCGGTGGCCGTCGCGACGACGACCGCCAGTGCGAGGGCGAGCCCGGCCAGCCCGATCGGACTCCGGAACTGGCGCTCGACGGACCCACTCCGACGTGTCGTCACGACTGCCAACGCGAGCCACGCGCCGACCAGCGCTGCGTATCCGAGAACGCCTGCCGTCCGTCCGAACGCGCTCAGATACTCCCAGAGGACGACTGCTCCCCCGACGACGAAAACGGCGATGGAACCGAGAGCGATACGGTCGAACCGGTCGTACATCTCCGCGCAGTAGCCGGCGGCCTCGTCACCGAGGTCGGACGGGCGCACGAAGAGGTGCTTCCAGACGAGCCCTCCCGTGAGGACGCCAAGTGCGACGAAGTACGCCCACTTGGCCACGGGGACGATCGGCGCTGTCGTTCCGCTGAGTCTCGTCGAGACCCACGTGCCGACCAGCGCGGCCAGCAAAATGACGGTCAGAGCGACCTTCGGGAGCGTGTATCTGTCGAAGAGCGCGTCCGTCTGTTCGGCAGTGGTCTGCGTTCGTGAGTCCGGCATAGCGTGTGGGTTCTCCTCACCGGAAGATTCGGCCGCCCGAAGCTAACTCTCGTGGCGGAGATATTCGGCCGAGGTTACACGGAAGCCCCTTGCTCGGGTCGCCGGGACGGAGTCTCTCTCGATACATGTACGCTTCCGAGTACCGCGTGCGCTCGGTGCGTGAGGCGTCACCGACCGGAGATCAGCGACGTGAATGGGACGCCGAACGGTTCCATCCGTCGACGACGGTGTCCCCGACCGGGTGGCACGACGATTCCCTTGAGTAACATCTAATCCGATGGGCTAACAACGAGCATCATGGGTGATCCTGCGTGTTATCGGGATTACTGTCCGGCGTGTGACCGCCAGCTGACGATCACGGACGAGCGTTGTCCGGAGTGTGGCCGACGTCTCCCGAAAGACGAGGAACCAACCGGATAGGTACCGTCTGCTCCCGGAGACGACTTTAGAATGGGGCATCCGACGAGCCACGGCTGGAACCTTCGCTTTGCATGCTTCGCTCCATCGGGTTCGAGCCGACCGCATCGCTGTCCTCCGGGACGACGGTCTCGTCGTCGGTTTCGAGGTACTTTCGTTCGAGTTCCGCGAGCTGGTCGCTGATCTCCTCGCTCTGGTGGTGCATCGGTGCTGGTCGGACCCGCACGAGGTCGTACTCGTGGCGAGCAGCGAGCCCGTTCCACGCCCGGAACGAGCCGATCGTGAGCGTGTGGGTCTGTGGGCAGAACGGCGTCGTTGGCGTAAACTCTGCGCGGAGGACGCGATCGACGCGCTCGTCGTCGACGGCGTCGTCGGGGTCGTCGCGTTCGACGGCGTACCGATAGCCGGCGTTCTTGTGCCGGGTATCGAGATTCAGACGCGCGAGATTGTAGTTGAAGGTCATGTCGTACACCTTTCGGTCCTCGAACAGCTCCCGGGCCAACCGGTGGAACGCGACGTGGTCGCTCCCCGCCAGCACGTCGTGACCTTCGAGAAATCTGTCGGGCATCGGGTTGTGGTCCGGATCGAACTCGTCGTAGCTTCCGAACAGTGAGTCGTCGTCCTCGCCGAACAGTGACGGGATACTAGGCATACGCGTCACTTCTCCGTCGCCGACCGTCCCTCTGTTGCCGGAGATATTCGCGCGACAGAGTCCTGTCTGGTAGAGAAACCGAGGAACGCTAGCCGGGCGAACGCCACCGTGTACCTTCCCACCAAAAACCGACCAGTCCGCTGGCCGGATCGAGAGCGAACGTCGGTCAGGCCACCAGCTTCTGTCGCAGTTCCCGTTCGTCGACGCGGAACTTGAACGCCGGCCGGCCGTCGACGAGCACGTAGGGGACGCGGTCGCCGTACTCCTCGCCCAGCGACGCCTCGTCGACGTCGACGACTTCGATGTCGACCGACCGAGCCACCGACTGTGTCACCGTCCGTATCGTCTGGAGTGCGTCCTCACAGAGGTGACACTCCTCCCGGGTGTACACCGTCACTGTCGTGTCCGCCATCGTCTCGGTGTTGGTCCAGCAGCGTGAAAACCGATGCGATGGCCCGGCCACCGAACCGTCGTCCCCTCGCCCGGCAGTACAGTTATCTGCGACGCGTGATAACCGATCGGTCACGATCCGTTCGTCGCAGCTCAACTATGATCTCTTACTGTCACAGCAACGTCGGCCAGCAGCGTTCCGAAAACGAGGATGCGGCTCGCTGTGCGTCGCTCGACGACGGGCGCGAACTCGTCGTCGTCGCCGACGGCATGGGAGGCCACTCGAAGGGTGCCGAAGCGAGTGCAACGGCCGTCGAGCGACTGTTCGAAACCGTCACGTCGGAGACGCCAGAGGCCGCCGACCGGCCGGAGGACTTGCTCGAACGCGGCTTCCGGGCCGCACACGACGCCGTGACCGACCTCGCGGCGGGCGAGCGCAAGACGCCGGGGACGACGCTCGTCGCTGCACTCGTCGCGGACGACACCGCGACGATCGCCAACGTCGGGGACAGTCGCGCCTACTACGTCGACGAGGAACTCCGGCAGGTAACCACCGACCAATCGCAGGTCCAGGAACTCGTCGAGGCGGGCGAGATCACGCCAGAAGAGGCCTCGAACCACCCGATGAGTCACGTGCTGTCCCAGGCGATCGGGACTGCCGACGACCTCGACGTCGACCTGTACACACAGTCGATCTCGGAGGGGTGGCTCCTGCTCTGTACGGACGGGCTCACCGACCCCGTTCCGGAGGACGCCATCGAGGCGACCTGTCTCGACGCCACGTCGCTCGAAGCCGCGGGGACAGATCTGATCCGGGAAGCCAACGATCGAGGCGGACCGGACAACGTCACGGTCGGTCTCTGTCGGACCGAAACGGCGTAATACTGCCGGCTGTTCGTCTCTGACACACGTCGCGACCATGTCGAAACAGTAACTCCAGACAGTGTAAGCCGGCAGTATCACTTCGTCAGCGGGCCGTCGGGCATGCTGAGTGGTTCGCTCTCTTCTTCGTCGTCCAGTTCCTCGTCGAGGTCGAACTCCAGCGTCGCAGAGGCCTCAGAGATTTCCTTCATCCGCTCGCCGTGCTTGTCCGTCTCGAGAGCGGTCGATCCGCCGACCGACGCCTCCATCTCGGCGGAGAAGTCCAACTCCGTGAGAATCTGGTCGATCTGCTCGTCCTCGAAGCGCTTGGCGCGAAGCTTGTCGCGGATGGCCGACTGGATCGCCTGTGCGTCGGTGTCTTCGAGGACCGCATCGATCGTCAGGTCCGTGGCCGCGTCCAGTAGCAGGTCGCGGGTCCCCTGGATCGCGTACAGGAGCCCGAGCTTCTTCGTAAGCTGCTGGTACTTTTTCGCGGCGAACTTGTACTGGCGTTCGATATTATCGGCCTTCATCTTCAGTGGTTCGCGCTCGATCGACGACGCCTCTGCGCCGGCCTCGATGATCTCCTGATACTTGCTGTTGAACTGCTTGAGCTGTGCGCGCTTCTGCTTGAGTTCGAACTGCACGTCGTGAATGTCGCCGCGCAGTTCCTTTTCGGGATACTTTCGTGGGTCGAGCATGTGTCGGTTGCTGCCGATTCCCGTGGCGTCGCGGATCCAGTTTCGTAGTTTCATGTTTTCATATCACTCCAGTGCTCCATCTGCTTCCCTTTCCAACTACACCTATCAGTATACTCTATTACTACTTAACTCTTACTCCCTATTTTATTTTGAATTTTCTCTCCATTTTGGAGACTCTCACTGAGCTGCATAGCCACACGAGATACACCGCAAACGCCGCCGTTCTGGCGCTTCGCTGCCAGCCCATTCGGAAAGTGTCGCGACGCTCGATGTCCGATCGCAGTTCCGTGCTGAACTGGTGCCTGGACTGATCGACAAAAACAGCGGAAACGGTGCTTTGGACTGTCTGACGGCGATTCAGCTGACGACGAAACAGAGCCCGTCGGCGGTGTTGGGGTAGCCAGTCTCGCCGTAGCCGTCGTCGGCCAGTCGTTCGAAAGCGGCCCGCACGATGTGTGGGCCGAAGTCGTGTTCGTCGACGACTGCGTGGTGCTGGACGACTTCGGTCATCGGGTCGTCGACGTAGTCGTTTCGCAGGACCTCGATGCAGTCGGCGACGCGCTCGCTGTCCACCGCACGCGTGAACAGATCGACGTTCTCGGAGACGAGGCGGTCGTTCCGGTCGTAGAGCAGCTCGTTGGACTGGATGTCGACCAGACAGACGCTCACCTGCTGGTCGAACCGAGACCGGGCGGCGTCCTCGTTCTGGACGAACGCTTCCACGTCGTCGGTCCAGCCGGTGGGTGAGGCGATGCCGATCAGGTGGGTCGTGTCGTTCGACTCGGCGCGGGCGACCGTCTCGTTGACGACATCGATGAGATCGTCGAGGCCGGCGGGCCGCGCGTCGAAGCCGTTCGCGGCGAAGGCTTCGAGGTTGGCGGCGACGACGGCCTCGACGACCAGCTTCGTCTCCGAGAACGCGACGAACTTGTTCGTCCGCACGCGGTAGGTCGAGAACCGTCCGACCGGGTACCGGTCGACCGTGGTCTCGTCGTCCAGTACGTCTGCGACGATCGATCGATGGTCACCGGTGAAGTGTCGCCGTCGGTCCTCCCAGAACCCTTCCGGGATCTCGAAGCGCTCGCCACCGGGGAGCGTCAGGTGGGTCGCCTCCTCGACGGAGGTCTCGAACCGCGTGACGTAGTCCATCTCGTACAGCCGCGCCACTTCCGCGCGGATCGCCTTCCCGTCGGGCTCCTCGTGCTGGCTCCGGACGGATTCGGCGATCTCACTGACTCGGTCGTCCAGTTCGTCGACCTGGTCGACCCGCTGTTCGGCCGTCGCGACTCGCTCTTCGAGGTCGCCAAACTCCTGGTCCAGTCGATCCCCGGTCGTCTCCAGGCGCTCGCGCTCGTTCCGTAGCCGCTGGATCTCGGCGCTGAGATCGCCTTTCCGCTCCGAGAGGCGTTCGAGTTCGTCTTCGAGCAGCGACGCGGCTTTCGACGCGGCCTCGTCCTGTAGTTCCTGGCGGGTCTCCTCGCGGGCCGCCTCTAGCTGGTCGATCTGGGCTTCGAGATCGTCTTCCAGCGTCGAGATCGTGTCGAGCTTCTCCGAGATCTCTCGTCTGTCCGCGGAGCGTTGTTCCGAGAGGGTCGCGATCTGGTCTTTGATCTCGTCGAGTTCGCCTTCGACGGCGTTTGCGTCGACGCCGCCGGTCGCCATCTCCGACTGGAGGCGGCTCATCTCGGTCCGGAGGGCTCGCTCTTGATCCCGGAGGCTGTGGTGGATCGTCTCCGAGAGCGACTCCAGTTCGTCCCGGACCGTCGCTTCGACGGCCTCTCGCTCGGATTTCGCGTCCCGGGCCGCTTTCGCGGCACTGACGATCCCTTCGATGGTGTTCGGGAGCCCGTGGTGTTTGATGTAGAGGAAGACGGCCTCGTCGGCGAGTTCGAAGAACTCCTCGAACTCCTGCTGGAAGTACGAGATCGTCGCCCCGCGGATCTCGTTCGACGACGTGTCCAGCAGCGACTCTCTGAGGTCGGCCTGGGCCTCGAGTTCCTCGCTGACGAACTCGTGGACCTTCCCGTCCTTGTTCTTGATGTTGGTCTCCAGGTTCTCTTCGTCGATCTGTTTGAACTTCCGGCGGAAATCGTCGAACTGCCTGACGAACTCGCGTTCTCCCGCCTCGAACTGGTCGACGAACCCCTTCGACTCGGGGTCCGCCTCGGCGGCCTCTTCGATCGCCGTCGCCAGGAGCAACTTCGCGGCCTCGAAGGAGGCCAGTTCGTTTTCCTTCGTCGCCTCGGGGATCGACTCCCGGTGTTCGGGGTAGAAGTCCCACTCGTACTCCTCTTTGTTCTGTTCGAGCTGGTTGTACAGGTCTCGTCGGCGCTGTGCCGAGTAGTTCGCTAGTTCGACCAGGTCCTTCTGCAAGACCTGGTGGGCTGGATACGTCAGCTCCTCGCGCTTGTCTTTGATCGTTCCCATTGTTAGGCAATCATGTACCCGATCTCTTCTTCGATGAATTCACGGAGAAACTCCGGTGCCTCTCCGAAACCGTCGATGACGACGTGGAGTCGGACCGCGTTCTGTTCTCGTTCTCGGATGTCGTACTGGATCTCGGCTCGCCCCTTCTTCGTGTAGACTGCCCAGAGGCTCTCTCCTTCGGCGGTCGACCCCTGATCGACCGCCTTTCGCTTTTTCATGATGGACTCCATCGCCCACTCGACGCGTTCGGCATCGACGTCGTCGAACGTCTCGTCGATCGTCGCCTGGACCTGCGTCGCCTCGGTGTCGACGCGGTTCAGTTCGTACGCCGACAGCTCCTCTTCTGGCACTTTCGCCGCCAGCTGGTCGTACAGCTCGTCGATGTCGACGTCTCGCACGACGCGGGACATGCCGTCGAGGGACTCGATCGTCCCGTCCTCCCAGTTGTCGAGCAGGTACTCCGCGCGCTTTCGCTCGCGCTCGTCTTCGTAGTCGACGACGACGAGGTACGCACCGTCCTCGCTCATCTCGGTGCTGCCCTCCACTGATCCGGGTGCTCCGTCGAGACGCCGGCTGGCGTCGACCGACTCATACACCCATTCGTCGCGTCTCTCATCTCTCTGGCACAACGTTCCGTCTCCAACTATAAACAATTTCTCCACATTGGACACAACTGTCCGTCGGCCGGAAATCTGGGCGCGACGCGTCGGCTCCGACACCTTCGCGCTCACCCCGCTTCGCAGGCCGCTCGGTGGGTGTCACGTCACTCGCACAGGTCGATCACGTCGTCCAGCGTCCACTCGTCGTCGGCCACCTCGAAATCGAGCGACCAGTCGGGGAGGTACCGATCGTCGATTGCCAGTGCGTCTGCGACGGCGGCGAGATACTCGTCGCCCGGCGCAAGTCGCTCGACACGGCTGCTACGGCGTGTCGTCGACGAGATCGTCCAGCGCGTCGGCGAGGTAGATCGCCCGACCGTACCGCTCCGAGGGGGCCGGTGCGAGCGCGGTCTGGACGACCTCGTCGACCGACGACGGCAGTTCGGGGCGCAGTTCCGACGGCGGCGTCGGGAGCGACCGCTCGGCGACCGACTCTCCCTCGGCTCCCGTCGCCGTCGGCACCGCTCCGGTCAGCAGTTCGTAGAGCACCGCCCCGAGCTGATAGATGTCTGTCCGGTGGTCGAGTTCCCGGTCGGACTCGAACTGCTCGGGGGCGGCGTAGCGGGGATCGAGCGCCGTCGGATCGTCGCCGCTGCGCTGTGTCTTCGCGACGCCCCAGTCGCCGATCTTGGGGAGGTCCCACGCTTCGTCGGACGTCGAGGCGAAGAGGACGTTTCGGGCCCGGAGATCGAAGTGCCGGACGCCGAGGTGGTGTACGTCGGCGAGGGTCTCGGCCAGCACGCTCGCGATCCACAGTCCCTCGTCGATCGCGAGCCCGTCGTCGGCGTCGCGGAGGCGCTGGCGCAGGTCGCCGCCGGTCAGACGCTCCATCGCGATCCAGGGCCGCGGTACCTTCCCCCAGTCGACGACGCTGACGACGTGGGGGTGGTCGTCACACTGGCCCCACAGCTTCGCCGCTTCGACGAACTGGTCGATCGTCGCTCTGGCCAGCGTCCCCTCGTCGGACAGGCGCTTGACCGCGAGCTCCGCGTCCGGGGACGATTCGACCGTCGCCGCCCTGACCTCTGCGAAGCCGCCGTCGCCGACGCGCTCGCCGATCGTCAGCTCGCTGTAGGCGACCGACTCGGGCAGCGGCGGCTCGACTGGCTCGGGCACTCTCTCGGCGGGTCTGGCGACCGTCGTCGCGGCGTCGGGCTCGTCGTTCGCTGCGGTGTCTGGGCTCTGTGGCTCGGCTGTCTGGTCAGCTGTCGTTGCTCCCTCGTCGGTCACGCGCAGGTCGGTCTCGTCCGTGATCGTCGCGACCTCGCTGGTGGCTACATCCGGTTCGACGGAGCGGACTTCGGCAACGACGGCGTCGTCTGGTGCCTGCACGTCGGGAGGGTAATCTTCGTCCCCCACAGGTTCGATGTCGAGTCCCTCGGTCGACACTTCTATTCGGTCGCCCTCCTGGACCGGACGCCCGGCCAGTTGTCTCGCCAGCGGATCATCCACTCCACGAAGACGGCCGTGGACAGACAGATCGACAGTGTCTGCCGCCACCGTGAGCGCCGGAGACACAGTGACGGTCTCGCCCAGCGCCGCGTCCGCATTTTTTCGCTGGAGTGCGTTACAGCGGACGATTCCGAGGCCCCTGTCAGCCGTCTCGGCGTCGGTGACGACACACGGCGTCCGCTCGTCGCCGGCCAACCAGATCACGTCCCCGCTTTCGATTTCGAGTTCTCGTTTCGCGGTCGCGTCGAGTGCGACTCCCGATTCCCCAAGATCGGTTCCGGGCGGGACTTGACCGACCCGGAGGTCCACGACGCGTGGCGACCGGGGCTCGTCGATCCCGACCGCCAGGTGACACTCGCCCTCGTGGATCTCGGTCGAGTAGACCCCGACGACCGCCTGGCCGCCTTCGCCCGCCAGGCTGTGGACGAGCACCGGCTCGGACTCGACCGTCGTCGTCCCGAAGTCCGTCGAGAACTGCTCTGTCGTCGTCACGAACCGCGGCGGCTCGTCGTCCGTCATCGCGCGCTCCGCTGGAAGCTGGCGGTTCCGACGAGGCCTGTTCTGCACGACGTTGCGACCATTCTGTCGTCGCCACTGTTTCCGTGCCACCGTCTCAACTCTTGTGCTTCGCGGAGAGTTCTGGTTTTAACATCCGTCCACTGGTCACTCCGACCATGGCTGCTGACTTCGAAGCTATCGACGCCGGGTGGCGCGTCGGGATCTCGGTCCTCACCGTCGATGGGGTGACCGATGTCACCGAGGAGTGATACGACCGGCTGTCCATCTGTGACCGATTTCGCCACCCCGGGGTGGCGAAGCTCTTCACGAAGTGACAGCCGGCAGTATGAGCCGTTCGGCGACTGTCGAACGGCCCCTGGCGAGCGGAGGGGCGACTCGTGAGCGACACCGACGAGGGCGAGGCCCACCTCGACGAGCTGTAGCTCAGAGCTGTGCCCGGAGCTGGGACTGGAGGCGCTCGACGGTACTGAACCGCTCCGCTGGCTCCTTTCGCAGCGCCTTCATCACGGCGTCGCTGACGGCCTGCGGGACGCGATCGTCGACCGCCGCCGGTGGCTCGGGCTCTTCGGTGAGGATCGCGTTCATCAGCGCGACGCTGTTGCCCTCGAAGGGCGGCCGGCCGGTCAGCACCTCGTACATGAGGACGCCGAGCTGGTAGATGTCCGTCTTGCTGCTGGGGTCGCCGAACTCCTCGGCGTCGAACTGCTCGGGGGCGGCGTAGGTCGGCGACATGCCCTCGACGGTCGGCTGGTGTTCTTTGAGCGTGCGTGCCAGCCCCCAGTCGGCGACCTTCGGCACGTCCCAGCTTCCCTCGCCGGTCCGGCGAAACAGGACGTTCTCGGGCTTGAGATCCAGGTGGAGGACGCCCGTCTGGTCGTGGCGAACTCCCTGCGCGATCCGTTCGCACGTCCAGACGGCCTGCTCGATGGAAAACTCCGAGAGCCGCTCGCGCAGCGTGCCGCCGTCCATGTACTCTATGGCGATCCAGGGCTTGGGCTGTGTCCCGCTGTCGACGACGCCGACGACGTGGTCCCGGGGCGACAGCAACGACCACGTCTCCGCCTCCTGCTCGAAGTCCTCGATCACCGACGACGTGATCGTCCCCTCGAAGTTCGGTACCTTCAGCGCGACCGTCGTCGGCTCACCGTCGACGCGGTACTGTGCCTCGTGAACGACGCCGCTGCCCCCGTGTCCGAGCTGCTCCTCGATCTCGAAATCGGCGTACGCCAGCTCCTCTCGGGCTGGACTCTGCACGCTCGCCACGTCGGGCACTTTCGAGGCCGTCTCGACCGTCGTCGCAGTAGACGACTGCGTGTCGGCCGACGCCTCGGTGGCTGCCGTCGATTCGGTCTCCTCGGTGTTCTCGGCCGCCGATTCCGTCTCGGTCGCAGACGCCGCCTCGGCCGTCGACGCCGATTCGTCGCTCGCTTCGTCCGGCGACGCGTCGGTCGTTTGCTGTCCTTCCGTCTGCTCTGTGTCCTGGCCTGCTGTCGCTTCCGTCCGTCTCTCTCCTTCGAGGGCATCCGCTTCCGTCGCCTCGCTCGACTGTCCCTCGTCCGAGCCGAAGGCGGCTGCACACGTCCGGAGTCCGGACTGAAGCTCCGCCAGCCCGGCGTTTGCCGCTTCGATCGTCTCGACGACGTCACCGGTCGTCACCGCGCCCTCTGCCGTCGGCTCGATGAGGTTCTCCTCTTCCAGCACTCGCAGCGAGTATCGGAGCTCGTGGTGGGGGTGGTCAAGCACTTCGGCGAGATCGGTGATCCCCGCGGGCTCCTGTTCGAGGACGGTTCGGAGCACGGTCAGATTCCGCCCGGTGAGCTCGGCCTCGCTCTCGACCGTTTCGAATATCTCCGTGAGCGTCGGCGTCTCCTCTTCCTCGGAATCCGTCATTATCACAGCATCCGCGTGCCAAAAGTAATAGCTTGTCCCGAGTGTTCGGGATCGCTCCGGCGTTTCGACGCGCGTTTTCCAACGGTGGTCCGTCGCGTTCCCGATCTCATTTGTCTCCATTCTGGAGATTCAATATTGAATCTTTCAAAGCCAAATCTTTATGTGTCTGGTGTGCATCGGACGACGTACTGGGAGCGATCCAACATGGCACTATCACTGTGGACGCTGGCGCTGGCACTGCTCGTCAATCTCGTACTCGGTGCGGTCCTCGTACTGGGCGTGTTCACGCTGATGGAGCAGCGCATCTTGCTCGGGGCCATCGCGGGGCTGGTCATCGGCGGCATCGTCGTCTACGCAGAGGCGACTATCGGCGCACAGCTGTTCTCGCTGACGTTCGAAGAGAAGCGACTGATCGTCGTCCTGGCGGGCATCGGAGCGGCGCTGGGAATCTCGGGGACGATGCTGACGATCGAACCGGAGATCAACTGACGCCGTCGGCCGTCACTCTCTCACGAAAACGTTCAACACCTGTTCCGACGTACGATCTGAGAGATGAGGGTTCGGTGAGAGAATGAGTGTCGATGCACTGCAGCGGGTGTCTCGTCTCCGATCTAAAGCCGACTCCGAGCGCCACACTGTCACTGCAGACGAGATCGAGGAACTCACTGAACTGCTGGAGTATCGCCAACCGACGGCTCCAGCGTCGTCCGCGGAATCGGCCGAGACCCCTCTGGACGGCGGGGACGTTCGCGCTGGGGCGGCTCTGGCACTTGCGGCCGTCGCTCGGGACCGACCAGACGCCGTCGTTCCTGCCGTGGATGGTCTCAGACAGTGCCTCACTGACACCCATCCGGGTTTACGTGGGAACGCCGCCCTCGCACTCGCTGCGGTCGCGGAGGGACACCCCGAGGAGGTCCGACCGGCGGTTCCCGACCTCCGGACGCTCCTTTATGAGGCGCGCAGCGCGACACGCGCCACTGTGACGCCAGCGGAGTATCCCGAATCGATCCAGCCGCTGGTCGCGGAGCTCCGGTCGCTGCGAAACGACGAGCGTGACACGGCGCGTGCTGCCGGTGCCATCGCGCTCAAAAACGTCGCGAGCGCCTATCCCAGATCCGTCGTCCCCGTCGTCGACTCGCTTCTGACACTCCTCGACGAGGAGAAAGCCGCGACACGCACTGCGGCCGTCGAGGCGTTGCAAAACGTCGCCAGCGAACGACCGACTGCGATCGAACCGGCCATCGACGATCTGCAGGACACACTCGACGACGACGACCAGCGCGTACGCGAAGCCGCCGAACGGGCGCTTGCGGTGCTCGACGGTGACTCTGTCGAGAGTGCAGCCGCCGAAGAGACCGCTCAGGCTGCGTCGAACCGCCAGCAACACCAACGAACCACGACCATGGACTCTGCTCACGAACCAGATCTCGACGAGGGAGGAGAGACGCCGTCGGTGTCGCTCGACCCGTCCGCACTGCGCCACGACGACGTCATCGGCCGCACCGCGACGACGGTCGTGCATCGGGTCCGTCGCCCCGGCGAGGACGGGCCGGCCGACATCGCCGTGAAACACCCCGCTCGACACGGGACGCTGACCGAGGAGACGATCGACGGGTTCGATCACGAGGCCCGCCAGTGGGCCGGCCTCGACGACCACCCGAACGTCGTCTCGGTGATCGACTGGGGGTACGACCCACTCCCCTGGCTCCGCGGCGATGCGCCGGTGCCCTGGATCGCCACGGAGGTCGTCGACGGACCGGACCTTCGCGCCGTCGCCGAGGACGCGACGGTCGAGCAGTCGCTCTGGACCGCACAGCGACTCGTCGACGCGGTCTGGCACGCCCACCACCGCGGCGTCGTCCACCTCGATCTGAAGCCGTCGAACGTGCTGTTTACCCCCGGCGAGCCCGACCGGTGGCCGATTCCGAAGGTCGCCGACTGGGAGCTCTCCCGGTCGCTGCTGGGCCAGGGGGCCGCCGTCGGCATCTCGACGCCCGGCTATTGCGCCCCCGAACAGGACGGCCAGGGCACGACGGACCAGCGGACCGACCAGTTCCAGCTCGGGATCGTCCTCTACGAGCTGTTCACCGGGACGCATCCGTTCGTCGACGACCTCGCGGCCACCCCGCAGCGGGAGCGCATCGAGCGCGTCCTCGACGCCGATCACAGGCCGCCCAGCGAGCGCCGTCCAGAGTTGCCGGCCGCTCTCGACGACGTGTTCGAGCGCGCACTGGCGCGGGACCCGGCCGATCGGTACGAAGCGACGATCGACCTCCGTCGCGCCCTGGAGCGGATCGCTGGGGAGTGGGAGTCGACGCCGGACGACCGGGAGCGCGCGACCGAGCCCGCGACGGCAGACCGCGACCCCACTCCGACGACCGATCCCCCCGCGCCGGAAACGACGAGCACGGACCGCTCGGGGTCGACGGCCGACGACCGCGACTGGCCGACCCTCCACGGGAGCGCGTCGCGGTCCGGCCCGCGACAGAGTGCGGTCGGTCCCACGCCACCCGTCACCGAACGCTGGACGTTTCAGGCGGGCGATTCGATCAAGGGCGGACCGACCGTCGTCGACGACACGCTGTACGTCGGGAGCGACGATATGGCCGTCTACGCACTGGCGACGGCGTCCGGCGAGACGCGGTGGAGCTACGAGACGGACAATCCGGTCCAGTCGCCGCCGACGGTCGTCGACGGGACGGTGTACGTCGGCAGCCACGACAAGCACGTGTACGCGCTCGACGCTGCGACCGGAGAGACTCGCTGGGCGGTCGAAACGGGCGGGATGGTCGACGCCGCGCCCGCAGTGGTAGAGGGCACGGTGTACGTCGGCAGCTACGACAAGCACGTGTACGCGCTCGACGCCGCGACGGGAGACGAGCGGTGGGTCGTCGAGACCGACGGCAAGATCGGCGCGGTCCCCACTGTCGCCGACGGGACGGTGTACGCCTCCTGTGGGACCGGCATCCTCGCCGCGCTGGACGCCGACTCCGGCGAGCACCTGTGGCGCTACCCCACCGGCGGACCGGCGATGTCGACGCCGGGGGTCTCGGATGGCGTCCTCTATACGGGCACCAACGACGGGTGCGTCGTGGCCCTCGACGCCGACACGGGCACCGAGCGCTGGACGTTCGACGCCGGTGGTAACGGCCGGTCGGCACCGGCGATCTGTGGGGACACCGTGTACGCGGGCAGTATCGACGGCTACGTCCTCGCGATCGACGCGGACAGTGGCACCGAACGCTGGCGCTACGACACGACGGGACAGATCAACAGTGCGCCGGTCGTCGCCGCCGACACCCTCTTCGTCGGGAGCTGGGACGAGTGTCTGTACGCGCTGGACGCCGCGACGGGGGACGAGCGGTGGCACTACCGGGCCGGCAGTCTCATCGACGGGTCGCCAGCAGTGGCAGACGGGACGGTGTACGTCGCCACGCACGACGGCGTCGTGTCCGCGCTCGGCGAGGAGTAGACCACGGTCGCTGTCGTCGCCAAGCTTGATGTCGCTCTCTGCCCAACACCTGGCCAATGACTGATCCTCGGATTCCCGACCGCTCGGCGGTCGCGAGTCCGCCGCGTCGGGACCTCGATTACCGGACGATCGACGCTGCGAAGTCCCCGCTCGACGCCGGTGGACAGGCACTCGTCTACGAGGCGGCCGTCCCGGACGACGAGCCGCCCGATCGGATCGCTCTCAAGGAGCCCGCAGACCCCGGAACGCTGACCGGTGACGTGGTCGAGACGTTCCTGGAAGAGGCCCGCACCTGGGAGCTGGTCGACCGCCGCGAGCGCGAGAAGCGCCGGTGGGCCGACTCCGAGCACGTCGTCGGCGTGATCGACACCGGCGAGCGCCTGCCCTGGATCGCGATGGAGTTCATGGACGGCGGCGACCTCGCTCAGCGCCTCGACGGCACCGACGGGCTGGCACTGGACGAAGCCCTGTGGATCGGCGAGTGTGTCTGTCGCGGGATCGAACTCGCCCACAACTACGGGGTCGCCCACCTCGACGTCAAACCGTCGAACGTGCTGTTTCGAACCACGGCGGGCGACGCCTGGGACGTGCCGAAGCTCGCCGACTGGGGGCTCGCCCGCTCGCTCTCGGAACACACCCGCACGATGGAAGGGCTCTCGGTCACCTACGCCGCACCCGAGCAGTTCGAACCCGACGAGTTCGGCGACCCGGACATGCTGACCGACGTGTACCAGGTCGGAGCGCTGGTCTACGCGCTGCTCACCGGTCGCCCGCCCTACGTCGGCAACCGGATGAGCGTCATGCACGACGTCGTGTACGGTGATCCGCCAGCACCGCCGAGCGCGCACCGCGACGACGTGTCTCCGGCACTCGACGCCATCGTCTCGACCGCCCTCGAAACGAGCAAGCGCGACCGCTACGACGCCATCCAGATCTTCAGACAGGCACTCCAGGCGGCCCGGACGGATCGCGCGCTCCCTCCCATCGTCGCCGACCGCCTCTCGGCAGACGACCGCTCGCCCCGCGTCGACGCCGCAGAGAGCGCATCCACGGACGCCGATTCGACCGAAGTTGCCTCTAGCGAGGACGACGCGACGGACACGGACACCGACGACCCCGACGAGGACCTGACCTTCAGAGAGCGCGTCGAGCAGATCAGAGAGGAACGCTCCGAGGACGGCGAGTCTTCGGCGGACGACAGCCCCGAGACGGACGGCGATACGTCCGAGGACGACGCTGGAGGGAGCGGCGACCTGCGGACCGACGGCTGGTTCGACCCGGCTGCGTTCCCCGAGGGCAGCGAGCGAGACCTCGCGGCGGCAATCGACGGAATCGACTCCGGAACCGACGAGCTGTCACTCGCCGACGCGATCGCCAGGTGCGACGATCGCTCTCTCGCGGCGGTGCTCGCCGCGATGGACGCCCCCGATCACTGATCTCGCTCGGCGAGGACCGCCTCGATCCGTAACATTCGGGCCTCGCTTCGCTCGACGCTGACGATCAGGGACGTGCCGACCAGTGCGTCGACCACGTAGCGGAGGACGTAGTTCTTCGTCTGGGTCTCCTCGGTCTCTCGCATCGCTTCGATCGTCCCCCGATCGGAGAAGCCACGTACGAACGGCTCGCTGGCGGTCTCGTATCGAGATCGCAGATCGACGGCTCCGTCGATCGGGTCGACTCCTTTCTCGCTGGCGTGGAACCGGACGAGGTCGAACAGCGCGTCGGAGGCGGCCTCGACGACGAGTTGCTGGCGGCCCGCGACGCTGTGAGCGAAGTCGGCCACCCGCTGGCTGAGCACCATCGCCGTGGCACCGTTGCCCGGCACCCGGCCGTCGTCGTCGACCTGCTCCGCGATGTCTGCGAGCTGATCGACGATCTCGCCTTCCACCACGTCGAGCCCATCCGTGATCTCCTGGCGCGTCACGCCATCGGCCCAGAGCTCGGCGCAGTTGTGCAGGAGTCGCTGGGCCAGGACTCTCGTCTCGCGCGTGTCGAGGAACGCCGCCACCAGGTCGGGGTACTCGTCGGCGAGCGCCTCCGGCCGCTGGTCCGCGATCGCCAGTATCGTCCGCTGCACGTCGTCTCTGACCATCATCTCGTCGCGGCTGTAGCCCGCGGCTTCCAGGAGCTTTCGCAGCCGTGGCAGGTACGTGGCGACGACCGCCGGGTCGGACTGGGCCCGCGTCTTGAACTGGTCGGCTTCGGCCTGTAACTCAGATATCGACTTGTCGAAACGGCGCTCCATCTCCGAGTCGAGTCCTGCCATGTGGCCACGACGGCACGCCAGCGCCAAAACTGTTGAGTCTGCGCGCCCCCGCCGTGTTACCGACGGGTCTCGACGGTGACGCCGGGGCAACTAAGCACCAGCGCGTCGAACGGGCACTCGATGCCCAGTGCAGCGGACCCTCACGACCTACAGCGCTTCGTCGAGGCACAGGAGTCGGTCATCGGGACGGTCAAGCGGGAACTCCGGTCGGGCCAGAAACGCAGCCACTGGATGTGGTTCGTGTTCCCTCAGGTCGCCGGGCTCGGCCGGAGTGAGATGGCCCAGCGGTTCGCCATCGCCTCGCGAGCGGAAGCCGACGCCTACCTGCGCCATCCCACTCTCGGAGCCCGATTACGCGAGTGTACCGCGATCGTCAACGACCTTGAAGGGCGCTCTGCGAACGACATCTTCGGCTCGCCGGACGATCTGAAGTTCCGGTCGTCCATGACGCTGTTCGAGATGGTCGCCGACGATCCGACGCCGTTCGCCACGGCACTGGAGCGGTACTACGACGGCGACCGCGATCAGAAGACTCTCGATCTGCTGGAGGACAGCTGAACGCCGCCTCTGGCTGGCCGGTCTCGTTCAGAACCGCACTCTGCTCCTGCCCTCGAAGGTATCGAAGTCGAAGACGAGAACGGCGTGGGGGTGCTATGGAGACGTTTTATGCGCACACGGTGGCATACCTCCGGCAATGTTCGATTCGGTTGCGAGGGCTGTCGAGACCCTGACGGCTGAGTACGCTGCCCACTCCGATGTCGAGCCCGCCTTCGACCTCACGGAGTTTTTCGAACCCGCGCTCGACGATACCGAGCCACGCGAGACCGTCGGAGAGCGCCGCAAACGACGCTTTCGCTCGACGATCGAACGCGGACAGACGTTGTCCGAGCAGGTGTCTCTCTCACTGCCCATCGAGGCGATCACCGAACGACTCGTCGACGTAGCCAACGACCAGTCGATCGAAGCGCGTCGGCGCGCCGCGGTTCTCGACTACTGTGACGCTCTCTTCGCGTTCGCCGCGCTGGCGTTCGAACTCCAGGAGCGCTATCCCAGTGCGCCGGTCGCGACGGCCGTCGATCGACTCCGAGACGCCGGGGACGCCGCCGTCGCGGACGATCTGAGCGGCGGTCTCTCGTCGCTCCGGTCGGCCGGCCACGAGCTGTATCGCACCGCCGTCGTGGTCCGCCGTGCCGACCAGCTGTTCGCCGCGCTGTCGGCCGTCGGCGAACCACAGCTCGGACGCGCCGAGGCCACTCTCGGGGGGACACTGGACGAGGCGATCGCCGAGCGCGACACGGACCGCATCGACACCGTCGCCGAACGGCTGGACGCCGCCACCGACGGCGAGTGGACCAGCGACGATCTGCTGTCCTGTTCACACCGCGAGTTCGAGGTGCTGATCGCGGATCTCTGGCGAGAGGGCGGGTTCGACGCCCGGACCACGAAGTACGTCCAGGACTACAACGTCGACGTCATCGCCCAGGCCGACGGCACGCGCGAACTGATCCAGGCCAAACAGTACGAGCCGGGCAACACGGTCGGGGTGCGCACGGTCCAGCGGACCGCCGGGCTGCTCGTCGAGTTCGACGCCGACTCCGTCGCCGTCGTCACCAGTTCGAGCTTCACCGAGAACGCCAGAGAGAGCGTCGAGCGGATGAGCGAACAGGTCCGCCTCGTCGACGGCGAGCAGCTCTGTGAGCTGCTGACGCGCTCCCAGCTCGTCCCGTCGCTGTAGGGCAGCCACTCTCCCAGCCGCCACCCTCGCCCGGTGCAGTCGACGACGTGTCCCAGCGGCGTCGGAGCCCGTCGCCCGAGGGATCTCCACTCCGGCCGTCTTGAGTGGCGGTAGGCACCTTTATTACCGTCATCCAGCAAGCAACTCGTAACTGAGATGGGCCGACTCCGCACGTCGACGAAAGTCGTCTTCCCCGCAGTCTTCGTCGTCAGCCTCGGTATCGGATTCGTCGTATCGATGGTGGTTGACGTCCTCGGCCTCTCGCTCACTCCCCTGCAAACCAGTCTCGCTGGCGCGATCACCAGTGTCGTTCTCGTCGGTGCGACGTTGGTCGCGATCTACGGAATCCCACCGTGGCGGTCCGAGCGTCCGACTCCCGACGTCGATGTCGAGGACTTCGAGACACCGGCAGCGAACACAGCGCCCGACGACGACGCCGCCGAGACGGATCGATCTCTCACCTGCCCCAACTGCGGGACGGAGTTCGACTCGTCGGCCGCGTCGGTCGGCGACCGCTGTGGGGCGTGTGGCGACGGTTACCTGACGAGAGCCGGCGACAGGGTGGTGCTCGATGACGGCGAGTGAGTCCGTCCCGGAGCAGATCCCGGACGTGTCGCCGATCTCGGTCGACCTCTCTGCGGAACTCGACGTGCTGTCTTTCAAGCTCGCAGACAGGATCGCGACGGGGGCCAGCGGCGAGGTGTATCGGCACTCGCTCTCGGACGGCACTGCGATCGCCGTCAAGGTGCCCGACACCTCGGGGACGATCGACACGGCGGACCGCATCGAGCGCATCCTCCAAGAGGCCGAGAACTGGGCCGAGTTCGAGGGCCACGACCACGTCGTCAGTCTGGTCGATCACGGGAAGAGCAAGGGAAAGCCCTGGATCGCGATGGAGTACATGGACGGTGGCCACCTCGGCGAGTTCGTCGAGCGCGACGGGGTCCAGTCGCTCTGTCACGGGCTCTGGATCGCCCGGTGTATCGCCAGCGGCATCGAGGAAGCCCACTACCGCGGGGTCGCTCACTGCGACATCAAGCCACAGAACGTCCTGTTTCGGACCGTCGAGGACGGCTGGAACGTCCCGAAGATCGGCGACTGGGGGACCGCCAGCGCGCTCCTGGGGCCGAGTGACACGATCGGCGAGTACACGCCCCGGTACGCGGCCCCGGAACAGCACGCCCGACGGGTACAGAGCCGCCAGCAAAAGCGCGTCGACGTGTTCCAGTTCGGCATCCTCCTCTTCGTGCTCTTTACCGGCCGCCATCCGTACGGGAACACGTCCGAGCGTGCCCTCGACGAGGAGCCGCCCCGGCCCGCGGAGATCCGTCCCGGCGTTCCGAGAGCGCTCGAAGACGTCATTCTCCGCTGTCTGGAGCGCGCTCCCGCCGACCGATACGAGGACATCAGGCCGGTCTTGCACCGTCTCGACGAGTTCTGGGACGCGCTGTGTGACTAGACGGACGCCTGTGTGCAGTTGTATGGTCGCCGACGCGTATCGTTGGGTCGTCTACAGGTGATCGAGAGCCGACGCTCGACACCGGGCGTTCGATTCCGGGTCGCCGGCCGGCTGGGTCGGCCGGCGAACTCTCTCCGGTGGCTCGCTCTACTGGTTCGCACATCTGGCTCTGCTGGCTGAGTAGGATAGTTATTTGGGTTAGCTATTTTGAATATCTAGCTAACTCAGCTAATTGGCTTAGCTGAGTAACTCAGCTAGCTTAGCTGGCCGAGTCGTCTGACTGAGTTTTATAGCTGCGGCGCTCGACTGGGTAGCTATGCTGGCTTACACAGTGTACTCGGAGGCCGGCGGGGTCGGGAAGACGACCCTCGCCGCGAACCTCGCGAAGGCCGAGGTTCGGGCCGGTCGGCGCGTCCTCGTCGTCGACCTGGACACGCAGGAGGCGTCGCTGTCACACCTGCTCGACGTCGCCGACGACCGGAACAACGATCAGGCAGACAGTCTCTTGCGTCACATGATCGATCGTCCGCGAGGGGAGTTCTCGGATCTCGTCCGGACGAGCGAGGGCATCGACGTCGTGCCGGCCCACAACATCCTCGAGTACGCCTCGAAACATCTGCGCCGCCGCGAGGAGGAGGCCGCGGACTTCGGAGAGTCGTGGAACCCGAACAAGCAACTCCTCCGCGTCCTGCGGGAGGCCGGCGTCCACGAGACCTACGACACGCTGATCGTCGACCCGCCCGCCAGCGCGGACATCAAACTCCACAACGCGATCCACGCGACGCGCCACGTCGTCATCCCCTTCGAGCCCAGCGGCAAGGGGTACGAATCCGTGCAGGGACTCGACCAACTGGTCGGCGGACTCGAAGACCAGCTCGACATCGAGGTCGGCGTCCTCGCGGTCGTCCCGAACCGCTACAAGGGGATGAACGACCAGGATCGGTTCCTCGACGAACTGGCGGCCGACGGCTGGGAGCTGCCGATCAAGTTCCGCGAGCGGTCGTCGCTGCTGGAAGGGTGCTGGGCCGAGCAATGTACCGCATTCCGCTATATCGATGTCCACCGAGAGCGCGAACGCGACCACGAACTGGACACCCTCGAAAAGTACGACGAGCTGGCGGCACACATCCGCGAGATGCGGGCGGTGGAAGCATGAAGCAGGGTTCGACCGACGATCCGTTCGCCGACGACTCCGACGGCGAGAGTGGGGCGACGGCCGACGAACCGACCGACGCCGAGGAACGCGACGCTGCCGACCCGTCGTCGAGCGATCTCGAGAGCGACGAGCGGACGGACCCGTCACTCGACCCCGAGCCGTCGAGCCAGCAAAGCGGCCAGCGGTCCGCCGATCGCCAGTCCGACGACCAGCAACGCCACTCGCTGCCCTACATCCACGCTCGGGACGGCGTCAAGGACGGTCGGACCCAGCGCCCGGTCTTTCTCAGAGACGACGTCGAGGCGGGCATCGACGAACTCGTCGCCACGATGGAAGCCGAGTTCGGCGAGGACGTGTACAAGACCGACGTGACCGAGGCCGCGATGGTCGTCGCACAGGAACACCCGGAGCTCGTCGTCGCCGAACTCGAAGGCTGGGGCTACGGCTGGGACTGACAGCTGTCACTTTGCCGGACGGCGCGTCTCTCCGACGGTCGACAGTGAGCGTCGGCGCTCTCGGCCTCAGTTCAGGGCGTCGATCGTCTGGTCACACGCCGGTGGGACGGCCTGCGCGACGGCCGTCGCGAGCACGTACCCCTCGACGATATCGTCCAGACGGTCTGGCCTCACGTCGCGATCGAACCGAGCGAGCCGCCAGTCGGCGTTGGTCACCTCCCAGGACACGTCGCTGACGACGGTCCGGGCGAGCGCGGCGTCGCTACTCGCTTCGAGGGCGGCATCGAGCGCGTCGTAGGCCGTCGTCCGCAGTGCTCGCAGTTCGTCGGCGCTCTCGACGCCTGAGATCTCGCCGGCATCGATCCGTTCTTCGATCTGCTCTAGCGCTTGGAACCGTGCCAGCCGTTCGGTCGCGTCGACGACGGCACTGGCCGGTCCGCTGGCGTCCTCGACGGTGGCGGGGCCGCGTTCGATCGATCGCCGGAGGTCTGCGACCAGGTTCTCTGCGACGCCCCACTCCTCCGGCGTCGGTTCCGGCGGGAGCTGGGACCGACGCGATCGAACGTCGGCCAGCAGCGTCTCTGCGCCGCTGGTGAGCGCGTCCTCGACGGTCCCGGCGTCGGCTGGCAGCGACTCGGTGAACTGACTGTCGAGGTGGCGGGCGTCGTCGAGATCGACTCGCGCCGACTCGACGGTCTCGCCCCACTCGGCGACGGTCAGCAGCGCCCCGTCGTCGTGGGTCCGTGGGCCGTCCATCTGGGCGAGTCGATCGAACGCGTCCTCGATGCGAGCGTGTACCAGCGCCGCTCGGACGGGGTCGGTCCCGCGGTACGTGTGCTCGTCCCAGAACGCGTGGGCGTTCGAGACGATCTCACCGTGCTCGCCGCGGAGACCATCGACCGACAGTCCATCGTCGGCCATCGCCCAGCCGGCGGCCGCGTATCTGGCTCGTTCGCGCGCCTCGCCCAGCGCCGTCAGCGCTTCCAGCTCCGTCCGGGCGGTGCGTGCGTCGTCGAGCGCGTCCGTCGCGTCGCTGGCGCTGTCGGTCAGACGCTCGCGGACGTACCCGTTGGGAATGTCGTCGGGTCCCATCGGCGTCGGGAGTTCGCCGAGCAACGCGTCGACGCGCTCGCGGGCCGCCGTGAGGTGCGAGGGCGCGATGTCGACGGGCACCGACCGGGCGACGATCGGCGACGGGATCGACTCCCGGTCGAGGTCGGGGAGTTCGTACACGCTGATCTGCTCGTCTGTGTCGTCGCTCAGCCCGCCGATCGATTGACAGCCGGCGACGGCACCCGTCGCGGCCACGGCCAGCAGCCCGCGACGCGTCAGGCGCTGTCGGTCCGCCACGTTCCGAGCGTCGTCGCCCATCACTGGTCACCTCCCGTCGACGCGGCGCTCGCACTGTCGCCGCTCTCGTCCTCGGCCCGATTCCGTCTCGCACAGCCGGCCGTGCCGATCGACGAGCCGTAGCCACGTACCTCGTCGGCAGAGAGGCTGGCCGGAATGCGGACGAGACGGGCTTCGAAGACGTGGTCGTCGACGCCACAGCGCGTATCGTAGGGGAGCTGGGTGCGCGCGTAGTCCGTCGACACTTCGTCGGGCTGCCACTCGATCCGACACAGCGTCAGCTCGAAGCAGGCTCGGACCTCCACGCTCTCCAGATACAGCGTCTGGCTGTCGAGGTCGGTCTCCGACAGGAACGAGTCGAGCCCGTCGGCCTCGACGCCGTCGGCGACCCTGAGCCGTTCCGCTCGGGCCGGCGTGTCGACGACGGTCCGCGAGTGTCGACGCCGCTCGCGGTGCGACCCGCGCTCTCGGTCGGTCTCGCCGTCTGGATCGGCGAGCCAGAGCGGTGCCTGCTCGGTCGCCCCACGGACGTGGACCATCTCGGGGTCTGTCGCGGACCCGGCCCCCGGCGCGTCCGTGTCGATTCCGCCTTCGGCTCCCCTTGTTTGCGTCGACTCGCTGGTGGCGCTGCCGTACCCGCTACAGCCGGCCAGCGCGGCGGCGACCCCCGCGAACGCGGCGAGGGACTCTCGTCTGTTCATGCGGGAGCTTGCAGTAACCGACACAAGAGAGCGGCGGTGGCTCCAATCTCGCTTTGAGCGACGCTCACCACTGGTCTGCCAGCACGTCACGGACCCGAGCGGCCGTTTCCGGACGCGCCGCTGGATCCGGACGCAGCGCGCTACGGAGCAGATCGTCGGCGGCTGGGGGGACGCCATCGCGAACGTCCCCCGGCGGGGCTGGGGCCCGCTCTCTCTTCTGTACTGCTTGCTCGACAGCGAACGGCTTCTCTCCGGTCAGGAGTTCGTAGACCAGCGTCGCCAGCTGGTAGATGTCCGTCTTGGCGGGCGGAACTTCACGCGCCCATTCGCTTTCCGGACGCTGTTCGGGTGCTCCGTATCCCGGCGTGTACGCTTCGTCGCCGCGGCTCAGTTCGTGTCTCTTCCGTGCGGTCCCCCAGTCGGCCAACTTCGGCATCGGCCACCCGCGACGACGCTGGAGGAGGACGTTCGCCGGTGTGATGTCCCGGTGGTAGATCCCGTGTGAGTGGGCGTGCTGTAGTGCGTCGGCGATACAGACGCCGATCCAGAGTCCCTGTGACACGGGCAGCGATCGCGCCTCGGCGAACTCTCCCAGTTCTCCCTCGTCGAGGTACTCCATCGCGATCCAGGGCTGGGGCTGGGCTCCCCAGCCGAAGATCGTCACGATGTTGGGGTGGTCGTGGACTCGGGCCCACTTCTCGGCTTCGCCGATGTACTCCGAGAGATCGGCCACGGTCCGACCGGCCGGTTCCAGTGGCCGCTTGAGCGCGATCGTCCGTGGCGCTTCCGCAGACGCCTTGGCCGGTGGATGCAGCGACGCTCTGTGGACCGTCCCCGTTCCCCCGTGCTGGATTCGATGGTGGAGCTCGATATCGCCGTACTCGATCGTCTCTGTGAGCCACGGCGTGTAGGCTGTCGCGGACACGACCGGCAACGCAGTCGGTGCGAGCGGGTGGTCCTTGCCGGCGTGTGTCACCGTCGACGGTCCGCTGTGTTCGAGTGCGGCGTCGATGGCCGTCGACACGTCTGGTCTCGACTCGGTCACCGCCGTCTCGGCGAGTACACGACGGGCCGACGGCGTCGACACCACTCCCAGCGCCTCTGCGAGTAGTCGCCGCACCCGTGGTGCCGACTCGGCCGCGAGACGCTCTTCCAGCACCGACGTGACGTGCTCGGGAGTGCTCGTTTCGGAGCGGACGAGCGACAGCAGGCCAGTGACGGCGTCGGCTCGTTCCGTCAATGTCGCACTCTCATCGGCTCGTCGACAGAGCCAGTCGACGCTCTCGTCGTGTGCCCCGACCTGCTCGGGGAACGCCCGGCTCATTGTCGCCAGGGCCTCGGTCCGGAGCGGTCCGAAAGCCGTCCGCTCCCCGGTCGGGACCGCTGTGAGGTAGTCCAGTGCCGTCGCCACCGCCGACTCGGGGAGTGGTTCGTCACTCGACAGGCGGGTCAGGAGCCACACGGCATACCCTCGTGCCTTCGTGTGGCGCTTGGTCGCCGTCTTCGACTCACGTTCCGCGGCCAGATACGAGCGCACCTCTTCGGTGGTATCAGCAGTGTCGAGTACGTCTCCGTGCGTCTCGTGGACCTGTCCGAGCAGTCGCACGACACGGTGGATCGATTCGTCGCGCTGTTCGAGCAGGTCGACACACCGTTCGACGGCGGCCTCGGAGATCTGCTCGGGGTGGCTGCGAGCGAGCTGGGCGAGTGCCATCGCAGCGTTCGACCGCACGTATCTCGCGTGCTTTGCTAACGTTCCAGTGTCTTTCGGGAGGTGAGCTGCGTCTTCCGCGTCTGTCTCCGTATAGCTCAGTAGCGTTTCGAGTTCGTCCCTGACGGGGACGACGACGGACGGATGTGTTCTGCCGATCTGCCAGAGCGATCTGACTGCACGGTTGACGTTCCGGGGTCGATTCTCGCGGTCGGCCACGACGGCGTGGAGTTCTGTCGCTGGTAACGCGGCCTCGGGTTCGGACAGACCCATGAATCCGAGTGCCCTGAGACCGACGCTTTGCAAGAGGTCGTCGTCGGCCGACGCGAGTTCGCGCAGGCTGTCGGCCGCGGTCGCCATCTCCGCTCTCACGAAGGCCCGCCCCTCGTGATCGTAGTGCCCGAGGTTCGTCAGGGCGAGGGCAGCCCGTCGCTTTCGAATCGCCTTTTGACCCGTCTGCAACAGGTCCAGGAGTCGTTCAACGACGACCTCGGTGACGGCGCTGTCGACATCGTTCGATGCGAGTCGACTGATTACGAGTGCGCCACGAGAGCGGACGCGTCCGGGATTCGACTCGTCGATCCGTTCTGTGGCGACTTCGGCGATTCGCTCTGCGTAGGTCCGATCGGCGTCTGTCGGGGCGAGCGTCGTCAGTGCGGCCGTGGCAGCGCCGTCTTTGACCAGCCGACTCAGCGCCTTCGTTCCGTTGTAGGCAACTGCTGGGTCGTCGGCGGTCGCTGCCTCGATCGCCAGATCGAACGGCTCCGTCTCTCCGTCCGCTGGATCGAACGATCGATCGCTCGCCACCGTCGCGAGTGCCTCTGCTCCGTTCAGGCGTGTCTCTGGATCGTCGCCGTCGAGTTGCGCGCTGATCTCTTCGAGTGACATTGGTTCAGTCGGTGGTCTGGTCGTCGGTTACGTCGACCAGCAGTTCGAGTTCGGCCAGCAAGTCCGCTCCGACGAGCATCTCACCGGTGTAGGCCGATCGGTCGCTGACGTCGACTTCGACGACCCTCGCTCCGTCGGACACGTCGAGTAGATCGACACAGACACAGACGACCTCGCGCGTTTCGGCCTCAGATCCCGACCGGGTCGTCACGTCGCCGACGGTGCCGGTCTCGCCGATCGCCGACAGGACACTCTCGTCGATCGTGCTCCGGTCGGAGCCCGTGTCGATCTTTGCCGTCACTCGCTGTTGCCCTGTGGTACCAGTCACCTCGACGCGCTCGTATCGCCCGATTACCGTCTGATCGTCAGCAGTGTCCGCCATCTCTACGCGATACGTAGCGACGCCCGGGAATCAATCTGTGGATCACTCTGCATTGTGGCGCTGTCGGCGTCTGTCTGCCTGCTCCTGTGTCTCTCCGTCTGTGACGGATTCCGGGACCGCGGCCAGTCACGCGCTCCGCTGGTGGCTGGCACAGCCAGCGCCGTCGGTAATCACGACCAGATTGAAGTGGCCCCGCGTCGTCGGGGCGCACGAACGATGCGACCGCCACACGCCGACGCCGCTTCGACGCTACCGAAGTCCTGCCGGAGTCGTGAGGTGACCGGCGGTGTCTGATCGGTCGCGCTCGACGCCGCTGACCGAGACCTTCGAGCGGTATCTCACGGACAAGGGGAAAGGTCGCGGCGGCGAGGGGGGCAACTACCGACGCAACGCGGCGCGCGAGCTCGATCGATTCGCCGCGTGGGCCGCTGGCGACGCCGGTTCCGACGACTGGTCCGGGATCGCTGACGACGCCGACCGGGGTCCCACCTTCGCCGATCTCGACGAACGCGTCTTTCGCGCATACGCCCGCCACCTCGCCGGTGATCGCGGGCTCAAGCAAAACACCGTCCACACCTATTACCGCTACGTCTCGGCGTGGTGTGGCTGGTGTGTCAACGAGGGGTACCTCGGAGCCCACTACGCCCAGCGGGCGAGCGCGATGGCCCCGCTACCCGAGGACGACGGCCGCAAGCCCGGCGACCAGCAGGCCTGGACCGCCCAGCAGCGCCACGCGCTCACCCGACACGTCGACGAGCGTGCCCGCACGGCTATCGAGACCTACACCACGCTGCCGGCGGACACCGATCCCCTCGACAAGCAGCGAGCCCGCTACGCGGCGCTGAAGGCGGCCCGCGACCGCGCGCTCGTGTTCGTCCTCGCGTACACGGCCGTCCGCGTCGGAGAAGTTCTCCGGGACCCCAACGATCCGCGTCGGCGCGGCGTCCGCTGGGGGGAACTCTCGCTCGACGAGGGGAGCATGGACGTGTATCGGAAGAAACAGCAGTGGGACGCCGCAAGCCTCCCCGACCCGGTGCTCTCGCCCCTGCGGAGCTACCGCCGGCTGCTGGCTCCGCCGACCGAGCGGTGGCCCGTCTTCCCGACGTTCGACCAGCGGACGCTCGGGGGCCTCGTCGAGGACGAGCTGGCCGACCGAGGGGAACGTCCGGACGAGATCAGCGAGCGACGAGACGCGTTCGCTCGGGACCTGTTGCTGGCCCTCGACGCGGACGTTCGACCGCCGTCGATCACGACCGACGGCGCTCGCTCGATCCTCCAGCGGCTCTCGGACGACGCGGCGATCGACGTCGACCACCCGAAACACGACTATCTCGCGCCCCACGGCGGGCGGCGCGGCATGGGCGAGGTCCTCGTCAGGGCCTTCGGCTACACGGTCGCCGCCCGCTATCTGGACAACTCCGAGGAGATGATCCGCGAGCGCTACTCACACATCGAGGCCGGCGAACTCGGCGACGTTGCGACGGAGGCCCTCGACGAGATGGAGGGGACCGTCACCGGCGGGATCGAGTGACGCCGCGTCTACTTTCACTTCGAGGCGAGCACCTTTAGGGCACAACTGCACTTCTCTCACAGGTATGGACGACGCTGCCGCCGCCCGGCGCTGTTCGCCCGCCGTCCACGTCCACGACGAGCAGTCCCTTCTGGAACGCCCGCAGCGAGCCCGCGACCCGATCGACATCGTGATGACGCCCGAGCAGCTCCACCAGCGCAACTGCAAGCGGGCGCTCGCACAGCGCAGCCGGCCCCGTTCGTCGGTCCTGTTTCGGACGCCGATCGACGTGGCGTCGCGGGTCCTCTCGACCCACGAGGGCCGGGCGGTCGAGACGCTCGACCGGCTCGACCGGCTCCGGCTGTTCCGCTCGCTCCTCGACGAGCCGCCCGCGGGCGTCGAGGCGCTCACCACCGTCTACGGCACGGCGCTGACCGAGCACGCCGAGTCGATCGAGGTCGCTCGCGAGGAGCTCCAGCTCCTGACCGGCGGGCGAGCCGACCGAGCGGCGGCGCTCGACGACGTTCGGTCGTCGCTGTCGGCGGCTGCCAGTGCCGACACACGCGCGCTCCGCACTGGGGTGGGTGCTCTCGTCGACGCTCTCGACGAGCGTGTCGCGGCCTATCCAGCTTCTGGGGCTGTCTTTCGGGCCTGTGCGAGCGCGATCGAGGCGACCGACGGCGCGGTGTGGTCGGCGACGTTCCCGACGATCGAGCGGATCGATCTCGCTGGCGTCAGCACCCTCGGCGCGCCGGTCCGGGACTTTCTCACGGCGGTCGAGGCGGCGACCGACGTCGACGTACACTACTACCTCCGGGCCGGGACCGGCCCGCGGATCGCCCGTCGACTGGCTGCCCGGTCCGGGATCGCCGACACCGCTCCGGATCGCGTCGACGAGTCGCCCGACCGCCGGCTCGACCAGCCGCCGCGGACGACCGAGATCGCAGTCGAGACGAGACACGACGAGGCTCGCACCGCGGCGGCGATCGTCGACGGGGCACTCGAAGCGGGTGCCGGCGTCGACGACATCGCGCTCGTCGCTCGTGACGTCGATCGCTACGAGCGGCCGGTGGGGCGCGCGCTGTCGACGTACGGACGGCACCCGTCGGTCTGGACGCAGCTCCCGCTGACGCGGACGCTCCCCTACCGGCTCGTCGTCGCCGTCTGTGAACTGCTGGAGGCGGCCGCGACCGACGACATCGCCGCCGACACGCTGCTGGAACCGCTCGCACTCCAGTGGACCCCACCCCGCGGCGGTCACGACCGCCCGACGCCACCGGCGACGGTCCACGCGCTCGGCCGTGCGCTCGACGGCGCGTCCCGTTCGCGGGTCGGATGGCTCACGGCCCTCCGGGAGCTCGACGGCGTCGACACGACCGCACGCGAAGCGGCGGCCGGCCTGCTGAACTGGATCGGCCAGCAGCCCGCCGAGCCCGCGCCGGCCGACATCTGTCCCGTCCTCGAGCCCGTCGTCGACGCGTTCGACGAGTCAGTCCTGCCCCGCCGGGCCGCGTCAGACGGGCCGGACTACACCGAGACCGCCCAGACCGCCCGCGCCGTCGAGCGCGTCGCCGGCACGGACGACGGCGATCACCTCCTTCGCGAGACGCGGGCGAAGTACGCCGACTGGCTCGAACGGGGCCACCTCGACCGCTCGTGGGACACCGTCCTGACGGTCCTCGACGCGCTCGCGACCGCCCGACCCGGTCGGCGCGAACACGCCAACGCCGAGCGCATCGACGTGCTCGACGCGACGGACGCCTGGCTCCGGACGTACCCGCTCGTGGTCGCGCTGGGGTTCGTCGACGGCGAGTGGCCCCAGCGTCCCCACGGCGAGTTGCCGGCCGAACTGCGGGCGGCGATCGTCCGGGGCCAGACACGGTCGGCACGTCAGTTCCCCGTTCGGGGGGCCTGGTCGCCCGAGCGGGACTTCGATCACTTCGCCGACGCGGTCCGGGCTGCCACCGACCACCTCGTCGTCACTCGCTACACCAGTGACGTGGACGGCGTCCGCTACGAGCGGTCGCCGCTGCTTGCCCATCTGGACGCCGACCGCCTCGCGCCCGAGCGGGTCCGTCGATTGCGGGCCGGCGACGCATCGACGCTCCACGACTGGATCGACGACGGCCCGAGCGTGGGGGGTGGTGGCCGGTGACCGACGGCGTCCCGCCCCTGGAGGGCGCACAGGAACGCATTCGCGACGCGTTCCTCGCTCACGACCGGGGGCTGTTCGTCCTGAACTGCACGGCGGGGTTCGGCAAGTCGACGACGGTCGAGCGCGTCGCCGCCGAGGCACTGGTCGAGGCGGCCGCTTGCGAGCCCGCTCCCGAACGGGGGCTCTGCGTGGTCTCGTTCTCCCGCGAGGACGCTGCCGGCATCGTTCCGGGGATCACTGCCGCGCTGACCGCGTTCGCCGACGACGAGCAGGCGACGGCGACGACCATCAGCCCCGAGCGTTCACAGCGGCTCCGCGAGCGGGTCCGCCACGCCGACCACGTCGGGACCATCGACAGCATCTTTCGCACCGTCTTCACGGAGATTCACGCCGAGTACGGCTTCGACCAGATGCCGACGGTCGGTAACGACGCGCACCTCACCTCGCTTCGGGAGGCGGCGCTGGACGCCCTGCGTGACCGCGAGTCACTGACGGCCCGGTTCGAGCGTCTCGACGAGGCTTACGGCGACGAGACAGCCAGCGACGGACGGGGGGCCGACGAGCGCACGCTGGACGCGCTGCTCGAAACGGCCCGCTCGGCCAAGCGCGCCCGCCGACTCTCCAACGAGCAGTTCCGCGACAGACTCCTGGGCGCGATCGACGAGGCCTTTCCGGACGGTCGCCCGGCCACGTTCGACGCCGTGGTCCGTGACGTGGCGCGGTTCTTCGACGAGGAGACCGCCGCGGCGTTCCGGCAGCGACACGACGACGAGGCGGCGGTCACGGCCCAGTCCCGGACGTGTTTCGACCGCTGGCGTGCGCGTGTCGAGGAGTTCTGCTCGCTCGTGGCCGCCTACGAGACCGAGTACGACCGTCGGTGTCGAGAGCGCGGCGTGCTCGCCCACCAGGACGTGGCGTACTGGGTCGCCGACTTCTTCGAGGACGCTGGCGACGCCGACGACTCGTTCCGTGAGCGGGTCCGACAGCGCCACGCGCACGCCCTCCAGACGCTCGTCATCGACGAGGCCCAGGACGTGTCCGTCGCACAGCACGACGCGCTCGCGCCGCTGGTCCCCGACGACGCTCGCGTCCTGCTGGCCGGCGACACCGACCAGTGCATCTACGCCTGGCGCGACGCCCGGCCGGCGCTGTTCACGCGGGCGTTCGAGGCGGGGGAGTACTTCGGACGATCCTGGACGCCCCACGAGCGGGCCGACGCCGCACGGACCTACCGGATGCGACCGGACGTCTCGGCGGCCGTCGACGCCGTTTTCGAGACGGTGTTCACCGATCCCGCACGCGGTGGCCTACACCGGTCCGGCGACGACTACACGCTCGTCGAGACCGACCGCGAGCCGACGAGCGAGCCGGCGGTCCACGTCGCGAGCTACCGGGCACAGGGCTCGCCGGGGACGACCACGTGGTTCGAGGAGAGCGAAGCAGCGCCGCTCTCGAACTACCTCCACGGTGCGCTGGCCGACGACGGCTTCGCGAGCCGAGACGCCGACGGCCCGGTGGAGGTCCTCTTCCCGACGCGGACGAACATGCGCTCGCTCGCCGCCCGTCTGGAAGCGACGGGGCTGTCCGTCGCCGACGCCAGCGAACTGCTGTTCGAGAGCCCGCTCGTCGAACTCGTCGTCGGCGTCGTCGAGTGGCTCGTCGACCCGTTCGACCCGGAGCGAACGCGTGCGCTCCTCGACGGTGCGGTTCCGGCGGTGACCTGCGACGACGGGACGACCGTCCACGAGATCGCTGCGGCCGCCGATTACCGCCTCGACGAGATCGGGACCGACGATCGACTTCCGGCCCGCGTCGAGACGTTCTTCGACGGCCTCGCCGAACTCCGCGGGCGGCTCGCGCGACGGACGGCCGATCCGGGAGCGCTCGTCGTCGCGAACGTCGTCGAGACGCTGGCCCTGGCGACCGATCCGTTCGACCAGGTCGACGATCCGCGGCGCTGTCTCGCCGTCCTCGACACCCTCGTCGAAACCGTCGAGGAGTGGGAGGGGACCGACCGCTACGCGCTGTCCGAGCTGGCCGACGTCCTCAAGCAGTACCGCGCGTCCCCGTCTCACGGGCCGCTCGTTCCGGTGCCCGACGCCAGCGACTACGACGTGGTGTTCCGGACGATCCACAACGCGAAAGGCGACGAGGCCGACGTCGTCTGTCTGGCCGATCTGAGCCGCCCGCTCGGAGTCAACGGCCCGCACCGCGATTCGTTCGTGGCCCGCGGTGAGACGCTCGCGCTCGCACCGCCAGCGACCGCGCCGTCGGTCCCGATCGACGAACCCAGTGCCCACGGCGTCGAGTCGGTGCCGCGGCTCCGCTGGGCGACGAACCGTTGGGTCGGGGACGAGCAGCCGCGAATCGGCGGCCCGCCGGTGTTCAGCGAACTCGCAGCCGCACACCGCGCGGACCGCTGGCGGACGCTGTACGTCGCCATGACGCGTGCTCGGGACCACCTCGTCCTCTCGGTGCCACGGGACGCGACGAGCGTCGGAACCCCGCCACAGGACAGCTGGGTGACGACGATCCGGCGAGCACTCGATCTCCCCGACTCGCTCTCGCGCGGTCGGATCGACACCACACTCCAGCGACCGACCGGGGAGTACCCGCTGACGATCGGCTGTCTCGACGTGGCCTACGACGCCAGCGTCTCGCCGTCGAGTCGCCCGACGCCACGGACCGCGCTCGCGCCGTCGCCGACCCGGACGGGCCGGACGCCGCGCTTCGTCAACGGCAGTACGCTCTACCCGCTGGCGACGGGACTGGACGAGCACTGGCTCGACCACCTCAAAGGGACTTCACTTCACAGCGAGCGCCCCGCTCCCGCCGACGACCTCCCGCTGGCCTTCGACGCGGTCGGTCCCGACGACCTCGGCACGATCGCACACGACGTGCTCACGACCGCCGTCGAGCGAGGTGTCTCGACCGAAACGCTGGAAAACTGTGCCGAACCGCTGGCGGAGAGGCTCGAAGCCGCCATCGACGAGCAGTGCCGCGCCGTCGGGGGCCGCGAGCGCCAGCAGGTGGTGCGCTACGTCCGCGAGACCGTCTGTCCGCAGTTCGCCGCGACCGGCGTCTGGGAGCGCTTGCAGTCGAGCGCCGTCTACGTCGAGGAGCCACTCGACGCCGTGATTCCCGTCGCCGACCACACCATCGAGACCCGGAACCACGCCGACATCGTCTCGCGCGCTCCGGACGGCACGTGGTACGTCGACGACATCAAGCTCGTCCTCGCCGACACCGACGCCACCCGCGACAGATACGCGCTCCAGACTGCCTTCTACGCCTGGCTGCTCGAACGCCAGCTCGACGACGCGACGGTCCGGGGGCGCATCACCTGCGTGGGCGAGCGCGTCGATTCGACGGCCGGCACTGCGCCGGTCGACGACATCGAGTCGTGGCTCGCGCGGTTCGCGTGAGCCTCGTACCGCTGGCAGTATCAGAAATCGCCGGTCGCGATCGCTGCCAGCCGTTGTCGGTCGAACAGCTGTTCGTCAGCCGACAGCTCTCCGTAGCCCGGATACGCGCCGAACTCCTCAGGGTAGAGCTGCTTTGCCGCCATCTCGGTCTGGAACATGTTGATGATCGGTCCCTGGTAGGGCGTGCCCCCGACGTACAGGTCTCCGTTGTCGACCGCGGTCACTCTGCTCCCGACGGGGTGGTCTTCGAGCAACTCGCGTTGCTGCTGGATGTAGTTCGTGCCGTCGAAGTCACGGTAGGTGATCCCGAAGTTGAAGATGATCACGTCGGGATCGTACTCCAGCAGTCCCTCGTGGTCGACGGTCACCGACGACTGACCGTCGTAGGCCCCCTCGAACGCGTCGACGACGCCCAGATCTCGATACTGCTTTTTGCCCCACGTCGCTTCGACCTCGGAGTTCGGGTTGTAGACGACCCATCCGTCCCGGTTCTCGGGGTTGTATCGGCCGTTGACCAGCGCCATCGACCGCCGTTCCTCGGCCGGTGGGAGCCGAGTGGTGACCTCCTCGACGAACGGTTCGTACAGCTCCAGCAGTGCGTTCCCCCGTTCTCGTTCGCCGAACAGCGCCGCGTACTTCGGGATGTACTCTGGGAGCGAGAGGTAGTCGTAGGGCTCACCGACCGGCCAGTGTGTCCAGCCGTCGAAGCGCTTTCGCCTGCTCTCGTTGCCGAACCAGGGGGCGACGTCCGCTTCGATCTGGCGCGCCCCTTCTTCGTCGAGCCCGTAAATGCCCATCAGGGCGTTCGGGTCGACGGCCATGAGGTCCGGATCCAGCTCGTACACCATCTCGATGTCCGTCTCCCGGTCTTCGGTCGTGATCTGGGCGAGGTCGTCCGTCGACGGTGCGGTCACGCCGTCGAGGAAGTCGTAGAACCCGGTGTACCAGAAGCTCGGATCGACCATTCCGACCGCGCCGTCTGCCTGTCCGAGCGCCGTCAGCACGTCGGCAGTGAACCCGAGCCCGCCGATCCACGAGGACGGCGGCGCTTCGAGGGTTACCTCGCCGACGGGAGGCATCGTCGCCGTGTACGACTCCTCGGTGGGTGTGTCCTCCTTCGACGCCGTCGGCTCGGGGGTCGGCGTCGCCGTTTCGGTCACGTCAGACCCCGAGCTCTCCTGATCGGTACAGCCGGCCAGCAGGCCCGATGCGGCGACGGTGAACCCGTACTTGATCGCGTCACGTCGCGTCGATGTCTCGTCGTCGACCATGCTTTTAGGCTAACCTAAAGGTATAAATGCGCTGTGGTTTAGGCCGACCAAACACCTTCGCCACCCTGTTTATACTGCCGGCTGTCACTTCGTGACGATCTTTGCCACCCCGGGGTGGCGAAATCGGTCACAGATGTACAGCCGGTAGTATTACTGCGGCCCCCACGTCTGTCGCTGGTCGCCGTCGGGACTGGTGGACTGCTGTCGCCGTCCGATCTCGTCGGGCGGAGCCATTCGTGACAGACCGCCGGCAGTGTCACGGGGACATCTCGAACTCGAACCGCGCTCCGCCCGCTGTCCCGCCGGTGACACTGACCGTCCAGCCGTGGGCCTTCGCGATGTCTTCGACGATCGAGAGCCCGAAGCCGGTGCCGCCCTCGTTGGTGGTGGTGCCGTGTTCGAACACTGTCGCTCGCTTCTCCGGCGGAATGCCGACACCGTCGTCTTCGACGTAGAACCCGTCCGTCTCTGCCAGTCGTCCCACTCTCACCGCAACCTCCTCGCCGCCGTGTTCGACGGCGTTTCGAAAGAGATTCTCGAACAGTTGGGTCAAGCGACCGCTGTCGCCCGCGACGACCGGGACAGATTCGACCGTCAGCGTCGCCGCGCTGGTGTCGACGTACCCCCACGCTTCCGTCGCAATCGTCTCGAGGTCGATCTCCTCGGTCTCGGTCACCGTCGACTCGCCACGCGCGAGCGTGAGCAGGTCGTCGATCAGACGCTCGATGCGCTCGTGCGCGGTCTCGATTTTCTCGAAGTGTGCCGGATCCTGTGTCTGCTGGACGATGTCGGTGAACCCGATCGCGACGCTGAGTGGATTCCTGAGGTCGTGGGCGACGACGCTCGCGAACTGGTCCAGCCGTTCGTTCTGGCGCTGTAGCTTCGCCTCCCTGTTCGCCCGACCGAAGGCGGCTTCGACGGTCGCTCCGAGGATGCGAAACAGGTCTACGTCCGTCTCGGAGAACCCTCGCTCGTTCGAGGTCCCGACGCCGACGAGCCCGTACTCACCCAGTGGAACGAACAGCCCACTCGCCGGCAGCGCGTCTGCTTCGTCGATTCCCGGCTCCGCCTGGAGATCGTCGTACGTCCGCAGCTCCGAGGACTCGAACGCCTCCCAGGCCAGATTCTCATCGGGCTGGAGCCGTGGCAACTCGCCGAGCAGGTCCCCGACGGCCTCACTCGACGCCAGCGGAACGAGCTCGTCCGCTCGTTCGTCCGATTCCCAGATCCCCGTCAGCTCGAAGCCAAGAATTTCGACGGCTGTCTCGACAGCGATCTCACCGATCTCGTCGCTGGATTGTGCCCTGCTGAGCCGCTGGGCCGTCTCCTGTAGCGACCGCAGTTTCGTCTCCAGTTCTTTTTGCTCGGTGATGTCCTCGAGCACTGCGAGGATGCTCGTCACCTCGCCGTCGGGATCGCTGATCGGCGCGACCGACAGCAGCAGATCCAGTTCGTCGCCGTCCTTGGTCTCTCGTCGTATCTCCTTGCCGCGGATCCGCTCGCCGCTCAGGGCTCGCTGTCGGTGTTCGTCGAACTCGGCCTGCCTGTCTTCGGGGATCATCGGATTGGGCTCCCCGAGCACTTCCGCTCGCGACCAGCCGAACATCTTCTCGGCCTCGTCGTTCCAGCGGACGACGGTGCCGCCACGGTCGATCTCCATCACTGTGAGTGGCGTCGCCTCGATGAGCGATTCGAGCCGCTGGTTCGTCGCTTCGAGATCCCGCTCACGTTCGACCTGTTCGGTGACGTTGCGTGCGATACCGACGATCTTGACGATCTCACCGTCGACCATCACCGGTGCGAGGCTCGTCTCCCAGAACCGCGCGCCCTCGTCGATGGCCAGTTCTTCGCGGTACGAGATCGGCTCTCGCTGCTCGACACAGCGGCTGTAGTTCGATTCGAGCGCTGCGCCGCGTTCCGCTCCGAACACCTCGCTTGGCGTCTGGTGGCGAACGGCCTCGGTCGTGAGCCCGGTCTGATTCTCGTATCCCGAACTGAGCCGTGAGAACTCGAATGCCGGCTCCGAGCCGGTCGTATCGACGTTCAGCAGGAAGATCGCGTCACCGGACGTCTCCAGCAGCGCCTCGTACTCCTCTGCGAGCTCTCGGTGGTCGCGCTCCTGGGCTTTTCGCTCGGTGATGTCCTGAAAGACGCCACGGAGTACGGTCGTGCCGTGGGGTGTGCTGTCGACGCGTTCGCCCCACACGCGCACGTCCCGGATCTCGCCGTCGGCTCGAACGATCCTGAGGTCGAGGTCGTAAGCCTCGCCGTGTTCGAGTGTCTGCTCGACAGCAGTCGCGATCGTTTCCCGGTCGTCGAGATGGTAGAAGTCGAGTGCGTCTTCGAGTGACGGGTCGTAGTCGTCATCGACACCGTGGATTCGACGGACGCCGTCGGACCACTCGAGATCGCCAGTCGAGGGGAAGTACTCCCAGACACCGATCTCTGCGATGTCCTGTACCCGCTCGAAGAGGAAGTCCTGCCGTTCGAGTTCGGTCTGGTCGCGACTTCGGGATATTTCGGTGCTCACCAGCTCCGACAACAGTTCGACGAATGTCCGCTCGGCCACCCCGAACGGCGTGACTCGTGTGGTCGGGCTCGAGAAGTTGATCGTTCCGTAGCGCTCACCGTCGACGACGAGTGGCGCACCGATGTACGACTCCAGGCCGAGTTCGCGATATGCGGGATGGGTCCGCTTTCCGTCGGCGACCGCGTCGGTGAACGCACAGATCCCGTCATCGTCGATGACCTCCGCACAGTACGTCGCTTCGAGCTCGAACTGCGCTCCCGGTTCGATGTCGGCTTCCGGTGCGTGGACTGCCTCGACGGTGTAGTCACTGCCCCGAACGCGCGATGCGATCCCGATGTCCAGGTCCAGCGTCCGACAGCCGACCGCCAGCAGTTCCCGGAGTCGGGTCTCGCCCGAGACGTCGCTCTTTGCCATGACGCTCTGAAGCTCTCGGAGCGCGTCACGCTCTCGCTCTACTCGTTGCTCGACTTCGCTCTGTTCCGTGATGTCTCGGGCGACGACGAGGACCTGCTCGCTGGTGCCACTCCGGAACGGCGTCACGCGGATGTCGAAGGTCCGCTCGTCGTTCCCGACCGCCATATCGACCTGTAGATCCGAGTCGTACAGGCCGGTCAGGCCACCGTCGCCCTCTGGCCCGTCGAGTGCGGCGTCGATGACGCTTCGTAGCTGCTCTGTCTCGTCGTCGGAGAGTCGCTCCTCGACGACCGCGTCGAGCTGTCGCCCGTCGAGTGTCGTCGACTGGTTCCCCCCGACCAGGCGTTTTCCGGCTCCGTTCGCGAACTTCACGACGCCGTCCTCGCCGACGACGAACACGATGTCGTGGATGTTTTCGAGGATGGCCGCGCTGCGCTCCAGTTCTCGTTCTCGCTCCCGTTCGTCGGTGATCTCGCGCGAGAAGACGGTCAGGCCGTCGTCGTCGGGAAACGCCCGGACCTCGACCCAGTAGTCGAAGGGGTCGCCGAGGCGCTGTTCGAACGACACCGGTTCGCCAGTCTCCATGGCAGTCTGATACCGCTCTTCGAGTTCTGTGCCGACGATCGAGGGGAACTCGTCCCAGATTCTGCTGCCGACGATGCTCTCTGGGTCCCTGCCGATCCGGTCGGCCATCTTCTCGTTCATGTACTCGATCCGCCAGTCGTCGTCTACCGCGTAGATCGCGTCTGTGGCACGTTCGAGCGTCCGCTGGAACCGGTCGGAGAGCCGCTGTGCGATGGCCGCTTTGCGTGTGGCTTCGACCAGCGTGTGGATGCGGCGTGCGAGTAGCTCGAAGTTGTGCTGGTCTGCCCGCAGCGGGATGTAGTCCGAGACGCCCGCCTGCGTCGCTTCGCTGGCGATCCGCTCGTTGCCCCTGCCGGTAAACAGGATCGTCGGCAACTCGGTGTCTGCCGATCGGAGCTGCTCGATGAGCTCGATTCCCGTTCCGTCCGGCAGCGAGTAGGAAGTGACGACACAGTCGATGGCCGCCGTCTCGATCTGTTCACGGGCGGCTGCGACGGTGCCGGCAGTCGAAATCTCGAACGCCGAAGAGTGATTCTGGAGCTTGGCGCGTGCCAGATCGACGAAGTCGGTGTCGTCGTTCACATACAGAAGACGAATCTCCTCCGACGTGGCGTTCTCTGTATGATTCATTACTGTACAGAGGCGGTGCTGTTTAATCAATCACGTGCACCGATTCTCTTTCCTGATAGTCGAAGGTCTCGATCGAGTCGACGACTGTCTCTCTCGGCCCGTCCCGAGTACGCTCATACTGCCGGCTGTCACTTCGTGACGATCTTCGCCGCCCCGGGGTGGCAAAATCGGTCACAGATTTACAGCCGGTAGTATCAGAAGTCCCCGCCGATGACGTCTGCGACCCGCTGTCGATCGAACAGCGTGAGCGAGTCCTCCCGAAGTGTCTCTATCCCGTTCCACTCGCCGAACGCCTCGGGGTAGAACTGTCTCGCCGCCGCCTCCGTCTGGAAGAGGTTGACGATCGGCCCCTGGTACGCGGTGCCGCCGCGATACAGCCGGTCGTTTTGAACCGCCGACAACTGGCTGCCGACCGGATCCGCACGCATTGTCTCCATTCGGGACTCGAACTCCTCGGTCGAGACGTGTGAGAAGCCGTACTGGAACACGATCGCGTCGGGATCGACGTCCAGCAGTTGCTCGTAGTCGAACTGGCCGTAGCCTCCTTCGATGTGGTCGTCGAAGGCTCCGCGCATCCCGAGGTCGCGGTACTGCTTGTGGTTGTTCCCCGCCTGGACGGGATAGACGTAGAACGTGGCGTTCTCGAACTGCGAGTTGACCGATACGAGACCGACGGTCGGTCGCTCCGCTGCCGGCGGCAGCCGCTCGTCGATGGTCGCCTGCACGTCGTCGTGGACGGACGCGAGCGCCTCGTAGCGCTCTCGCTCGTCGAACGCGTCCGCGACGATCTCGAAGGCCTCGTACAGCGAGTAGTACGGGTAGTCGTGCCAGTCGTCGCCACGCCGCCGGATGTAGTTCCCGAGGAACGGATCGACGCCGGTGGCGATCTCTTCGGCGTCGTCCTCGTCCCAGTCGTCGGCTAACACGCCGATCCAGTTCGGATCGAGTAGGTGTACGTCGGCGTCTAGCTCGTAGAAGATCTCCTTGTCGAACTCGCCGTCACCGGAGATCGGCGAGACGTCCTCGAAGGAGATGTCGACCCCAGGCAACGCGTCGTAGAACACGTCGGGCATTCCGTCGGGGTCCCACAATCCCTGCAGGCTGTCGGCTTTGCCCAGGGCGATGCCCATGTCGCCGTACGTACTGAGATAGCTCACCCAGCGCTCGGGCGGTGCGTCGAACTCGACGGTGCCCATCGGCTCCATCGTTACCGAGTAACTGGTGTCGGCGTCGGTTTCTGTCGCCGCCGCTGTGGCTTCCGGGGTCGTGGCCCTGGCGTCCGTCGACTCGCCGTCACCGCCGGACCCGCTGTCGCCCGTACAGCCGGCGAGCAAACCTCCGCCGATGACTGCGCCGCCGTACTTCATGTACTCACGTCGTGTCGGTGGCTCCTCACCGCTGCTGTCGCCTCTCATGATTTTTAGGCCAGCCTAATATAGTAAAAGCGTTCCGGTACTTCGCCGAGCCGCCCCAGCGATACGTCTGTGGGTGTGTCGGCAGTTGCGGCCGGCTCTCACTTCGAGGGCTCGTCATGCCGGTCGAGGGATGCCTCGAAGCTGTCGTCGTGAGCACACTGTTTCCCACACGATACCGCAGTATCACCGGCAGCGATACCTCGGCGACGGACTCCACGACCACGGATTAGACTAGTCTAATCTTTATCTTTGATAGATACTATTATATAGTTTGACTAATCTCTAGCTAGTCGACGATGGACGATACGACGCAGTCGCGAACGCAGCACAGCTTCTCACGTCGAAGAGCCATCACTGCCGGTGCCGGACTTCTCGCCACCGGCCTCGCCGGCTGTACGACCAGTGTCGGTAGCAACGATACCAGACCCACGAACGATGCGGACGGCGCGAACGGAGACGGACCCACCGTTGCAGTCGCTTCCTTCTTCAGCTTCTACGACTTCGCACGGAACATCGTCGACGGGACGCCAATCCAGGTGGAAAATCTCGTTCCGACCGGATTGCACGGTCACGGGTGGGAGCCGAATGCGAGCGTCACGAAAGATATCATCGAAGCGGACGCGTTTCTCCACGTCGGGCCGGGATTCCAGCCGTGGGCCGACCGCGCGATTCAGACACTCGAAGACGACGACGTCGACACACAGTTGATCAACGTCCGTGAGGGCGTCGAAATGGTCGATCTCGCCGCGACGCTGGATCCCGACGAAGAGGGGGTCGGAAAGCAACAGGGGAAGGACCCACACTTCTGGCTCGATCCCGACCGCGCGAAGCAATCGGTCGACAACATCGCCGACGGGCTCGCACGACTCGCGCCCGAACACGCACAGACGCTCCGGAAAAACGCCGAGACGTACAACTCTGACACCCTCGAACGGATCGACCGGGACTACCGGGCCATCTTCGATGCCGCCGACCGAAACGTCGTGCAACTCGCGGCGCACAACGCCTTCCAGTACATCGGCGTCACGTACGACGCCGAGATGGTCCCCCTCGTCACGAACCTCGCAGCCAGTGGCGACGTCAAACCCTCTGACATCGCCGAGGCGAAGACGGTCATCCAGGAAAACGACATCGACTACATCGCCAACGGTGTCTTCGAGTCACGGAAGCCCGCGAAGCAACTGCTCGAGGAAACACGGGTTACTGGCTATCTCCCCGTCACCCCCTACGCGGGGGTCCGAGAGGACTGGGTCGAGAACGACTGGGGCTACGAGGAGATCGCTTACAACATCAACATGCCCACGTTCGAGGTCGTCCTCGGCAACAAACGACCCGAGGAAGCCGGACCCGACGGCTGGGCCGACGAGTGGCTGAACTTCGAGTGATCGTCCAATGAGCACACACAATCCCGAGAACACCACGAGCGTAGAGTCGGCCAACAGTACCGAGCCGATCGTCGAACTGTCCGGCGTCGACTTCGGGTACACGTCTACCCCGGTCGTCGAGGACATCTCGCTTCGGATCGACCCCGGTGAGTACGTTGCGGTGGTGGGTCCGAACGGGTCGGGCAAGTCGACGCTGATGAAGTTGCTGCTGGGGCTGCTTCGACCTGACGAGGGCATCGCTCGGCTCTTTGGCGAGCCCTCCCACGAGTTCGACGACGGCTCCCGTCTCGGCTACGTCGCCCAACACGCCAGTGCCTCGAAAGAGATGCCGATCACCGTCCGCGAAGTCGTGAAGATGGGTCGGTTCCCACACGTCGGCTTCGGTCGGCTCTCGGGTGCGGACTGGGACATCGTAGACGAGGCGCTTGCGACCGTCGGCATGACGGCGTTCGCCGATCGCCGCGTCACACAGCTGTCGGGCGGTCAGCGCCAGCGGGCATTCATCGCCCGCGCGCTCGCCGGTGAGGCCGACCTGCTCGTGCTCGACGAGCCGACCGTCGGCGTCGACATGGAGTCCGTCGAGGCGTTCTACGACCTCCTGGATTCGCTGCACGGCAACGGTATCACGGTCTTGCTCATCGAGCACGACCTCGGTGCGGTCACCGAACACGCCGAACGCGTCGTCTGTCTCAACCGGGAGATCTACTTCGACGGACCGGCCAGTGAGTTCGTCGAGAGTGATTCCCTTGCTCGCGCGTTCGGCACCACGGCGAACCTGCTGGGTGGTTCTCGATGACCCTCCTCGCTGCTCTTTCGCTTCAAACGGGACTGCTGGACTCTGTGCTCGGGCCACTGTACTGGTTTCTGGCGTACTGGTCGGAGATTATGTCGTGGCTCGCCGGACAGACCGGCCTCGAAATCCTCCAGTACGGCTTCATGCACCGGGCGATTCTGGTCGGTCTCTGTATCGGCGTGATGGCACCGCTGATCGGGACGTTCCTCGTCCACCGCCAGCTCGCGCTCATCGGTGACGCACTCGCCCACACGGGCTTCGCTGGCGTCGCGATTGGCCTGTTCCTGAACGCCGTCATCGACCTGGGGGTCTCGCCGTATCTGACGGCCGTCGTCGTTGCGATGATCGCAGCCCTGCTCATCGAGCTCATCTCGGAGGCGACGGACGCCTACAACGACGTCTCGATGGCGATCGTGCTCTCGACGGGCTTCGCGCTGGGGACGACACTGATCAGCATCAACGCAGGCGGGCTCGCTGTCGGCGTGAATCAGTTCCTCTTCGGCAATCTCTCTACCGTCTCGAACGAGAGTGCGGCGATACTGCTGGCGCTGTTTGGCATCATCATCGGCGTGATCGGGCTCACACGCAACCAGCTACTGTACGTCACCTTCGACGAGACGGCCGCTGCGGTGTCGGGTCTCTCGGTGAGCTGGTACAACCGCATCACGGTGATGCTGACTGCGATGGTCGTCGTCGGCGCGATGCAGATCATGGGCGTCATCCTGGTCGCGGCGATGCTCGTCGTCCCCGTCGCTGGCGCGAGCCAGGTCGCACGGAGTTTCAACGAATCCCTCCTGATCTCGGTCGTGCTTGCCGAACTGGCAGTTATTCTCGGCATCGGAGCGTCGTACTACGGTGAGGCGACTGCCGGGGGCGTTATCGTCCTCGTCGCGGTCGCGATTTACGTCATCGCCGTCGTGCTCGGGAAGCTCCAGACGGCCTTCGGCGAGGAAGCGACTCCCGAGATGGGCAGTATCGACATGGGCGAATCCGCATCGAAGGGTGAGCAACACCGGCCTGGGAGCTGACGCGGTCCATCGCATCCTCTTCGGCGTTTCTGACGGCGTCGTCTCCGAGCAGCCAGCGAGGTGCCCCGCCAAGAGCACACCACCAGTGGCGAGAAACGAACGGCGGGAGGGCATACAGAGAGCCACCCGTCCGAATCGTATAGACACTCTGGAGATCGTCTCTGAGACCTAAATAGAACATCCACCCGGCACAATATTTAGGCTAACCTAAAACACCACTGTTAAGTAGAATTAGGTGGGCCTAAAATATATGGCCGGCAGCTATAACTCTCAGAAGACACCGACGCGGCGAGATGTGCTCAAGTACGGCGGTGCTGTTACAGGTAGCGGATTGATGGGGGTTGTGCGGGATTGTCCGATTCTGACTCTGAATCAACTCCGACTAACGATACGACTGAAGAGTCGACCGAGACATCTACTGAATCCACTAAGCTATTCTGTAACGATGGAACCGACGGGCACCGTCGAGTTCGACTCGGTCCCCGAACGGTGGATTGCCTACGATGGCAGCTACGCAGATCTGGGGGTCGCATTGGGCCAAGCCGACGGTATCGGTGGGGCTGATCGATACTATACACACCTGTCCGACGAGTTGCCAGGTGTGGCGGTCGATACCGATCCCATTGAAAGTTCTCCAGAAGTTCGGACAAAAGAAGAGTTCTACGAGCTCGATAATGATGTCCACTTATATGACCCATACATGCTCATCAATTGGTTCGACTGGGACGAGTCGGACATCGAGGAAAATTTCCACGAACGTCGCCCCCTTCGTCGGCAACTTGATTTTCCGCCGATCGGACAGTTGGCACGACTATCGGTACTATACGTTGTACGAGGCTTTCGAAAAGGTCGCCCAAGTGTTCCAAGAACAACAACGCTACGAGGCGTTCAAGCGACTCCACGACGAGTTCATTGCAGACATACAGACCCAACTCCCAGCAGCCGATGAGCGACCGAACGTTTTCCTCACATACGGCGTCACGGAGGAACCCGACGAGTTCACACCGTACCGGCTCAATGATAGGGGAACGAGCAAGAAGCAGTGGCGTGACCTCGGCGTGAACGACGCTCTCGGCGGGACAGACATCGAGAATCAGAGTACCACCGAGAACACGGATCTCGACTACGAGGGGCTGCTCGAGCTGGACCCGGACGTGATCTTGTTCCGAAACTTTGCCGAGATGTCGGCGGCAGAGTTCCGGGACACCGTCCTCGCGTACATGGAAGACCATCCGGTTGGAAGCCAACTGACGGCCGTCCAGAACGGTCGCGTCTACCGCGGCGGATACCTCCATCAAGGGCCGATCCACAACCTGTTTCTGACCGAACGGGCCGCGAAACAGATTTACCCCGACGTGTTCGGGGACGTGACGGGCGACACGGAACTATTTGACCGTCAACGCGTCGCAGACATCATCAACGGGGACTTCTAGAGTCCTGTCCCGTCGTCTCTGATTCGACAGAGGGCGAGCGATCACTCTCTGATAGCTTGTTCGAGGGGTGTGGACGGCGACGGTCAGCCCAGTTCTCTAAATTCGCGGTACACGCGGCTGGCCAGACAGCGGACCGAATCGGTGTTTGATGGCCGAAAACGTCGTCTCGGCAATCAACCGTTGCCCGTAGAGACCGTGTTCAACTGCGCGTTGTGCGTGTCCGTAGTGAGTGAATCGCCGGCGTTACTCTCTCTACACTGATTCTATCTTCGGAGCGACACCATTTCCTGTCGTCTGTGGATGAACAGAGCACTATCCTCCGAAGTAGCACATCTCCCCATGCTGAACTCTATATAGCTTTATGCGATTTATAGACTGGGGCTGTGGAGTCTCGGAACTGCTACTGCGGGAATTCGGCATTTCGGGTGAATATACACCTGTGCGTGATTACTCCAATAATCACGACCACATTGACGTACCCCGACGCCGTCGGTGAAGCGCGAATGCGGTACCTGGTGGAACGAGGCCCGACACCCGATCGGGCGACGCCGTGGCTGATGACCGACGGCGTGTGGCCAGCGAGTGCTCCTTGCGATGGCAGGCCCAACCATTTCTCACCCTCCGGTCGAAGGACGCACGGGAATGTCTCTCACAGAAACGGTCTCGAAGATCGAAACCCTCAGCGACGAACAGCGCGAATGCATCGAACACTGCAACGAGGCGGCCGAGGTGTGTGAATGGTGTGCAGACGAGTGTCTCGGGGAGTCGGAGATGGAGGAGTGTGCCCGACTGTGCCGTGACGTGGCCGACATCGCGTCGCTGCACGCTCGCCTCGTGGCACGGGGGTCGACCTACAGCACCGATCTCGCAGCGATCTGCGCCGAGGTCTGTGAAGCGTGTGCCCAGGAGTGTGAGACACACGACGCCGATCACTGTCAGGTCTGTCGTGACGTCGTGCAGACGTGTGCCGAGAGCTGTCGGCGGATGGCGAACGCGTAACGAGGTCGGGCGCTCCCCTCGGGTCGGCGTCCCTCTGCGATGGGGTCGACGACCTCGGTGACGGTCCACGTGTCTGTCCGGCGTGTCACGCCTTGAATCGCTTGCAAGTGCCTGCAGACCGGTTTTGCTGCTCGGGCCGAGAGAGCAGGTATGGCACAGATCGTCGAACGGGAAGACGAGTACGTCCACGTACAGTTTCGCGATCCAGACGCGTTCCAGACGGTCAGAGAGCCCAACTGGGCCCAGTGGGTCGCGTGGTCGGTCTCGTCGAGTGCCCGCGTCCGCATCGGGAAGGAGCGTGGGTGCGAAGAGTGGACGGTCCAGAGCGTTCTCGTCGACGGAGAGGAATCACTGGCGCGGGAGCAGGCGGAGCAGATCGCCGAAAAGATCGACGCCTGATGCTGTCGGCTCGGTCTGTGACGACTGGCGTCACCCCGGTGTGATGGTGAACATAGAGCAGCCAGCGTATCAGTCGTCGGACGGCGTCCCGCGGGCGGCGCTACAGGCCCCGAGGAGCGGTCCGGACCGGGTAGATTCGGACTCTGCGGTCGGGTCGCCGAGCGCGTCGACCGTCTGGCTGTCGACGTGGTGGTAGATGTGACGGTGCTGAGTACCGACCCGTTCGAAGCTGTTGGCGCTCTTGTACTGGGCCATGCGTTCCCCCAACTGCTCGCGGGCCGTGTCGTCTTCGAGCAACGACCGGACCCGCTCGACGAGTGCGGACGTGTCCTCGGCGTCGACCGTCGCAGGGGCTCCCCACTTGGCCTCGATGCGCCGGAAGTACTCCACGTCGTTGGCCAGCACGGGCAGTTCCTGGCTCGCACAGGAGTTGAACGTCCCGCTCTGGGTGACGACGCGGTAGGGGAGGACGGCGAGGTCGGGGGCGGCCAGCGCAGTCCAGTACGCTTCGTCGTCGAGCACGCCCGTGACAGTCACGTTCTCCGGTGCGTCCTCGCGGATCCGCTCGGCGAACTCGAAGTCCGCGCCTTTCGGCCGTGCGCCGCCCGCGATCACGAACTCGTAGTCGGGCAGCGCGCGCGCCAGCTCGATGAAGATGTCGTGGCCCTTCGGCGGCCGGACGAAGCCCGGAATCGCTACGACGTCGTCGTCGGGAGCGAAGCCGAGCGCGCGTTTGGCCTCGGCCGTGTTCGACACCCCCGGTACGTCGGTGTTGACGCCGTGTGAGAGGACGCTGTGCTCGGCGTCGCCGAGAGCGATGTCGGCTCGGAACTTCGAGGCACAGTCCGGCGATAGGAAGATCAGGTGACTGGTACCCACTGCCAGAAGCTTGTGCAGCAAGATCAGATACAGCCGGACCGACAGCGGAGATTCGTCGGGACTCGGTTTCAGGACGGAGTGCATCGTGACGACGACCCGTTTCGACCGCAGTCGCGCGAGCAGGAACAACACGGGGAAAAAGACCAGTCCCATGATCCCGTCGTACTTGCTTCCCTCCCGCCTGAACAGGCCGTACTCGTGCTGGACGTGGACGACGTCGCCCGTCCCGCGGACGGCCCGGACGGCCAGCGAGAGGAACTGACCGATCGATCGGTCCGCCTGTGAGATGTGGACGGAATCGGCGTCGATCGAGTCGATTCCGTCCAACAGGTCACGTGCGTACGTGCCGATACCGCACGAGCCGTCTCCGGGCGTGGTGACCATCGTGACGCTCACGTCCGTTGAGGGTGTCGACTCCGGGTCTGCCGTCTTCGCGTTTCCAGATGTATGCGTATTGCTCATGGTGCGGAGATGCCACTGACCCGGACCGGCAGGACTGAACCCAGAAGCGTCTGGTCAGATCCCGATGTCCGGGCTGCGGTATCTGAATCTGACGTGCCACACTTATTGTAGTTAGTACCGTTCACAGAGTGTCTCGGCCTTACCCATACCGGAGAGCGGAGTTTGGGCACCCAGCGACCACGGGACGGCGGTTCGAGGATACGTGGGTGTACGATCCCGATAAGTCGACCACTACCATCGGAGCCGCCGTACGTCGATGCACGTCTCCGACGGACAACCGACAGTCTGGGGCGCGTAATCGGTACTTACCGGCGTCTCCTCGACGGGACGGGCGGTGAACGAGTCGGGCATCGCCTCTATACGGAGCGGTACGCTTCCCGGCCGAGAGTGGTACACACTCGAAGGTAGCGGACACGCATCTACAGACAACCTGTAAGAAGGCATATACGTCAAACTTCTCTTAACGGAGGTATGAGGACCCAACCGAAGCCGACCCTCACTGGTAAGCACTGCTTCAGTCGACAGATACACCCGTTCGCGACGACCGTTCGACGGGGTGGTCTGTGACGATGGCCGAGTTCGACGTTGCGTTCGTCGGCACGGGTGCAGACCCCGACGAGCCGTCGGTCGACGGATTCGCCATGGCGTACCGCCACGCGGCGGCCTACCGCGAACTCGACAACTGTCGTCTCGTCGGCGCGGCCGACATCGTCCGTGAGAACGCCGAGGCGTTCGCGGACGAGTACGACGTGCCGGCCGACGGCGTCTTCGAGGACTACGAGGCGATGCTGGCCGCGGTCGAGCCCGACATCGTGAGTATCTGTACCCCGCCCGCGACCCACGCGGACCTCGTCGTCGGCACCGCCCGGAGCTGCGGCGTCGACGCGATCCACTGCGAGAAACCCATGGCTCTGACGTGGGGCGGTGCCCGGCGGATGGCTCGCGTCTGCGAGCAAGAGGACGTGGCACTGACGTTCAACCACATGCGCCGCTTCGGCGCACCGTTTCGCGCCGCCAAGCGCAAACTCGATGCCGGTGCCATCGGCGACCTGCGCCGGATCGAGTACAGCTGGGGGAACTTCTACGACAACGGCACCCACGCGGTCGACATGTGCAACTACTTCAACGACGAGCAGCCCGCGTCGTGGGTCATCGGCCAGCTGGACTACACCGAGGAGGACGTTCGCTTCGGCACACACAACGAGAACCAGGTGCTCGCCTGCTGGGAGTACGACAACGGCGTCTTCGGCATGGCCGCGACGGGGCCGGCCGAGGACGTCGCCGAGGGCGACTGGCGACTCGTCGGCAGCGACGGCTTCATGGACGTTCACCTGACGGACAGGCTCGCCGTCGAGGTGTACAGCACCGATCCCGACGACTGCGAGGAGCAGACCTTCGAGGAGATGGTGCCTGGGGAGGCGACCGCGATCGACCTCGCAATCGCCGACGTAGTCCAGGCCCAGTCGGAGGGTCGGACTTCCGAACTCTGTGCGGAGAACGCACTCACGGCCACGGAGATCATCTTCGCCGGCTACGAGTCCGCCCGCCGTCGCGGCCGGGTCGAACTCCCCCTCGAGATCGACGACAACCCCCTGGAGTCGATGGTCGACGCCGGCAAGCTCTCGCCGTCGGCTCCCGGCGACGACTAGGCGTCGTCACTCCATCGCATCGCGGACCGTCGTGACCGTCTGCTCGACGGCCGGCGTCGGATTCTCCCCGTCGGCTTCGTACTCGATCACGAGCGGTCGGTCGAACGCCGTCTCCGCATCGAGCAGGTCGAGCAGCGCCGCCACGTCGAGCTGTCCGGTCCCCGCGACCGCCTCCGTCTCCTCGTCGACGAAGTCCTTCAGGTGCAGCGCCAGCACCCGGTCGCCCAGCCGCGAGATGACCTCGCTTGGCTCCTCGCCCGACCGGAAGAAGTGGCCGGTGTCGACACAGGCCCCCAGGCGCGGGTCGTCGGCGGCGTCGAGGACGCTGGCCACGTCGTCGACGGTCGCGTACGTCGCGTCGGGACCGTGGTTGTGGATCGCCAGATCCAGGTCGAACTCCGCGGCGACCGAGAGCAGGCGGTCGCGGATCGCCGCGTCTTCGGGCGGGAACTCCAGCGAACAGTAGTCGCCCCCGAGCCGGTCGACCAGCTCGAACGTCGCCCGGATCTGCGCTGCCGACTCGGCCTCGAAGGAGACGACGCCGTACCCGCAGACGCCGAGGCCGGCGTCGGCGAGGGTGTCGCGGACCCGGTCGATCGCGGCGGTGTCGGCGTCGGGCCGAACGTGTACGTCGCACAGCTCGACGGCGGAGACGCCGGTGTTCGAGAGTTCGTCCCGGATCGCGGGCACGTCGAACTCCCGATACGTGAAACTCTGGACGCCGATCTCGTACTGTCCGCGGGCCTGCTCGGTGGGTGCGCTCATGTGTTGGCTCCGTCCCGCGATACGACGTGGTGTGTGACACGATCGTCTGTTCGTCTCATTGTCGGTAGCAACCGACGGAGGCAATTAGTTAGCAGCGGCTTATCGGGCTCAGACGCGGCGGAACGCTCTCGCGTCCACGTTCGTGATCCCCACGGACACGTCTCCGGCGGTCGTTTCGCCGACGGTGTCGACGGTGCCACCGACGTAGGCCGCGTCGAGACGTGTCGTGACCGTTGCGTCGTGACGCCACAGCGTTCCAGCGACGTTCGCGCCGTAGAGCATCCCGAAACGGTTGATCCCGCAGTCGTCGCCGACCAGTCTGACGCCGTCCTCGCAGGCCTCGACGTTGAGCCACTCGACGACGTTCGCCATCGAGTAGCCGGAGAGCCGGAGTGACTGGCCCTGTCGGCTGCTCGTCGACCCTCTGAGCCCCCCGAACTGGAACTGTCGGAGGTCCAGTGCCGTCCCGCCGACCGTGTTGTGGACGCCGAAGTGGTCGGTGTTGAGGACGTGGTTGAGCCGACAGGCCGCCGTCGCAGTCGATGAGCCGTTGTTCGTCGCGATCGACAGCGTGCAGCTGTTGTACGCGTCCGCGAAGTCGTCCCGGCCCAGACGGAAGAGGACGCCGTCGCGGTCGCCCTGAAACCCGACGCCGGTGATCTCGACGTAAAAGAGATCGCTCCCGTCGCCGTCGACGATCGCGAACCCGTCGCCGTCGCCGTCCCCGAGATCCAGGACGCTCGTGCCGACTCCGCCACCGCGGATCGCGAAGTCGTCCCCCACCGCCTCGTAGTCGGCGAGATCGACCGTCGTCGGTTCGCAGTCGTGCGTTCCCGGCGGCACCCAGAGCACGCCGCCACCGCGCTCGTCGAGTCGTTCGAACGCGTCGTGCCAGTCTCCGTCGCGGAGTGTGACGACTCCGGATACGTCGGTCATGGGCCGACCTGTTCGCCCGAGGGCAAGAGTATGCAGGGCTTACGGCGACTGTCGCGGGGTACACGTCGGTACAGCCTCGTTCGTCCCGTGGCTGTCGGACGAGAGTCGCGCTCTCGGCCGGCGACGGTCCGTCCAGACGCAGTCGGCTGTCCGGGCGATCCCGTTCCCTGCGCTCTCGCTCTCAGACGAGACCGATTGAAACGATTGACACACCGACTGCACTTCCGTCGTGCGATCGGGTGTGCAGTGATTTTCAGTGGCTACTATATTACAAAGGCACCGTCTTCCCACTCTGGTGTATGCAAATCGCGATCACCGGTGGTGCCGGTCGGGTCGGCCGCGTCGTCGCCGAGGCGTTCGACGCGGCCGAGCGGACGCTGCTCACCCACGGCGAACACGACGACCTCGACGGCGAACTGCTCGACGCCACGGACCGGGCCGCGTTCGAGGAGGCCATCACGGGTTCGGACGTACTCGTCCACCTGGCCTGGAGCCCAGCCGACCGGGACGCGTGGGACGAGGGCGACGAGGCGAACGTCCGGATGGCGGACAACGCACTCGCGGCTGCCCTCGCCTGCGATCTCGACCGGGTCGTGGTGGCGAGTTCTGCCCACGCGTTCGGCATGTACAACCGCGACGACCCCACAGAGTTCGAGGCCACGGTCGAGCGGCCATCGACGACGATCCGGCCCGAGACGCCGCCGCGGCCGGACTCGTACTACGGCGTCGCCAAGGTCGCGATCGAGGGCTTGTGCCGGTTCTACGCCGACCGCTACGACCTGGCGGTCGTCGTGGTCCGTGTGGGGTGGCTGATGGACGAGACCGAGTTGCGCGCGACGGCCGACGACGCCGAGGCCCGCCACCGCTTCGCTCGCGCGATGTGGCTCAGCCCGCGTGATTGCCGGGCGCTGTTCCGTGCCGCCGCCGAGCACTCGATCGAGCGGTCTCCGGTCGTGGCCCACGGCATCTCCCGCAACGCCGACCGCACCCTCTCGCTGACAGAGACGATGCAGCGACTCGACTACCGACCCCGAGACGACGCGGCGGCGGTCCTCGACGGCTGATACCGCCCGGCACCGCGACGCGGGCCACTCTCTCCGAGGTGGCGATCACCGTCACAGACGAGCCGTCCGTTTCGGCCACGTGGCAGGCGCTGCACAACGCCCTTGTGGCTGGTCCGCGTAGCTGGGGTATGGCGAACGACCAGTCCAGCGGCGACAGTGACGCCGCCACCGACTCGCGAGAGATGGGCGTCGACTTCGGCCAACTGACAGACGAACTCCGGGGAATGGAGTACCCGGTGACCAGAGAGGCCGTGCTCGCGGAGTACGGCGACGCCGAGATCGAGTTGTCCGGCGGCACGGAGACGCTCCAGTCGATTCTCGGGGATCAGGAGACGGAGACCGACGGAGCAGAGCGTCACGAGTACGACTCGGCGGACGCCGTCCGCCAGGCGGTCCTCACCATGGTCGGCTCCGAGGCCGTCGGTCGCGAGGACTACTCCGACAGAGGTGGCTCCGCCGAGTCGGCCGGCGGCGATATCGACGGCGATGGTGACGAGGACCAGTCACTGTAACCGCGGTCCGCGGTCCGATGCCGGGGTGGGCCACGCGCTGTGGGACCGATCCCGCCGATCGCCGTCCACGGGCAGCTTCGAAGCGACGCCCTACCCAGAGTAATCACGCGAGCGTTCGTGATAGTCCAGATCAACCGTCGAAACGGACGGCATACCTATTCGTTCCCCGTTCGCAGGGCACACCGATGTCGCGATATCCACGCTCGGTGAGAAGCGCTCACCTCAAGTGTATCCCCTGTAACGCACCAGTCGTCGAGACCGTCGACGGCGGGTTCTACTGCGTCGACTGCGGCAGTTCACCGATCCGATCACCCATCGCCGGTGACGGCGCTGACGGGCGGACCGTCACGAACGACGACTGATCGGTCCCTCGCCCGTCCTGGGTGTCAGCTCTGAGCGAGACGACGGGTCCAGCGTATCCTTTGGTGCGCCGTTCACTCCGTGAAGGCGGTGTCGACGTACGATTCGAGTGCCGTGGCGTTTCGATCGTTGACCTTCAGTGTCGCGTCGACGATCGGCCCGAGGACGGGGACCGACCCGACGAGGAAATCCAGTGCGACAAAGAGGAGCATCGCCGCCAGCGTCCGGAGCGGGACGCCGACACGGAATCCTTCGAAGACGATGTACAGCGACGCGGCGGCTGCGACGGCGTCGCCCGCGACCGGCGCGATGCCGATGAGCGGGTCGAGGCCGATCCGGTACCCCACCCACGGGATCTCGATGGCGTCGTCAAGCAGGTGGCCGACGCGGCGTGCTCGCCCGGCCGCCCGCTCGGCCTCGGCCCGCGAGAGAATCCTCCCGCGACCGGTGACCCGTGCCACCACCGCGTCGAGATCGGGACCCGGGCGGATACCGGTCTCTCGTTCGTCGCTCGCGACCTCGACGCCGGATTCGCGGCTCGGGCTCATACTTCGCGTTGATCGCGGGGACGGAAAGAAGCTCGGTCGCTTCGAGCGCGAATTGGGCGGTCGTCCGACCGCTGGCGGGACGGTTGTGTTCGGGAACCGCAGGTTCATGTACTTGGGTCGTCAGGAACTCAACAATGGACGAACGCAGCCGCTTCGATAGTCGCCGGGCTCTCCTCACACTGTTCGATTCGCAGCCGCCGGGAACCCCGCTCACGACGACAGAAATCCTGAACGAGGTCGACACCGACCGGTCGACGACGTGCGAACGCCTGCATCGACTCGTCGAACGCGACGCCCTCGAAACGAAGGCCATCGGTGCCGAGGAACGGATCTGGTGGCGTCCCACTGCGGAGACACGGGAGTCGGCGGACCGTCAGTTCTCCTCTCTGGTCGCGGCGGTCGAGGAGTACGCGATCTTCAGGCTCGACGAATCGGGCCGAGTCCAGAGCTGGAACGCGGGCGCAGAGCGACTGAAGGGGTACGCAGCCGACGACATCGTCGGGGAACACTTCTCCCGGTTCTACACCGAGTCCGATCGGGAAGCGGCGGTCCCCGAGCGAAACCTCGCCGCCGCTGTGACCGAGGGCTGGATCGAAGACGAGGGGTGGCGGGTCCGCCAGGACGGGACCCGCTTCTGGGCGAACGTCACGATCACAGCGCTGCGAGACGACGCCGGAGCCCTCACGGGCTTTACGAAGGTCACCCGTGACATGACCGAACGCCGCGAGTACGAGCGGCGTCTCCGAGAGGAGACGGCGTTTACCGAGAGCATCCTCGACAACCAGCGCGATATCGTCTACGCGTTCGACACCGAGGGACGGCTGTTGCGGTGGAACGAGACGCTGGAGGCGGTCACGGGCTACGATCCCGCGGCGGTCAGCGAGATGGGCCCGATCGACTTCGTCGCCGACGGGGCGGCCGAGCGAGTCGTCGGGGCGCTCGCCCGCGTGTTCGACGGCGAGTCGGCCACCACCGAAGCGCCGCTGGTGACGGCCGACGGCGAGACGATCCCCTACGAGTTCAGCGGGACGCCACTGACCGACGAACGGGGAACGGTCGTCGGTGTCACCGGCATCGGTCGCGACATCTCCGAGCGCAAGGCGACTGAACGACAGCTCGAACGCCAGCGCGAGCGACTGGACGAAGAGCTCTCCGAGGTGTTCGACAGGGTCGACGACGCGTTCTTCGCGCTCGACGAGGAGTGGCGTTTCACACACGTCAACGAGCGAGCGGCGACGGTGCTCGATCGATCCGTCGGCGAACTGCTCGGTGCCACCATCTGGGACGAGTTCCCCGCGGCCGCCGATTCGACCTTTCGGGACCAGTACTGGCGAGCGGTCGAGACACAGGAGTCCGTCTCGTTCGAGGAGTACTTTCCACCCCTAGCGACGTGGTTCGAAGTCACTGCGTACCCTTCCGAGACCGGTCTCTCGGTGTACTTCCGTGACGTAACCGAGCGTAAGCTGTTCGAAGAGCGATTGACTGCCCTGAACCAGGCCTCTCGTGACCTCCTCACGGCCGAGTCCGAAGCCCGTGTCAGCGGCGTCCTCGCACGGACGGTGACGGCGGTGTTCGACCTGCCACTCTGTGCCGTCTACGCGTCTGACGAGGTGACCGGCCAGCTCGTCCCGGTCGAGGAGTCGATCGAGGGCGCGTTCGAGGGCGTCACGTTCACCGCAGTGCCCGCCGACGACAGCTCGCTGGCCGGCCGAGTCTTCGAGCGCGGCGCGGCGCGGTACGACGAGACGCTGGCCGACCTCTCGTCCGCCCAGACGGAGTCCGAAGGCGCAGGGGGACAGATCGGCTCGCTCGTCTCGCTGGGCGGCCACGGCCTCCTCGTCGTCGGGAGCCCCGAGCCGCTCGATGCGGACACCCGACAGCTCCTCGAACTGCTGGCGGCGAACGCGGCGGCGGCGTGGGACCGGGTCAGACACGAACGCGACCTGCAACGCCGCGTCCGACAGCAAGCGATCGTGACGAGGCTCGGCCAGGCCGCACTGGAGGACCGCGACCTCGATACCCTGATGGCGGACGCGGCCACCGCCGTCGCCGACGGTCTCGACAACGACTACTGCAAGGTCCTGGAACTCGACGACGGGGGCACCGAGCTCCTGTTACGGCAGGGCGTCGGCTGGGACGACGGCATCGTGGGCACGGCGACGGTGTCTGCCACGGAGTCGGATTCGCAGGCGGCCTACACGCTCCGGACGGAGGAGCCAGTCGTCGTGACGGACTTCGACGCCGAGACGCGATTCTCCGGCCCAGCCCTCCTGGCGAACCACGACGTGCGCGCCGGTATCAGCGTCGTCGTCGGTCCCTCGGACGATCCGTGGGGGATTCTCGGCACGCACGATCGGTCTCCCAAGCAGTTCTCCCCGCACGACGCGAGCTTCGTCCAGTCGATCGCGACCATCCTCGCGACGGCGATCGAACGCCACCGCGACGAACAGGTGCTGGTCGACCAGCGCGAGCAACTGGCCGCGCTGGTCGGTCTCAACGAGGTCGTCGGTCAGATCAGCGACTCGCTCATCGACCAGTCGAGCCGCGAGGAGATCGAAACGGTGGTGTGTGAGCGCCTGACCGCGACCGAGTCCTACGAGTTCGCCTGGATCGGTTCGGTCGACCACCGCACACAGACCGTCGAGCTGGAGGCCGAGGCCGGCGTCGAGAACTACCTGGACGACGTGTCGATCACCGTCGACGCCGAAGACGAGCACGGCTGTGGCCCGACCGGTCGCGCGTTCCGTACCGGGACGGTCCAGACGTGTCAGGACATCCCCAACGACCCCAAATACGCGCCGTGGCGGGACCGAGCCCGCGAGTACGGCTTCCGTTCGTCGGCTGCCGTTCCGATCACACACGACGGGACAACCTACGGCGTCCTCAACGTCTACGCGGAACGGTCCAACGCCTTCTCCGGCCAGGAGCGGGCCGTTCTCGGCCAGCTCGGTGGGGTCGTCGGTCACGCGATCGCGGCGATCGAACGCAAACGGGCGCTGATGTGTGACGACGTGGTCGAACTGGGCTTTCAGATTCCGGAGCCGTTCTCGGAGCTCGGTGTCGACCCCGTCGACGGGACGATCCGCCTCGCGGGTACTGTCCCCGTCGGTGACGGGAGCTACGTGATGTACGGCTCCGCCACGGAGGAGGCAAGCCAGCGAATCGGGGAGATCGCCGATCGGCTTCCCAACTGGGACGGCGTCGAGTTTCGCGGCGGCGACGACGGCGAGCGACGCTTCGAAATCAGGCTCACGGAGCCGCCGGTCCTCTCGACCGTCGCCTCGGTCGGGGGGACCATCGTCGAAGCCGTCCTGGAGGACGGCCACTACCACATGACGGTCCAGGTGCCGCCGGGCGACGGCGTCAGGCAGGTCCTCGACACCGTTCGAGGGGCGTACCCCGACGCCGAGATGGTGTTGCGCCGACAGACGACACGCGACAGCGGGATCACGAAGCAGGCGGTCCTCGATCTCTCCGAGGCGTTGACCGACCGGCAGCTCGCGGCCCTGCGAGCAGCGTATCACGCCGGGTTCTTCGAGTGGCCCCGCGACGCCTCCGGCGAGGAGGTCGCCGAGTCGCTCGACGTGGCTGCACCGACGTTCCACCAGCACCTCCGGAAAGCCGAACAGACGGTCTTCGATTCGATCCTCGCGACGCTCGCGTAGCGTCCGACGGGCCGTCCAGACGGGCCGTCGCTCGCTGCCCGTCGTGTTCGCACGGTGGGGCCACCACTCTCGAAGTAATCCCGGATTTCCCACAGAGGCGTTCCGTGGGAGTCGCCGTGGTCACTGTATACTCTTGAGGTCCGGGACCCATCCTCGGGACATGACCACGATCATGAAAGTCAGCGTCCCGCCAGAGCAGTTCGCGCTGGCAGACACCTTCGAGGCCGTTCCGGGCGTCGAGTTCGACGCCGTCAGGCTGGTCACGCACGGCACCGACCGTGCCGTCCCCTTGCTCTGGGCGACCGATGCCGACGCCGGGCAGGTGTACGAGGCCCTCGAACGCGACGAGACCACGAGAGATACGCGACTGATCTCTCGCAGGAATCACGACGCGCTGTTCTCGATGTGCTGGTCCGGACACGTCAGCTTCCTCACGCACGTTCTCGTCGAGGAGCGCGGTGCCATCGTCAGCGCTCGCGGGACCAGCGAGGGGTGGACGTTCCGGATGCTGTTTCCAGAGCGGGAGGCCGTCTCCACGACCTACGACGCCTGTTCGGAGTACGACGTTCGCGTCGAACAGCTCACCTCGCTGGACGAGTCGCCGTCACTGGGCGGGTTCAGCCTCACCGACGAGCAGTTCAGGACCGTCGCGGCGGCGGTCGACGACGGCTACTACGAGGTCCCTCGCAGCACGACGCTCGAAGAACTGGCCACAGAGCTCGACGTCTCCCACCAGGCGCTCTCCGAACGGTTGCGTCGTGGACACGGGACGCTGGTCGAGTCCGTCCTCGCGCCCTGAGGGCACTCTGGAGATAGGTGCCGGTACTATCGGGAGTCCGGGAGAACTGTCGCTCGATGAGCAACATCGTCGAAGCGTCCGTCCCGGCAGCGCAGTTCGCACTGGCAGAGACGTTCACGCGGCGACCGGACGTGGAGGTTCGCATGGTTCGTCTCGTCGCACACGGACTGGACGAGGCGATGCCGTTCCTCTGGGCCGACTGCGACGACGTCGATCGACTGCGCCGCGTCGTCGGCGCGGACGAGAGCGTCCACGGCGTCGACGTGCTCACCGACGCTGACGGCGAGTGCCTCCTCCGGATCGACTGGGGACCCGCCGTCGGACTCTTCGCACAGATCCTCGCGGAGGCCGACGCGTCGATCCTCGACGCGTCGGGTCACGACGGCCGCTGGCAGTTCCAGATCTTCTTTCCGGAGCACGACCGCGTCTCCCAGACCTACGAGTTCTGTGCTGACCACGGGATCGACATCGCCGTCGAGCGAATCGATCGGCTCTCGGAGACCTCGGCCTACGGCCACCTGGGGCTCACCGAACGCCAGTACGAGACGCTCGTCAGTGCGTACGAACTCGGCTACTACGACGTACCGCGGGGCATCAACCAGGCGGAGCTGGCAGCGAACTTCGACATCTCTCACCAGGCACTCTCCGAACGACTCCGTCGGGCTCACGGGACGGTGGTCACCAACGCACTCTACCACAGAGTCCACCGGCGGGACCACGCCGTCTCCCCACGGATGCGTCACGGAGCCGATACGTGATCTGTCGGTCGTGGCGTGCGTATGCGTGATCTTACCGAGCATACAGCGAGACAGAGCGTCCGTTCGACGGCGCTGGTCCACTCGCACTGGTCGACGCGGCCCGGTTCTTATCCCGTCCGCGCCACAACTGGATGTATGGTAATCCGAGATCCGCTCGTCAACGACGACCGAGCGAACGCCGTCGTCGGCTGGACGCTGCTGGCCGCTCTCCTCGCCGTCGCCGGCCGGAGCGCACTCGTCGGGCAACTCCTGTGGAGCGCCCTCGCTCTGGTCGTCGCCGGTGCCGTCGCAGCCCCGGGGGTCGTCACGCGATCGCCGACGACGATCGTGCCGTGGCCGCTGGTGTTCCTCGCGACCGTCGCAGTGACGGTCCGGTCGTTCGGGTACGCCCTCGAAGTGGCGGGGTACGTGGCCGTCGCGACGTTCGCACTCGTCGTCGTGGTGGAACTCGACGTGTTCTCCGAGGTCGACATGTCCAGGCGGTTCGCGGTCGGCTTCGCCGTGCTCGTGACCCTGGCAACGGAAGCGCTGTGGACGGTCGCCCAGTTCTACTCCGACCGGTGGTTCGACACGGCGTTCCTGCAGTCACAGACGGAACTACAGTGGGACTTCGTCGCCGTGACGACCGTCGCGCTCGTCATGGGGCTGTTCTTCGCGTGGTACTTCCAGCGGATCGGCTACGGCGGGTCACAGGAACTACCGGGGGAGGCGGCGTCGGCGTGACCGACGGCATCGTTCCGGGGCTCTCCGAGCGCCAGGAACGCCTCGTCACACGGACGATGCAACTGGCGCTCGGTAGCCTGTCGGCGTACGGGCTCGTGACCCTCCAGTTCGGGATGGCCGCCAACGGCGGAGTCGCGTTGGCCGTGACCCTGTTTCCGGCTCTCTTGAGCCGGGAGTACGACTATACGATGGCCCCCGCTCTCGTGCTCTGGCTCACCGTCGCCGTCTTCCTGCACAGCATCGGTTCACTGGGACCCTACCGGTGGTTTAGCTGGTACGACGAGATCGCACACACGGTCTCGGCCTCGGTCATCGCGGGGCTGGGCTACGCCTCGTTCCGGGCACTCGAACGCCACTCCGAGGACATCGAAGTCCCGCCCGGTTTCCGGGGCGTGTTCATCGTCGTGTTCGTCCTCGCTGCCGGCGTCGTCTGGGAGCTGCTGGAGTTTGGCTCCGGTCGCCTCGCGAGCGCCCTCGGGGCCGATGCACCCCTGGTGGTCATGGGTATCGACGACATCGTCACCGACTTCCTGTTCAACGCCGTCGGTGCAGTGTTCGTCGCGCTCGCTGGGACCGACGCCGTCGGCGGCCTCGTCGGTTTCTTCCGTCGACGGCTCCGCGCCAGCGATGGCGACTGATACTGTCGGCTGTCACTTCGTGAGGATCTTCGCCACCCCGGGGTGACGAAATCGGTCACAGATGTACAGCCGGTAGTATGACTCCGCCGGCACCGAAGGCGGAGACTCGCCGCTCGCGACCGCGTCGAACGGGAGCGCGACGAGTATCTCCCTAATCGTTGAGACGCCTCTCTTTTATACTCACCACTGCTGGTACCGGCATGGACATTGTCGATCGAATACAGTCGTTCGTCGCCGGAGAGCAACGAGTGCAGGACCGTGACGCGGCGGTGCCTCCGTCGACGAGCCTCTACCGGTGTTCGACCTGTGAACGCACGTTCGTGACCGACAGCGAGATGGAGGTCTGCGAGCGGTGTGGCGATCCGGTGTCCCGGACACCGACGGGTGCGGAACTGGACTTTCTGTGAGACTGCCGGCCGTCACTGCGAGCGACGGCCAGACTAAACGAGCAGGTCCGACACCGGCTCCGAGACCTGCACTGTCCCTGCTTCGCGGTCGTACGCGACGACGCCGGCATCGGCCAGTAGCGGAACGTCGACGTGGTGGAGTCGAACTTTCACCCGTTCGACTGTCTTCTCTGCCGGGAGCCGTTCGGACACCTGCCTGGCCAGAGCGTCGATCGAAACGCTGCTCGACCGCTCTCGTAACACCGTTATCGTGACGTGTCGCTGCCGATTCGAGCGGAGGCGGTAGTAGTCGGTGGCGCTGGTCTCGGTCGACTGCGATGCGGTCTCGTATCGAGGATTCGTCGTTGCCATGAGTGTGTTCCCCCCTGTGAGGTATCTATTCGGAGGGTGCGTTCCACTGAAAGAGTTGGGTCAAATCGTTTAGGGTCGCTCTCACTCGGGGCACGAACGCCCTGGCCGTCGTCGGTCGACACGACCGATGCTGGCGTTTCGCCTGGAGGTACTGAGTGCTCGGAGACGGCAGCGATCATCCCTGCGACCGTAGTGGTGTCCTTCTCTCACCTACTGGCCGGTATCGAAAGAGTATAACGAGCGTACTGTTGTGAGATGACGTGTGGTTGGTAACCGTCGTGAGCTGGCGAGTGACCGCCGTCGGACTGATACTGCCGGCTGTCACTTCGTGACGATCTTCGCCACCCCGGGGTGGCGAAATCATTCACAGATGTACAGCCGGTAGTATGAGTGGGAGCATCTCCGTCGAACGACGTCGTCGCTCGTCGTCCGTCCGCCCGAGTGAGAAGAGACGACGCACGGGCGGCTGAATGAGAGACGGCGACACAGAACGCGGCTCTGCCCGTCGGAACGAGACAGTACGCCGTCCTTATTCGAGTATCGGGGCTGGTAACAAAGCACCTGTCGGCCTTTCGATAACTGTGTCTCGATCGAACCCGCTCGTCTCGCGAGGGTTTACACCGACAGCGTCCGCCCCGCGATCGCTCGTCGGGCCGGTGGCGGAACAACAGAGTGCAACTACTGTCGGCGCTCGCTCTATCTGGGTCAACCCATGGCAGAGACAGTGATCATCCACAATCCCCGAAGTGGGAACGGCGCTCACGCCGACACGGTTCGAGCGCGCGCGGATCTGTGCGGGTACGCACTCGAACAGACCGAACGAGAGGGAGAAGCGATCTCACTGACGCGGGAGGCCGTTGCGGCCGGTTACTCGACGGTCGTGGCCGGCGGCGGTGACGGCACCGTGAACGAAGTCGTTCGAGGACTCGACGAGGCCGGTGCGTTCGACGCCGTCACGCTCGGCGTCCTCCCGCTTGGTACGGGCAACAACTTCGCAGAGCAGATCGGCGTCACAGATCTGGCGACCGCTTTCAGCGTGCTGGAGGACGGCGATCGGCGCAGCATCGACATCGGTCGAGCGACCGACAGGCCCTTCGTGAACTCCTGTGTCGCGGGGCTGACTGCCACGTCGAGTAGCGAAACCTCCAGCGCGATGAAGTCCCAGATCGGGGGGTTGGCGTACGTGCTCACGACGCTGCGGACAGCAGTGGAGTTCGATCCGCTCGAACTCACCATCGACAGCGACCGGGACGACGGCGCGCCCGCTTGGAGTGGCGAGGCAATCTGCGTGTTGGTCGGGAACGGTCGCCGGTTCACGACGGAGGGGACGACACAAGCCGACATGGAGGACGGCCGCTTCGAAGTCGCGATCGTCAGAGACGTGGCGACGCTCGATCTGATGAGCGATACGGTGCTCGAACGGCTCCTGGGACGGAACTCGACGCATATCGATCGGTTTCAGACCTCGTCGCTGGAGATCTCGAGTCACTCTCCCGAGCCCGTCCGGTTCAGCCTGGACGGCGAGATCGTGGAACACCGCGATCTCACGCTCGCCGTCCAGCCGAGGACACTGCGGATCGCGGTCGGAGAGGGGTACGATCCCGATCCCAGGACGACGGGCGAATGAGGGCGAACCGTGCCGCCAACTGGCCGCTGTACTCACTCCGAGGAGTGGTATGTTGACAGTCGATCTCCACACGCACACGCGATTTTTCCACGGCTGCCAGTCGGAGCCCACCGCCTTCGACCCGCTCGGTGCCCGGCTCCTGGCGCTGTGGGGTCGACGCCGTGGACTCGACGGCATCGCACTGACGAATCACGACTACTACAGCCCGCTGGGCAACGAGCGGCGGTCCCCACAGTTCATCCCGGGCATCGAGGTGACGACGACGGCGGGGCACCTCCTCGTCGTCGGACCGGATCCGCCGCGCAAGACGACGCCGGGTCGTTCGACGCCATCGGAAGTCGTGTCACGGGCTCACCGCAACGGGTGTGTCGCGATCATCGCACATCCGTTCCGTCGGAGCCGTGTCCACGAGTGTGAGGCGGCGTTCGACGCCGTCGAAATCAACGGCAAGCACCCCGACAACGCCGACCGAGTGCGAGCGCTCGCGGGCGAACTCGGAGTCCCGATCGTCGGGGGGAGCGACGCACACTACCCGTTCGAAGTGGGACGGACGGTGACCCGGATCCAGAGCGGGACGCTCACGCCAGAAGCCGTGGTCACCGCGATCCGGGACGGAGCAGTCGAAGTACACGTCCGCGAAACCATCGCTGACGATCTCGTGCGGACCGGCTACGAGTACGTTCACCGTCACCTGTGAGCCCGTCGAAGGCCCGTCCCCGCTACTGTAGCGAGAAGATGCCACCCGACGCGGTCAGGTGTGCGACGGTCGAGAGCCGTAGCATGTAGGCGGTCAACACGAGATACGGGGCCAGCGAGACCGTGAAGGCGACCGCCACGAACGTCTGGAGCGGTGGGAGCCCCAGAATCAGGCCTTCGGGCAGGACTTCGCCGTTGATCGCGATGATCGTCGAGGCGTTGAACAGGATCGCCGGGAGCGTGACGACCAGCAGCGTCCGGGACAGCTGTGAGGCCTCTTTCGTGTAGTAGAGCGTCTTGAAGTACTCCTGTCCGATCGCGAACAGCTCGAACGCTTCGACGAGGTCCTCGAACCGCTCGGAGGGGGTGTCGCGACCGGACGCGATCGCCCGCGACCGTTCGATGTGGGTCCCGTAGTCGAACCCGATCCCCTTCCAGAGGACGGCAAACTCCGCGCCGGTCGTCTGTCCGACCGCCCCGAGGTCGTCGGCGGCGTTCGAGACGCCACTCGAGTACTCGTCGACCTCCTCGACGAACTCCTGTTCGGCGTCGCCCAGTTCGTCGGTCAGCGCCTCCGCACGTGTACTGATAATGTGAGACATGACCCTGAGAAAGGAGGCGGGATCGGACGGACTCTCGTCGCCGTCGGTCAGCTGGCCGAGATCGTGGCGGAAATCGATCGCGCCGCGGATTCGTTCCTCCTGGGTCTCGACGGAGGTGATGTCGTGTGAGAGCACGATCGAATTGATCGAGACGACGATCGAGACGAGGAGGATCATCCCGCTCAGGAACGTGTTGAGAATCGTCTGGACGGTCGAGGTGTCTGTCAGCAGCGTCTGCATCTCGAAGGTCCAGAACGTCGCGATTCCCATGAACGTCGCGAACACGACCGTGAGCAAGGCTCCGGTCACCGCCAGTCGTTCCGCTTCGAGCAACACCCACCGGACGATGCCGACGCCAGTCGCTCGGGTCGGGATCGGGAACCAGTCACGCCATCGGGTGAACCGCTCGACGATACTCATCGGCGGCCTTCCCGAGACCGTCGCGCGTCCTCAGAGATACGCATCGTCCCACTCGTCGGCCCGGTGGGCGTTGCCACAGTTCTCGCACTCGAGCCGTTCGAGGCTGTCGGCGGCGATCTCGGTACTACCACACTGCGAACAGAAGTAGCCGTACGACTCCGTCGTCCCCACCCCCGAACTGTGTATCACGAAGAACGGGGCCTCTCTCCCCGGAATACTCTCGTTTCGGTCGACGGGGTGGTCGTCTCCGTCCACGGTAACGCTCTCGGGAATCGGGACCGTCGGGTCGTCGGGCGAGTGCGTCTCGTTGCGCTCGGTGAAGACGGTGACGGCGAACGCCTCGCCCCCGATCTGGATCTGATCGTGGCTGCTCTGTTCGAGGTCGAGGTGTTCGGGGAACGTCCCGCCCTCGACGGCGTCTTCGAGGATACACGCCCGGATGGGCGTCTCGCCGACCGTCTCGCGGACGTGATCGAACAGCGCCGTGGCGATCCCGTCACCGCGCGTCTCCGGATCGACGTGGAGCCAGCGGATCGTCGCTTCCGTGCCGATCTGGACGGTGACGAATCCGAACACCGACGGAGTGGTCTCGGCCGTCTCCTCGGCGACGAGGACCGTGCGGTCGTCGTCGAACAGTCCGTCGAGCGCCGTGTCCGAAAACTCCTCTTCGAGTATCATCTCGATCTGTTGTGGGCTGAGCGCGTACGACGACTGCAAGCAGTCGCGTGCGATCGTTCGAATCCGTTCCCGGTCGTCGGACGCTGCTGGGCGAACGTTCATACTATGGTGTCGCTGAAGGGGTGCGGTCGCAATCTCGAACGCACTGTACTCGACGCCGATGTGTACCGTGAGACGGCGTTACCTGCTCAGGTGAACCTCGTCGTCGGAGACGGTCTCGACGTTGGAGCCGTCGATCTGGTAGCTGTCTTCGTCGCCCTCGCCCCAGCCCAGTTTGGACCGAATCGTGTCCGTGATCCCTGGATCGGGTTCGACGTGACCCGTGCCGTGTTCGACTTCGATGACGCGACCGACTTGCTCGCCGTTCGCGTTGACCACTTTCTTACCCTCGTCGTCTGTCGTGAGTGTGTCTCGCATGGCGGTTTCACCGACGGCGTCGCCGCACCTGAGAGCGGCGCTTGCAGACGCAAGGCGCACTTGTGTGGCGAGTCCAGCGGCGGAGCCGCGTCCGGACAGATGACGGCTCGGTGACAGCCGACAGTATGAATACCCGTGCGAACGAACGCCACGGCATGGACGAACAGGACCAAGTCCACGGTCAGTCGATCGAGCCGGGAGAGATAGTGTACGACAGCGACAGGCGGCCGGTGGGACGCGTCAGTGGGTTCACCGACGGCGGGTTCGAAGCGGAGGCGATGGATCCCGACGGGAGCGACGTCGAAGAACTCCCGGGCCAGGAGTTCGGCGAGGGGTACCTGATGTGGCGCTGTGCCGAGTGCGGCGCGATGGACGAACTGGACGGCGGTTTGCCGGGGTCGTGCCCGGACTGTGGCGCGCCGCGGGAAGCGATCTCGGTCGTCGAAGAGGATTGAACGCCGTCGCCACGAGCCGTACCGAGGGCCCCAACGCGCTCGGTATCACCGCAGTTTTATCCGGTGTCTGGTCGTGTACACCGTATGGTTCCCGAGCTTCGGACAGCGCGTACTGTTCGAGACGACGACCCAGTCTGGGTTCGTCTGGTAGATTGGATACTGTTCGGCGGTGACCGACGAGCCGTCGCGGGCGGTCTGGTCGTCGTGGTGACCGGGATCGTCTGGGGGCTCATCGCTGCCGACGTACTGGCGGTCGGACCCGACAGCTCCGTGTCGGGGCTCTTCGGGAGCGGACTCGCCTCGGGGATCGTGACACTGCTCACGATCGCGCTCTCGATCAACCAGCTCGTTCTCTCGCGGGTGTTTGGCTCGCTCGACACGCTGACCAGCCGCCTCACTGGCTCACGGGACCTGCGACGGACCGTCGAGTCGATCGCCGAGGTGCCGTCGAGCCCCAACGATCCGGCCGAATTCCTCTCTCTGATCGCGACGACGCTGCGTGACCGCGCCGACGGAGTGGTGACGACCGCCGACGACTCCGACTGGGAGCCGCCGGTGGAGTTTACGAGCGCGCTGGGCGACATCGCCGCGTACGGGGACAGCATCGACTCGCACCTCGAAGCGAACACGAACGTCAACGACACCCTCGATGTCGTGTTGGGGCCGGAGTACGCGCTGAACATGGCCGCGGTCCAGCACCTCCAAACCGAGTACGCGGCGTCGATTCCAGAGGCGGCGCTGGCGGAGCTTCACGACATCGAGGCGTTGCTCGAATCCATCGCGGTCGTCCGGCAGTTCTACAAGACGATCGCCGTCCAGCAGGACCTCGCGACGCTCTCGCGGCTGCTGGTCTACTCGGGTATCACCGCCCTGCTGGCCACGGTCGCCGTGACGCTGGTCTACCGAACGGGGTCGGTCACGCTCCCCCACGCGGTGCTGCCCGCGGTCGTGAGCGTCGGGTTCGGGCTCGTCGTCGTCCCGCTGGCGCTGTTCGTCGCGTACGTCCTCCGAGCGGCGACTGTCGCACGCCAGACGGTCTCGGTCGGTCCGTTCGTCCCTCCCAGAAGTCGCTGAGGGCAGGCGTGCGCAAATCGACGGCGCAGACGGCTGACCGTCCGCATTCGTCGGCGTCCGTTCGAATCGACGACCCCTAAACGATTAGACCGTAGAAACATGCCGCGTCGACGTGTCTCGACGAGTGGACGACACGCGACAGCCGCGGCCGTCGCCGTCGCGTCGTCACCACCCTCAGTATGAGAGCTACAACGACACCGCTCGCGAGCGTTCCAGAGGTACAGTGTACTGGCGAACACGACGCCGTGAACCGACTCGTCGACGCAGTCGCCACCTGATTTCCATGTACACACTCACCACCGGCGTCGAACTGGAGTTGTGGGTCGTCGACGAGATGGGACGGCTGTGTGACGGGGGACCGATCGTCGACGCACACCCGCAGATAGAGCCCGAGTTCATCGACCCGCTCGTCGAGGTGAAGACCGAGCCCCACACCAGCGAACGCGACCTGCGGCGCGATCTGCGGTCGACGCTCCGGGCGGGAATCCGGGCGGCAGAGTCCGTCGGGAAACACCTCGTACCACTTGGGACGCCGTTGACCGCGTCCGATACCGCTGCCAACTGCAAGCGCGGTCGGGTCTTCGAGACTGTCTACGGGAGCGGCGTCGAGAGTGCGAAGAACTGTGCCGGGACGCACATCCACTTCCAGCAGGACGCCGTGGTCGACCAACTCAACCTCCTGACCGCGCTCGATCCCGCGCTCGCGCTGGTGAGCTCCGCACCGTACTACACCGGGCGGCGAAGAGCGAGCTCGGCCCGCGCGCTCGCCTACCGGACCGGCTGTGGCGACGCGTTCCGCTGTTACACCGACCTGTGGGAGTACGCAGACAGCCTCGCGGAGTGGCGCGGCCGGGTCGACCAGAAGTACGATCGCTTCAAACGGCTGGCCGCCGAGCGCGGCGTCTCTCGCGAGCGGATCGAGGCGCTGTTCGCCCCCGAGGACACGGTGCTGAACCCCGTCCGGCTCCGGGAGTGTCAGCCGACCGTCGAGTGGCGCGCACCGGACGCGACCCTCCCCAGCCAGGTCGTCCAGCTCGCGACCGATGTCGAGAACCTGATCGCACAGACGGGAACGGCGGCTATCGAGTACGGGGACGGGCCGCCGACGGTCGGTGCTGACCCTATCCAGCTCCCGGAATTCGAGGAGCTTCGGACCCTGAGCTGGCGGGCGATCGAGTCTGGACTCGCGTCCTCGGCCGTCAGAGCGTACCTCCGTGACCTGGGATTCGATCTCTCGACGTACGATCCGCTCTCGCGGCAACTGGACGGACCGCGAGAGATCGACGAGTCGGACGCCCGAACACGGCGGTTGCGACAGGCCGGTCGCTTGCACGCAGACGTCCGACGGCTGACCGACGAGCGGACGGAGCCGTCGACGTTCCCCGCGTAACGGCGTCGCGGCGACGACGGCCGACACCGAGTCATACTGCCGGCTGTCACTGTTTCAAGATATTCGCCACCCCGTGGTCGCGAAATTCGTCACAGACGGACAGCCGGCAGTATCAGTTCGTGAGGAGCAGCCGGCGACCAGTGGCGGAGATGGCCGTCCTTACCGTCGGACCGTCACACCGCGACCCCACTTTACCGACCGAGTGCGATCTCGGTCGGCAATAGCAGTCGTATAACTAACCTCCTGTGACGTGGACGGTACGCATGGCACGAACACAGGCCGTGCTCGACACCGCCGCGTTCGCTCCCCTCCAGTTTGGAGGCGATCTCATCGGTCTCGCGATCGCCTTCCTCGTACTGGCGATAATCGCCGCCGTGCTCGGTGCGAGCGGTGTGGCCGGTCTCAGTATGCGCATCGCCAAGTGGATCGTCATCATCTTCGTCGTCCTCGCGATTGTCTCGTTCCTCCTCTAGCTGCCCGTTCACGACAGTCGCCGGCCGTCGGGACCCCAATCTCTACCGATCGGGGCCACCGTTATGACGGTGCGATCCGAATCAGTGACAGCCGGTCATGAATACACTCAGCCAGATCACCGTCTGCTCACAGCACCACACGACCGAGCTGGGCGGAGGGAAGCTCAAGATCAGCCGTGACTACACGTGCGTCTACGTCACCGGGTCCCCGGAGCGGCTGCTGCCGGACTGGGACGTTCGCGGCCACTCGATCGTCGCCTCCGACGCTGGCGACGTGCAGTACACCGGGGACGTCGTCGAGGTCGTCGAACGCGACAGAGACCGTGGACCGACGGTCACACTGCTCTGTAAACCGCCGGAACCACACGGGAAGTAGCGGCCAGCGAGCCAGGCAAGAACAGATGGAGACACCTACAATCGAATTGCGGACAGACAGTCAATTGTACGACTGGGCAAGACAATCGAGTGTAGAAGACAGTAGATAAGCAGTCGTATTTTCCACTTTTTCTCTAAAGTTTGCCTTACAGAACTTTATCTCGGCATATCCTCGTCTATCTGGTCGCTGACGTAGCGAGTCTGGTCGCTGGTGTGGCTGTCTTCGTCACGTCGCCGTCCCACCGCTACGGTCCCGCCCCGGCGGGCGACGGGGACGGAAAAACCGACCGGACCCGCTCCGTCGCCTGCTGGACGCTCAGCCTCGCTCGTCGTCGGTGAACCACGACAGACGCTCGCGCAGGATCTCGGCGGCGAAGTCGTACTCGTTGCCGACGCTGAGCAGTCGGTACCCTCGCTCGATCGCCTGTCGAGTGCCGTCCCGGCCGGTGAAGGTGCTGTGGTACGTCCCCAGCATCGGGATCGATCGGTCACGGCAGGTCGCTTCGACGTACTCGATCTGGGCACGAACGTCCGGGTGGTCGTACTCCTGTGGGTGGCCCATCGACACGCTCAGGTCTCCGGGACCGGGAAACACGAAGTCCAGTTCCGGCACGTCGAGGATCGCGGGGAGGTTCTGTACCGCCCGCTCGTCTTCGACGAGGACACCGAGCCGGACCGCGTCGTCCTCGGTTCGGTGGTAGGACTCGTCTCCGAGGTAGGCCGTCCCGTAGCCACTTGATCGACTCTGGGAGAGGCCGCGTGCTCCGGCGCCAGAATCGTACTCGAAGTAACAGGCTTCGGCCGCGCGTCTGAGGTCGGCCGCCGTCTCGACGCGGGGCACGACGACGGTTCGTACGCCCGCGTCCAGCACCTTCCGGACGGTCGCGGGATCGCCGTCGGGGAGTCTGACGACGAGTGCAACACCGCTACACTCTCCCGCGCGGGTCAGTCGCTCCAGTGTCGGGCCGTCCAGCGGACTGGCGTTCTTGTGTTCGAGATCGATCCACACCCAGTCGAGACCGACCGCCCCGTACAGTTCGATCAGGGACTCCGCTGCCGTCTCGACGGCGGCACCAGCGTACACGCGCTCGCCGTCGCCCAGTCCCGCGAGGCGGTTCCGCTGGGGGTCAGTTCCGCTCACGATTCGCCTCCCACTCGCCGCCGGTCGTCGAAGTCGCTGTGAGAATTGTCTCTGGACACACTCGCGTATACTTTAGGCAAGCCTAAAAATTATATGGTCGAGGGTTCGAGACGAAGACGTTCGATGAACACTCAGACGATCGCGGATCGATGTGAAAAGGCGGATGTCGAGCTGTTGCGACTCCTGTACGTCGGCAACGACGGTGTCGTCCGTGGCCACGCGGTCGAACGGAACCACGTTCGGGACGCGCTCGACGCTGGCGTCCCGCTGCCGGAGCTGGTCCAGTCGTTCAACGCGCTGGGCCACCGCGTCAAAGACGCTCGGTTCGACGCCGTCGGCGAGGTGCGGCTCGTCCCCGACGGCTCGTCGTTCAGGGTACTCGACCACGAGGATCGGGTCGCAGCGGTGCTCTGCTCGCTGCGAGACCGCGACTCCGGAGATCCCTGGGACGCCGACCCGCGCTCGGCGCTCTCGCGACAGCTCGCCGACCTCGCAGCGGAAGGGCTCGAAGCGGCGCTCGCGCTCGAAAGCGAGTTCCACCTCGTCACCGACGAGGAGGAGCCGTCGCCACACGGCGACCGCGGCGTCTACTCGACGGCGAGCATGCGCAACGGCCACGAAGTGATCCTCGACATCGTCGACGCCCTGAAAGCCCAGGGGATCGACGTAGCCAAGTACTATCCCGAGTACGCCGCCGGGAAACACGAGATCGTGACCGAGTATGGCCGGGGTATCGGGGCCGTCGACGACTACGTGTTCCTCCGGGAGACCGTGGACGCTGTCGCCGACGCTCACGAGCTGGGAGCCACGTTCCTCCCGTACCCGTTCGACGGTGCCACGAACGGTTGCCACGTTCACCTTTCGCTGTGGGACGACGACAACCGGTTCGCACCGACTGACGACGACCGGGCACTGAGCCCGATGGGGCGACACTTCGTCGGCGGCATTCTGGCGCACGTCCCGGCGTTGCTCGCACTCACGTCCCCGACGGTCAACTCCTACGCACGCCTCAGGCCCCAGGCCGGCGCAGCCGCGTACGGCTGCTGGGGCGTGGGCAACCGAGAGGCCGCCGTGCGGATCCCGGCGGTCGCGCCCGACGAGCGGGCCACGGCGACCCGCGTCGAGTTCCGGCCGGCGGACAACACCGCCAACCCGTACCTGTCGGTTCTCGGACTGCTCGCGGCCGGGCTGGACGGCGTCAGAAACGAGATCGATCCCGGCCCCCCGCTGGAAGCGGATCCGGCCAACTGCGACGAGGCGACGCTGGCCGAGCGCGGCGTCGATCGACTGCCGACGACGCTGGGAGCGGCCCTCGACGCGTTGGCCGACGACGAGGTGCTGCGGTCGGCGCTGGGCGAGCCACTCGCGGCGTCGTATCTCACGGTCAAACGCAGCGAGTGGGAGGCGTTCACCGACAGCGGGGCCACGTGGAGACGCGACCAGTTCCGCGACACGTTCTGAGCTGGCCGCTACCGTCACGGGCTTTCCAGGGTGTCGAGAGCAGTGGTCGCGTCGGACCACGCCGGTCAGTCGTCGGAGCGGGCGGGCTCGCGGGCTCGCCTCGCCGGGGCGTCGTCGACGAACCGTTCGACGGCGAAATCCTGGAAGACGGTGTCCTCGTCGATCGGATACACCTCGCGCCCGGTGAGTTGCTCGACGATGACGGCGTTGCGGTAACAGCCCAGCCCCAGATCCGGGGTGCCGACGCCGTGGGTGTAGACCCCGGCGTTCTGGACGAACAGCCGCCCCGCACAGTCGCTCTCGACGCGGTACTCCTCGGTGATGCGGAGCCGCCCCTTCGGATCGCGTTCGAGCGCGTCTTCCAGCGGTCCCAGGAACGACGGCGTCGGCCGGTGGTAGCCAGTCCCGAGGACGACCGTCGCCGCCTCGTGGACGAATCGCTCGTCCTGCTGGGTCTGGTGGCACGCGAGGCAGTACCCGTCGTCGGTCGCCTCGATATCTTCGACGGCGGTCGTCGCGAGCATCCCGAAGTCGGGCTCGCCCGAACCGATGGACCGCTCGTACAGCGTGTCGTAGATCCGGGCGCTCGTCTGCACGTCGATCCCCTTGTACAGGAGGTCCTGGTCTGAGAGTGTCTCGTCTCTGGTCTCCTGATCCAGGTCCGAGAAGTACCGCGTGTACTCCGGAGTGAAGTGTTGCAGCCCGAGCTTCGAGTACTCCATCGGGAAGAAGCCGTCCGAGCGGGTGAGCCAGTCGAGGCGGTAGCCGTAATCGGCCTGTCGTTCGAGCAGGTCCAGGACGACCTCGGCGGCGCTCTGGCCGGAGCCGACGACGGCGATCGCGTCGCTGTCGAGAGCGCCGTCGCGGCGGTCGCGGTACTGTGCGGTGTGGAAGACGGCGTCGCCCAGGCAGTCGCGGAACTGTTCTGGAACGTAGGGCCGTGAGCCGACGCCGACGACGAGGTCGTCGGCAGTGAACGCGTACCGCTCGCCGGTTTCCGGATCGACGGCTTCGACCCGGAAGCCCGAGTCGGTCTCGGTGACGCTCGTGACTCGGCGGCCGAACCGACAGCTGTCGAGTCGATCCGCGACCCAGCCGAGGTAGGCGTCGTACTCTCGACGGGGCACCTGGAACGTCTCGTAGAAGTAGAACTCGTAGATCCGGTCGTTCTCGCGCAGGTAGTTGAGGTAGCTGTACTCGCTGGTCGGATCGGCGAGCGTGACCAGATCCGCGAGGAACGGCACTTCGAGGGTCGCTCCCTCGATGAGCATCCCCTCGTGCCAGGCGAAGGCTGACGCCTGTTCGAGAAACGCTGCCTCGACGTCCGTGTCCGCGAGCAGGGCCGCGAGCCCGAGGTTGAACGGGCCGAGTCCCACACCGAGGACGTCGACGTGGCCACGGTCGGTCTCAGTCATTCGCTCTCACCTCCCCCGCCGCGTGGCCGTCGGGCCAGATCGTCTCCTCGAAGGGCTCGCGGTGGCAGTACATGAGCATCGCGTCTTTCTCGGCCATGGCGATCTCCCGGACCGGTTCGAACCCACAGCGCCTGAACACGTGTCTGACGACCTCGTTGCGAACGTCGGGCTCGACGACGATCCGGTCGGTCTCGGCGTGTGTGAACTGAAAGCGCAGCATCGCTCTGACGAGCGGGACGGCCAGCCCCTGTCCGACGAACTCCGGCGGGCCGACGAGGAGGTGGAGCCCCTGGTCTGTCGGGTTCGCGTCGAAGTGCTCGCCGACCTCGTCGTCTGCTGCCCAGTAACACTCCCAGTAGCTCATCGGGACGTGATCGACGGAGCCGACGTAACAGCCCACGCCCTCGGTCGCCAGCTTCTCCGCCATCGTCTCGCGAAACACCGACAGCGGTTCTGCGAGGTCCCAGAACGGCTGGACGTGGTCGGCGTTGAGCCACGCGTGCAGTCGGCCGAGATCCTCGGACAGCGAGACCGGACGGAAGGCGACCGTCCGGTCGATCGTCTCGTCGTGGACCCGGAAGCTGTCGTCGCGAGCGACGGACGTCGCGGGCGCGGTCATCGCATCACCGCCGGTGGGAACGTCTCGACCAGCGGATTGGGGACGGCAGCGTACACCGACTGGTCGTCGAGCGAGGGGGCGTCGAGTTCGTCGAGCCCGCGGAACCGCGTGAGCAGGTTCGCCTTGCGCGGGACGGTCTCGGATTCGAGGAGCGGGTCGAGCAGCGACGAGGACGGCCGATCGAACTGCCGGAGCGACGAGAGGTGATCGCGCAGGACTTCGAGGAGTCGCCGTTCGTCCACGAGGCCGGCGGTGCCGAAGGCGTTGATCACGCCGAAGGCGTTGTTCAGGACGACGTAGTAGCGGATCCGCTCGTCGGCGACGGCGTCCGGGCAGATCGTGTCGGCCCGCTGGCCGACGCCGGGACAGACGGCGTCGATCCGATCGTAGGCACCCTCCGGGAAGTAGTACCCCTGGTTGTCCCGGTAGAAGGCACGGTCCGGGTAGCCGTCGTCGTCGAGGGTCAGGACCGTGTTCTGCTGGTGGGCCTCCAGTCCGAGCCCCCACTCGAGGAACAGCCAGAGGACCGGTCTGATCGCCGTCTCCAGATACTGCTCGAACCAGTCGACGCTCACCGCGTCGGGGCTGTGTCCCGTTCGCTGTGCGATGTCGCGAACGACCCGCTCCAGGCGGGACGGTCCCGCGATGCCGTCCTGACACAGCGCCGCGACCGGCGTCGCCCGCCGCCGGCCCGACGGAGCGAACGGATTCTCTCGGAGGACGACCTCGAACCCCGACTCGGCGCTCTCGCTCTGGACGGTCAGGTAAGCGGGGTCTCGAATCACGTCGAACGCGGGAAATCGGTCGTCGATCGCGTCCCCGAGTTCGGTGTCGAGCAGTTCCGAGATCGCGACGCCGCGGTCCAGCTCCGGGCGCTTGTTCGTCCGCTCGGCGTTCGTGATCTTGACCGCCAGCGAGCCCTTGACCATGAACGGCGACTCGGGCGCGTACAGCGTCCGCACCGAGGAGGTCGGTGCGAACTCGCGGCCGATCGGTCCGAGCGATTCGAGACGCCCGTCGTCGAGCAAGCGCCGTGCGGGCTCCCGGTCGAGCAGGTACTGGGCCTGCCAGGGGTGAAGCGGGAGGAGGACGCGCCCGTCGTCGACGTGGCGGTCGACGACCTCGTCGGCGACGGTCGGATCGTCTCGGAGCGCCGATGCGACCCACTCGGCGGCGCTGTGCTCGCGCGTGGAGTCCTGATCGACGACGGCCGAATCGGCGCTGACGTAGTGAAGCGAGAAGCTCGTCCCGAGTTCGGGCGCGTAGCGTGGCCCGTCCCGACCCATCCCGCGCCGGCTCTTGGGGGTCGGATGCATGAGGTGGCCAAACACCAGCGACTGCTCGGCCTCGCGGAACGTCGCCTCGGGATCGGTGAGCGCGTCGTCGCCCCGGCGGGCGTCGACGTACCGCGCTGTCGCCCGACAGCTCGAAACGACCCGGGCCAGCAGCTCGTCCCGATCGGCGTCGCCCCCGCGCGTCAGTTCGAGTTCCTTGGTCAGGAGCGTCGCGAGCGTGAGGTAGTCACAGTCGTGGTTCGCCCCCTCGACGCGGTACTGCACCGGCGTCTCGAAGAGGTGCCGACCGGTCGGCGAGCGGTGTGCGACCGGGGCGTACAGATCGATGCCCTGGGCTTCGAGCGGACAGTACAGGACGAGCTCCTCGGCGTCGATCGGCGTCTCGTCGCCGGGTCGAAACTCCCCACTGGCGGTCTCGTGGCAGTAGCAGTTCAGGAAGCTGTGCGTCGTGGCGTGGCGCGCGATCTCGCGCGCCGAGTCGTCGTGGTGTCGTGTCAGTCGCGTCATGTCGATCTCTCTCGTTCGATCTCGGTGCCGTGTTCGACGACCGATGCGAGCAGCGCACGGAGCGACGAGCGCGTCGCCCGCGGGTTCAGCAGGGTGAACTTGAGCGTCGCCCTTCCGTCGACCTCGGTGCGGGCGATCACTGCCCGCCCCGCTCGGAGCAGCCGATCGCGGATGGCCGGGTTGATCTCGTCCGGGTCGCCCTCCTCGGGCCGGTAGCGAAACAGGACGGTGCTCAGCTGCGGCTCACACACCAGTTCGAGTTCGGGGTGGTCACGAACGTCGTCGCCGACAGCGGTCGCGAGGTCGACGACGTACTCGACCCAGTCGGCGAGGCGCTCGCGTCCCAGCGTCCGGAACGTCACGTACGGTTTCAGGGCGTCGAACCGGCGGGTCGTCTGGAGGGACTTCCCGACGAGGTTCGGGACGCCCGCATCGTCGTCGGCTTCGGGGTTGAGATACGCTGCGTTGCGGTCCTGTAGCCGGAACTGGTTGCCGTCTCGGAGCAGAAAAGCCCCACAGCTGATCGGCTGGTAGAACAGCTTGTGGAAGTCGACCGCAGCGGAGTCCGCCCGCTCGATGCCGTCGAGGGTCGACCGCTCGCGGTCGGAGAGCAGCAGTGCGCCGCCGTAGGCAGCGTCGACGTGGAACCAGAGGTCGTGCTCGGCCGCGCGGTCGGCGAGCGCCGGGAGCGGGTCGACGGCACCGTGGTCGGTCGTCCCCGCGGTCCCGAACAGCGCGAACGGTCGGCACCCCTCCGCGCTGAGATCCGCGAGGGTCGCGTCCAGTGCGTCCGGGTCCATCCGGTAACCGTCGTCGGTCGGGACCTCGACGACGGCGTCCTCGCCGAGACCCAGCTGTGCCGTGGCCTGGGCCGCGGTGAAGTGAGCCGCCTCGGAGGTGACGACCCGGAGGTCGTCGGCGTCGGCGGGGAGTCCCTCGGTCTGTACGTCACAGTTCAGTCGCTCCCGACAGAACCACTCCCGGGCCAAGAGCAGGCCCTGGAGGTTCGACTGGGTACCGCCGCTCGTGAACACGCCGTCAGCGCCGGCAGGGAAGGATAGGCGGTCACAGAGCGCGTCGACGACCCGCTCCTCGCAGACGGAGGGCGCTGGGGCCTGGTCGAAGGAGTCCATCGACTGGTTCGTCCCCGCGACGAGCGCTTCGGCCGCGAGTCCGGGGATCGTCGGCGGGCACTGGAGGTGAGCGACACAGTCGGGGTCGAAGACGCCGACGACGGACGAGAGCACCTCGTCCGTGATCTCGCCGAGCGTCGCTTCGACCGACTGTCCACGCTCGGGGAGGACACGCCGTTCCGCGAACCGCTCGCGGAGCGTGTCGGGGGCAGCGCCGGAGTACGGCGTCGCGCGGTCGGTCGCGGTCACCACGGCGCGCGTCGCCGCGTCGGCCGCAGCCGCGTACGCGCGGTTCCCGTCGTCGCTCCCGAGGAACGCGTCGTCGACCGGCGGCTGGTCCAGGCCCTCGGTCGCGTCGGGAGCGCCGCCGCTCATGCGAGCACCTCCGCGCGTTCGTCGGCGTCGATCGCCGCGCGAACGCTGCGGTGGAACAGCTCGGCGATGTCGTCGACCTGTCTCGGGGAGACGACCAGCGGCGGGAGGAATCGAGCGGTCGCGCCGTCGCGCCCGCCGGTCTCGATGATGAGTCCGCGATCGAACGCCTCGGCCTGGACGCGCTCTGCGAGGTCACCGTCGGGCGGATACTGGCCCTGCGGGCCGGGCTCGCCGGCCGGATCGACGAACTCGACGCCCAGCATGAGCCCCCGTCCCCGAACGTCCCCGACCGCCTGGCTGATCGTAGCGGTGTCTGCGAGCTGCTCTCGGAGCCGCTCGCCCATCGCCGCGGCGTGTTCGTCGAGGTCGTTGTCGAGAACGTGTCGCATCGTCACCGTCCCGGCCGCCATCGCGAGCTGGTTGCCACGGAACGTCCCCGCGTGTGCCCCCGGTTCCCACTCGTCGAGTTCCTCGTCGTAGACGACGACCGCGAGCGGGAGCCCGCCGCCGACGGCCTTCGAGACGGTGACGACGTCGGGGACGATGTCGGCGTGTTCGAATCCGAACAGCTCTCCGGTACGACCGAGTCCGGTCTGGATCTCGTCGGCGATCAGCGGCACGTCGTGCTCGTCGGTGAGACGCCGGATCTCGCGCAGCCACGGGACCGGCGCGGGAACGGACCCCCCTTCGCCCTGGACCGACTCGAAGATCATCCCGGCCGGCGAGACGACGCCGCTGGCGGGATCGTCGAGCACGCGTTCGACGTACCGGGCGCTGGTGCGCCAGCACTCGTCACCGCCCGCTCCGAACGGACACCGGTACGTGTAGGGGTACGGGAGGTGGTGGACAGCCGAGGACAGTCCGGGCAGGGGCTCTTTGGGCCCGGTGTTGCCCATGAGGCTCAACGCCTCGCCGGTCATCCCGTGATAGCCGCCCTGGAAGCCGAGGATCGGCCGGTTTCCGGTGGCCGTCCTGACGAGCTTCAGTGCCGCCTCCACCGCGTCGGTCCCGGCGGGGCTACAGAACTGGACCTTCGCGGTGTCTGTCAGCTCGTCGGGGAGACAGTCGAACAGCGTGTCGACGAACCGCTCTTTCTCCGGCGTCGTGATGTCCAGCGTGTGGATTGCTCGCCCGTCAGCGAGCACGCGCTCCATCTCCTCGACGACGGCTGGGTGGTTGTGTCCGAGCGCGAGCGTCCCCGCCCCCGCGAGGCAGTCGTAGTACTCGTCGCCGTCGACGTCGACGACGGTCAGTCCCGAGGCGCTCTCGATCGCCAGCGGAAGATATCGCGGATAGGTCCGTGCGCTCGATTCGCGATCCGACTGCTGGGCGAGCAACTGGTCGGCCGTCGCGTCAGCGTAGTTCACTCACGATCACCTCCGGTCCGGAAAACCGCCCCTCCGGACAGCGTGTGATGGCTCGTCATCGATTGTTTTAGGCACACCTAAAAACAAAAAGCTACTGGTAATAGTTAGAGTTCTAGTAAAAGTTCGCAGAAAAGCTCTAGAAATTCGAGATATTCTGAAGAATTTCGCGACCCCGTGGTCGTGACTCTCTTGCAACAGTGACAGCCGGCAGTATCAGTCGTGTCGATCGTCGCCCAGCTCGGCGAGCGTGTTCGTCACCGTCCCGTGGGCGGTCACCCCCGGTGGCTCGGGATCGTCGGTGTACCCGTAATCGGTCAGGCGGCCGCGGTTCAGACAGAGGCGCGTGAACTCGGGTTCGAACAGATCGAAGCGCTCGAAGCGCCCCTCCAGTTCCGGGTGTGCCGACTGGTACCGCTCGATGCTGTCCCGGACCTGCCGCCAGAAGGTCGTCTCCTCGTAGCCGGCTTCCCGTTCGAGGAGGTCGGAGACGTACCGGAGGACACAGATGAACACGGTCCCGAAGATGTGCTGACACAGCGCCTCCGGCCCCTTCTGGTGGAGGATGTCGGGATGGTCGTACAGGTCGTCGGGGATCACGGACGCCTCGGGGAGGCGCTCTTCGCTCAGCGCGATCTCGTCGACGTAGTCCTTGACCGCGATCCGGACCGGGCGTCCGTCCCGGTGGATGACGAGGACGTTCGTCCCGTGTGGCATGAACACCAGCCCGTACTTGTACAGGTAGTGCAGCAACGGCTCGAAGAGCACGTTGAGGAACTCGTCGATCCAGGCCGACAGCGAGAGCCCCGCGCGGGAGGCGAACTCGGAGACGATCGGCGAGCCGTCGACGTCGCGGTGGAACAGCGCGGAGAGTGGCACCGCCTGCTCGGACGCCGCCGTGAGCGACTGGACGCTCTCGCGCCAGACCGCGCCCAGCAGCTCCTGGTACTGGTAGGGTGCGCCGGAGAGCTGCGAAAACTGTGGGTGCTCGTAGTTGATGCTCGCGATCTCGCCGGGGAGCACGAGATCGCACTCGTCACTGAGAAACGGGTCCCGATCGCGAATTGCTTTGACCGCCGCCGTCACGCGAGGCGCGGCCAGCGCTTGCTCGCCCGGCAGACCGCGATACACGATCGTGTTCAGTATCCGCATCGGGAGCTTGACGTGTGGTTTCGTCGGGTCCGAACGGTTGGTCAGCGTCCGGATCGACTGCTGGGGGAGGTACGTGTCGGGACCGGCTCCGAGTGGCACGATCTCGTCGGCCGCGATCGCGGGCGCGAACAGCTGGGCAAGCGTGTCTCGCCACTGCCACTCGTGGACGGGCATGAGGTAGTACTCGGAAGGTTCGAGACCCTGCTCCGAGACGAGCCGTTCGAACTCCCCGACGTGGTCGCCGAGGTGTGTCTCCATCAGCCCGTCGTAATCGAGTCCGTCGACGCTCGCGAACGTCGCCTCGGATCGGCGAACGGCGACCCACTGCAGTGACTGGGGACGCTGGTTCTCCGGCGCGTACCGGAGGTAGTCCTCGTAGTCGAAGCCGATACGTCCCTTGTTGACCGTGAACCACGGATGGCCCCGCATCTCCCCTTCGATCTCTCTCGCGTCGAGATCCAGGATACTGTCCGCGGCGTCGTCGTCGGCATCGATGTGTGTGTCCGCCAGGAGCGTGTTGTTGTACTCCCGGACGAGGTAACTCGCCGTCTGATCGTCGATGCCCAGCGTCTCGCGGGCGTCGAGCAGGAACTGGATGGCGTCGCTCGCCGCCGTCCACGCACCGTCGCCGACGCGTTTCCGGATCGACGACGGATCGACGCGGTAGCTGTCGAAGACCCGCTCCTGTGCCCGGAATTCGTAGGTGGTGTCGCCCAGCGGGACGCGATAGACGCGCCAGTCGCCGTCGACGGCGTACTCCTGGGGGTCGAGGAGTTGCTCGTAGGTGAACTCCGCGAGCATCTTCGCGAGCAACGCGCGATCGGCGCTCTGCCAGCGGTCCGTCTGCAGGGTCGTCCGGAGCCGCTCGACCGCTGTACTCGAGACGCCACGACTGGCCTCGTCTCTCATGTAGGATGTCACCCGTTGATCTTTAGGCTAGCCTAAAACGTAATAAGTGTTCCCCTCGATCTCGTCTATCGGGTTGTCATCCGGTGGTTTCGGGCGACTGGAACGCCGAAGAGACCGGTGCAACGAGACAGCGAAAAGACCGCGTAATCAGAGGTCAGTTCGACCCGGTGACGGCCGCTGCGAGCGCCTCGCGGTCGAACAGCTGTTCGTCCTCGGGGATCGTCGGCAGCTCGGCGGCGGTGACCTCGCCCGGCCACTCGCCGAACTCGTCGGGATAGAGCTGTTTGCCCAGCATCTCGGTCTGGAAGAGGTTGATGATCGGGCCCTGATACGCCGAGCCGCCGACGTACAGCTCGTCGTCCTGAACGGCGGTAAGTTCCTGTCCCAGTCGGCTGTCGCGCATCCCCTCGACCGTCTTCCGGAGCGCGTTCTCGTCGTTCCAGTCGCGGTAGTTGACGCCGAAGTGGAAGACGATCACGTCGGGGTCGGCGTCGAGCAACGTCTCGTAGTCGACTTCGATCCCCGACTGACCGCCGTACTCGCCCTCGAAGGCGTCGACGACACCGAGGTCTCGGTACTGCTTCTTTCCGTACGCCTTGTCGATCTCGGTCTTCGGGTTGTACGCGTGGAACGACCCCTCTGTGTCGGGATTGATCTGTGCGTTGAGCAGCCCGACGCTCGGGCGCTCGGACTCGGGCGGGACGCGCGACCGCATGTCTTCCATCGCCGACCGGTAGATCTCGTTGATCGCCGCCGCCGTCTCGGACTTGCCGAACAGGTCGCCGTACCGGCTGACGAACTCGGGAATGTCGTAGTAGGCGTAGGACTCGTCACCGGGCCAGGTCGGCCAGTCGGCCCCGCGCTTGCGGCGGCTGGCGTTGCCGAAGAACGGTGCGATCGAGTCCTCGATCTCGGAGATGTCGGCCTCGTCGGCACCGTAGTACGAGATGAACCGATTCGGGTCGGTGGCGAACAGATCGGGATCGAGTTCGTACAGGTACTCCGTCTTGAGCGACCAGTCCTCGGTCCGGACCAGATCCAGTGACGACGGGTCCGGCACGTCGACGCCGGGCAGCTGGTCGTAGAACCCGGTGAACCAGAACTGGTTGCCCTCGGCGGCGACGAGCTTGTCGGCCATGCCCAGGGCAGTCAGTACGTCTTCCTCGAACCCCCACCCGCCCACGATACGTTCGGGCTCCGACGCCAGACTGCGTTCGCCGACGGGTTCGATCGTCCCCGAGTAGGACGGCCCGGTCTGGGTCTCCGTCTCGGTCGACTCGGCCTCCTGGCCCGAAAGTGCGGAACACCCGGCCAGCGAGCCGGTGGCCAGCAGCGTAGTGCCGTACGCTATGCATTTTCTTCGCGTCGGTCGTGGCTCGTCTCCGTCGTCTCTTGCCATAGATTTTAGCCCAGCCTAAAGTAATAAATGGCTTTCGGTTTTTAGTCCAGCCTAAAAGCAACTCACAACAGCTGTCAAACGTGGCAGCGCCGTACAGTGACTCCGGGTGCCTGGAACGGCTATCCGGACTCTTCGGTGAGAGCGACGACGCCCCCCTGTCGACCCGTGACGAAGAGTCGAGCGCTGGTCATCGACACCGAACACGGCGCGAGCCGGAGAGAGGTTCGCCAGCAGACGCGCCCGTCTGTCCGCGAAATCGCGACGATTTCGCCCCGCCCAGCCGCTGTCTCCGGGAGGGTCCCATATCCCACGACGAGACAGTCACCGGTCACGGCGGGCCGGCAGAGCCTGAATTCCCCACTATCACTCGGAGATGCGTCTCGATCGGCCAGCGGCTCACGGAAGAGCCAGTCCAGTTTGCCCGTCGACGCGTGCAAGGCGAACACGAGCAATCGGTCCTGCTGTTCGTGGCTCACACAGACGAACACCCGCTCGCCGTCGGTCGCCAGCGACGAGTACGCCACCCCGCCCGAACCCGTGTGTCCGGGAAACTCCCACTCGGCCCCCTCGTCGGTCGTCCCGACTGCCAGCGTCTCCTGTGGCTTCGACGCCCACACGATATCGTGCGTGAAGACGGCATCCCGATATCCGGGTACCACTGGCCTCGACGGAGACTGCAGCGGCGAGGGGACCCGCTCGATCTCGGGTTGCCCGTCCGACAGCTCGATGGTGAACAGCGACTGGACGGTGCCATCGTAAACCGCCCAGATTCGTCGATCAGCCACTGCCAGGCCACGAGGTTCTTCGAGCGCGTCGGCGTCGTGGTGTGCGCCCAGGTACAACCGCCACTGCTCGGTTCCATCGCGGGGCGCGATTCCGTGGACGCCGTAGCTGCTCTGGACGTACACGATCTCCGGCGTCGCCAGTGCGCGGGCTGCAAATTCCGCCGGTGAACCAGCGACAGAGAGGTATTTCTCGGGAACGCTGTCGGCGACGCGGTCGTAGAGCGAGCGACGCCAGCGAACTGTGCCGTCACTCGCATCGACGGCGACGACGTCGGTGCCGCCGTCGGTCACGTAGACGGTTCCATCGACGAGACCGCCGAACGTCGGCGTCCGACCGTCGGGTGGATAGACGATCCATCGGCTCCACCGACGCGTGCCGTCGGTCGCGTCTTCGGCGTGCAGTTGGACCTCGCTACCGAACCGCCGTGCGGTAATCACCCGCTCCGGCGTTGCAGCGACGATAGCACCGGTTGGTGTCGTCGAGCGGCCGCCGTCGAAAGAATCCTGCCAGGCGACGCTCGGAGCGGTCTGTACTCCGTGAGGAGAACTCGCCGTGTTTCGAAGGTCGCCGTGGGGAAAGCGCCACGTCTCAGCCGACGGCGACCAGGACGTACCGACCGATCGTGGCGGTTGTTCGTTCGGTCCGCTCCACGGCGTCACCGAACGACAGCCAGCGAGTGCACTCACACCGGCGAGACCGGCGAGTCGGAGGGCATCACGGCGGGACGGAGGCGACATCACTGGGCACGTGTTGGGCTGTTCGAAAATAGCTACTGGAAAGAATGGCGGCCTACTGTCTCGTGGCGATCACGAGGAACGTCTCCGGGCGAACGGCGTCGTGTTCGATGGTGAAGCCGGCGTCTCGGAGTGCGTCGGTCGTCTGCGACGCGGTAAAGCGCTCGTCGAGGGGCGGACCGGCGTCGCCGCTGCCACTGGCCGCCCAGTCGGCGACGACGAGTCGCCCGCCGTCGGTCAGCACCCGCGCGATCTCCGTGAGGGCAGTCTCGTCCGCGAATTCGTGGTACGTCATCGTCGAGAACGCGGCGTCGAGAGCGTCGGTCGCCAGCGGGAGGTCGGCGACGCCGCTGGTCACCAGTTCGACGTTGTCTGGAACGCCCTTCTCCCGGTAGTAGTCGTGCATCTCGCTCTGTACGTCGACGGCGTACACCGTGTCGGCGATGGCGGCAGCGTCGTCGGTGTAGAAGCCGGTCCCGCTGCCGAGGTCCGCGATCACGTCGTCGCCGTCCAGCGACAGCGCCCAGAGCAGTTCCTCGGCAGAGAGCGCGCGGTACCGGCGGGCCGCGTCCTCCAGCTTGTCCGCCCGCGCGGCGTCGAAGGTGTGAAACCCCATCTCAGAGGTTCTCGAAGGCTTCGTCGACCATCTCTCCGGTGTCGGCGACGATGTCGGCCATCACGTCGTCGTCGGGAGCCATGCCGACCAGGCGCGCGAGACGCATGATCGAGACGTGGTAGACGCGCTGTCGGCCGGGCGCTTCCTCCCAGACGACGACGTTGCAGGGCATGAGCGCGCCCAGTCGGTTGTCGGTCGCGTCGAGCGCTCGATCCGCGACGGCCGGGTTGCAGGCACCGAGGACGTAGTAGGGGTCCCGGTCCGCGTCGACCTTCTCGTTGAGCATCTCCGACGGCGAGAACTCGACCGGAATGCCGAAGCCCGCAGCCGTGAACACCTCGCGGACGTGTTCGACGGCGTCTTCGTGGTCCATCTCCAGCGTCGTCTGGGCCTCGCCGATGTCGTCGGGGTCGATCTGTGTCGGGTCGATAGGGAGCGTCATTCCTGTGGAATATTGGGCCCACTCAGAAAAACTCTTTCGCCGTCGACCTCGCGCCGCGGCGAGCGAGAGCGGCGACGACGAACGAGGTGACGCCGGGAAGCGCGACGGTGTTGGCCGCTTTTTCCACACAACCGAACGAGAGGGCAGCGACGTTTCGACGGTACGACAATACAGCGTGATAGCTGTCGGAGAATGTCGACTGCATCCGGCAGCAATATTGTAGCAGTTGTGAAGATCTATTCGAGGAGTCGGTCACGGTCGTCGGGCGCTCGTTTCGATGTCTCAGTGTCGTAACTGATCGAGGCGTTGCCGAAATTCCTCGGATACCGTCGAGAACGGAGCCGCGGTCACTCGATCGCGTCCGTCGCCGCGCCGTCTGGAGCCGGACTCGACTCCGTGTCGCTCGCGTTCCAGTAGGCTTCGAGCGGGCCGTCGACACCCGTCAGCTGGACCCACGCCTGAACCGTGATACCGAGGACGACGATCGAGACCACCGCAGACTCCAGCGAGAAGATCGCCTGGCTGGCCAGGAACATCGGCGACTGGAACGTCACGTCGGGCGTGAGCTGTCCGAAGAGCAGGCTGAAGACCATGTTCACCGCGTAGGGAACGACGAGTGCGAGCCCCAGTCGCAGTCGGTTGCCGGCGACGACGCGCCAGCTCCGAACGAACGCCGACGGGACCGACGCGTCCCGGACGACGATTTCGTGGTCGACGAAAGCGAACACTACGACGACGACAGCGACCGGAAGGGCGGCCAGCAGGAAGGCTGGGACCAGGAGCAGCGGCACGTACCACGAACCGACGACTGTCGTCTGTAGTGATTCCGGTAGCACCAGGAAAACCCCGATCGCCGCCAGAAAGACGGCGATCATACTGAGTATCGTCAGGACGAACACGGCAACCATCTTCAACAGGGAGGCGACGAACAGCCGCAGCGTCGCCCAGCCGAGGGACCGAAAGACAAGCTGTTCGGGGATGTGGTCGCGCCCGTCGTCGACGAGCGCACGAACGGCGACGACCTGGATGGGGACCGTGAGTATCCCGCCGGTGAGTCCACCCAGCAGCGCAGCGCCCGCCGACGCCAACGCTGGGAGCGCCGTCCCGGGTGCCGGCGCGCCGGCCGGTGTCATCGCTCCGCTCGTGCCGAGGGGAATGTACGTCGTCGCCAGCACCCACATGAACGCGCCCTGGAGGAGGCTCGCAGCGAAGAACGTCGCCACGAGGAGAGCACCGTTTCGCGAGAGCGCACGTGCGAGACCACCGGTGATCGTCTGTCGAACGTGGAGGGCCATACGTGGGATTTGTCACCTCCTGAGTTCAATTCTACGGAGTGTCCCCGTGTCGGCGAAGTCGACTGACGGGAGCGTATCCGACACAGATCCGTCCAGCGTGGCGAGAGCGTCACAGACGGACGACCGGCAGTATGAACGCAACCCGATTTTCCGACCCGGAAAAGAAGTGGTAGCTATTACTTGGTCCGTCCAGAAGGGCCGACCGTGAGTGAGGGTCCCGCCGACGAGGATATCTTCGCACTCCTCGACGACGAGTACGCACGGGAGATCCTTACTCAGACGAGTGTCGAACCGATGTCAGCTAAAGCGTTGAGCGACCGATGTGACGCGTCCTTGCCGACGATCTACCGGCGGACCGAACGGCTCGTCGAGTGTGACCTGCTCGTCGAACAGACGAAAGTGCGACAGAACGGCCACCACTACAGTGTCTTCGAGGCGTGTCTCGATCGACTCACCGTCGAACTCGACGAGGGAGAGCTCTCGGTGACCATCGACGCGGGCGAACCCGAGGACCCCGCCGACCGCTTTACCAACCTCTGGGAGGGGATCTAACATGATACAAACCGGCAGCACGGGACTGTACGTACACTACCTCGCGTTACTGGCGGTGACGCTGCTTGGCCTGGTACTCAGCTTCGCGATCGTGTTCCAGGCGTATCGTGGGTACCGCCGCAACGACAGCCAGCCGATGCTGTTGCTCGCGGTCGGACTGGTCTTGCTCACGGTCGTCCCCTTCGTGGTCTCGTTGGTCGTCACGTCCGCCGGGACTGTCCTCGGCTTCGGGCCGATCGTCTACAGCTACTACGTCCCGATTCTCACCAGGACGATCGAGGTCGTCGGCCTCGTCACCATCCTCTACTCTCTGTACCGCCGCACCTGACTCGGCGGCGTGGAGAGCCGACACGATGGCTGGCACAGATTCGAACGCTGTCAGAGTGTGGTTCTCAGGATGTTATTTTCAACCCATCGGAGTGCGGTCTCTGTCGAGATGCGAACTAGACGGTGCAGGAATTATTCGGATAGAAGGCTGGAGACTATCCGGCGAATAAATGGGGTAGATCAAAGAAATCGCATACTTTTCGATCGTTTCGAACCTACCGTGAGGCGCAAAGCTCGTCGTACCACGACGAAAGTTGGCCTCCACCGGAACTATTAATTGGGGCACTTAATCATCAGGAAGTGACAATGTCTGATCATTCAGCCACACGTGAGAAGCTGAAGCCAACCCGGCGTACATTCCTTGCTGCGACCGCATCAGTATCCCCGACAGTTGCCGGTTGTCAAGCACCGCGAAGCAGTGCCCCGTCAAAGACTGTGACCGAGGGTCCACCCAATATAATCATCTTCATGACTGACGACCAGGGCTACGATGATATTGGATATTACCCACGGAGCCCGATTAAAACACCCGTTCTAGACGAGATGGCTGAAACCTCTCTTTTATTCAATCGAGCGTATTCGACTAGTTGTGTTTGTACACCGACCAGAGCCGCTGTTCTCACTGGTCGACAGCCAAATCGGATGGGAGCGTTCAATTTCGGCCATCGACTCACACCGACCGAGAAGACACTGCCAGAGATCTGTTCCGAAGCGGGCTACCGGACAGGGATGTTCGGCAAGTGGCATCTCGGTCCGATTCAGGAAGGCTCTAGAAACAATCCGGGGAGTATCGGTTTCGACAAATGGGCTGTCGCTCCCAACTTCTACGACAACGATCCAATGTTATGTGTCGACGGGACAGTGCAACAGTTTTCCGGAGAGAGTGCGATGGTTACCGTCGAGCGAGCACTCGAATTCATGAACCGTGCCGTCGAGGATGGAGAGCCCTTTCTTTCGGTAATCTGGACGGCAAATCCGCACAATCCATACGAGGTCCCAGAGGATATACAAGAGATATACCCGGAACAACCTGAGGGGGGATTCTACGGTGAGATCACGGCTATAGACCGAGCTATGGGCGTACTCCGGCGAAATCTTTCGCGATGGGGTATTCAGGACAATACGTTACTTTGGTTTACATCGGACAATGGCTCACTGGCAAAGCACGATGATTATGCCAACCACACGGGGGCGAAGACGAGCTTATATGAGGGAGGGATCCGAGTCCCAGGCATCATTGAGTGGCCCGCTGAAATCCCGAACAGTCGTCAGAGCGATATGATTGTCACGACCGCCGATATCGTTCCCACGGTTATTGATCTGTTAGATCGCAGACCACCTGATCGACCACTCGACGGGATCAGTCTCTTACCACATATTCATGAAGAACAAACAGAACGTGACGAACCAGTTGGCTTCTGGATTGCCGAAAATATCCCCGGAGAAGGGCTCAATTCTGCCGAGATTCTTTCTGAGATGCGTGAAGCTCAGAACGGTAATGGTACATTCAAGTCAGAAATAGACAGATCAACAGTCGATGTTATCCGGACTGCGCTTGACCGTCTGGAACGAAACGAGCCTCTCGGAGAGATCGCGTGGCTTGACGGTAACTGGAAATATATAAAGCGCGGGGATGGGCTTCATTTATACAATTTGGAGAACGATCCTGCCGAACAGAACAACCTCATTGATAAGGAGGCCTCTCAATCGACTCGAATGAAACACGAATTACGGGAGTGGAAACAGTCGATTATTGAATCTATGAGACGTACGTTAGAACGTCTGGATGGAGATTAGTTTGGAATTGTGTGCACCTTTACTTGTTTCGTGAGCAGTTACTAACATGTGTATCGACGTATCCATGACACTCCGTGATCCCCATAGACACGTTACTATGTCGCAGGACCGTCGGAATTGAGATGCGATCAGAGACCGAGGAAAGGACCTAATGTCAGATTTTGAATGTATCATTTCGCTGTACCGAGTGGTCCGAAAGAACGAGAACGACAGTACGAGATCCTCGCTGCCAGAAATTCGCCACTCGAAGTGGCAGACCCGTGACGGCGTCACTGCCGGCAGTATCAGGCGGTGAACTCGTCGTAGACCGCGACGGAGAACGTCAACGAGAACGCCGAGACGAGGCTCCCGACGACCGCTGCCAGGAGGCCGACGACGACGAGCAGCGGGGTCGAGAGTGCCGGCAAGCCGTACGCCGCAGCGTCGGGCATCGCCAGCACCGACAGGCCGCCGTAGAGCCCGCCCGCCACGCCGCCGACGAGCACCGCGATCGCCAGATAGCCGATCGTTCCGAGCAGGTTCGCCCGGACGACGCGGTAGCTGCGCGCGAACGCAGCGATCGCAGACTCCCCGTCGACGACGATGGCTTGTCCGTAGAACTGGACGAAGAACGTCACGAGGAGATACAGGAGGCCGACGACGGCGACGACGGCGAGGAGCACCAGTCCGGTGGTGCCGTGTCCCAGCAACGCACCGACGCCAGCGAACACGGCGACGACGCCGAGCACGCCGTTGACGACCAGTAGGAGGACGTAGGCGATCAGCAACTGCACGTAGTTCGACTTCCCGTCGGCGAAGAACCGCGACAGCGAACTACGGCCTCGCAGTGCCTCGTCGGCCATGCCGAACATCCCACCCTGGATGAAGGGCGTCACGACGAGGAAGATGCCGGAGACGCCCAGCGAGACCAGCGAGGAGAGGAGCGGCGCTGCCGACTGCAACAGCAGCTGGGGGAGCAACAGGACGAACACGATCAGTTGGGGGACCAACAGCCCAGGGGCACGCTTGAGTGCGCCGGGCGTACGTTGGAGTGCTTGGAGGACACCCATGGATGGGCAGAAGACGCCCGACGACATAACCCCGGACGCTCTTTTTCCGAGCCAGAAAACCGTCGCTGGAGACGGCGTCAAGTCGTCCCCGACCGTCCACACGCCGACGTGCTGGCCGAACTGGCTCTGTCGCTCATACTACCGGCTGTACATCTGTGACCGATTTCGCCACCCCGGGGTGGCGAAGCTCGTCACGAAGTGACAGCCGGCAGTATCACTCCCGGTCCGTCTCCGTGTACGCGTCCAGGCCGCGCTGCTGTGGGCTCTCGTCGGTCGCCGTCGAGGTGTCGTCCGACCCGTCCGGAGGCCGTGGCTGCGAGGACAGTGACGCTCGCCGAGCGACCCCCGGCTCTTCGAGGGCCTGACGGGCGGCCGGTTCGAGACGTTCGTAGCGTTCGATCGCGCGCTGTCTGGCGGCCTCGTACTCGACGACCGGGTACGGGTAGTCGGTGCCGATCTCGACGCCACACGCTTCCTGAACGTGGAGCGGGGTCTTTTCGGGGCGTGGGAGATGCTCGGTCGGGAGTGGGGCCAGTTCCGGAACGTACGTCGAGACGAACGTGCCGTCGGGATCGTTGTCACGCACCTGTTTGATCGGGTTGTAGATGCGCATGAGGTTCGTCCCGACTGTGCCGGCCTGTGACTGCCACTGGGTGTAGTTTATCGCCGGATCGGCGTCGATCAGGTGGTAGTAATAGAAGTCCGCGCCGATCTGCCAGGGTTGCTGGAACAGGTCGGCGAAGACGCTGGCACACATCGCTCGCATCCGGAAGTTGAGCCACCCGGTCTCGACGAGACACCGCATGGACGCGTCGACCATGGGAAAGCCGGTGGTACCCTGCTTCCAGGCGGTCACCAGCTCCGGGTCGTGTGACTCCGCTCGACAGTCGCGCATTGCGGGGTTGACCGCCGTCGTCGTCCAGCCGCTCCAGTCTTCCAGTTTCTGGTGGTAGTGCTTGTTCCAGTAGAGTCGGGAGACGAACATCTCTCGGCCGGCACACGACGGTGCGTTGTCCATCACGTACTGGTAGACTTCGCGTACCGACAGCGATCCGAACCGGAGGGACGGCGAGAGCCCGCTCGTACCGGTCCGTGCGTCCGTCGGCGCGGAGATGTTGCCGGGATACTGCTCGATGTCTGCGACGAACTGTCGGAGTCGTCTGGCTCCCGCCGCTCGGCCGCCGGGAGGGACCGTCGTCTTCGCCGAGTGGATGTCGTACGTACGCTCGATATCGGCGACTGACACCGTCTCCGGCAGCGAGGCGAACGAAACGTCGTCGGGGTCCCAGCAGTACGGGGACGACTCGAACCACGCCTCGACGTGGTCGCTCCACCCCTCACGCGGCCACGCCTGGTCACGAACCAGCCCGTCACTGTCGACGAAGCGTACGTCGCAGTGTGCTGCGGCCCGGTCGTCTCGCTGGCGGCCGTAGCGTGCGGTCGGGTCGGCCGTCGCGACGACGTCCCAGCCGGCCGCTGCCAGAGTCGAGAGCACCGACAGCGGATCACCGTGGGCGTAGCTGAGCGTCCCCCCGACGGCCTCGTACAGTCGACGGAGACTCTCGACGGACTCGTGGAGGTACTGGAGTCTGGCGTCGCAGGCGAGTCCGTCGTCACCGTAGAACTGTGGGTCGAAGACGAACAGCGGCAAGACGGTGTCGTACTCCTCGCTCGCGTACGAGAGCGCACCGTGGTCCGTCGTCCGGAGATTGCGGCGGTGCCAGACGACACAGCCGTTCGTCGTCGTCGGCACGTCGTCGGGTGTCACCGCCGTCGGCCCGTCGCTCATCACTGGCTCTCAGGACTGGAGCCGAATGCAACTGACGATGCCGTGAGTGGCGCGGGGACGATGCCGACGGAAACGCCGGTACACGGCCGCTCCGACGGCGGTTACAGCGCGCCCGCGAAGGTCAGCAGGTCGATGGCGACGATGAAAAGCACTACGAGAATCGCGACGAGGATGATCGTCTTGAGAAACCACGGCATCGACTGTTCACCAGTGCCCGTATCGCTCATACCTCACCGTCGGGGACTCGACTACGTGAATCCTCCGTTGGCTCAGGACAACCACCCGTCGACAGAGAGACCGAAAGAGACTGGCCCCTCGGGGAATCAGTGCAGCTAGATGCGGGAGTTCGTCTTCACACTGAACTACGCGGAGGGGGCCGACGCCGTGATGGACGTGTTCATCGACGCTCCCGAGATGCACGCGACGACGCTGATCTGTCCGATGACCGACAGCGAGTTCTGGCGGCTGGATCGGATCAGCGGTGGCCCGGAGTCCGTCGAGCGAGCGACCGGGCTGCTCACGAGCGACGAGTACGGCGGGTTCTCGATCAGCGACAAGCGCTGTGGGGGCGATCGCCACAGCGAGGTGCTCGCGTCCTCGGCCGGCCACGCGACGGTGTACACACACGTCGTCGACGCGAGCAGCTGTGACTCCGTCTCGCTGGTCGCGAACCGCTATCTGCCGGGTGCGGTCCTCATCGAAGTCACGCGCCGAGGGACAGAGGAGCGCTGGCGCGTCCTGATGCAGACCGACGAGCGGGTCGGGCTGCTCTACGACACGATCGGCGGGAAGCTCATGGAGGGAATTACCTTCCGGTTCGAACACCTCGAAACGGTCACGACGCCCCCGACGGACCCGCTGGCTTCGCTGTCACTGCGCCCCGAACAGCGCCGTGTGCTCGAACTCGCAGCGGAGATGGGGTACTACGAGACGCCGCGGGAAACGACGCTAGAAGCGGTCGCGTCGCGCCTCGACGAGCCCCGCTCGACCGTCTCGTACCGACTCAGGCGAGCCGAGGCGGAACTGGTCGACGCCTTCCTCTCGTCGACGTGACGGCGGATCGGCCGAGAGGGTCCCAGATCAGACGGGGACCGGCGGAACAGCCGGATTGAAGGCCCCGTCTGCCAGCATCGAGTAGATCGGGAAGCCGTAGGCGATGGCCACGAGCACGACGGCCACGACGACCCACAGTTTCATGTTGTCCAGCACGCGCGGACTGTCCGAGACCCCGGAGATCGGTTCGGGGAGGTGACTGTCGACGCGGAGCCGTCCGCGGCCACGCTCTGCGAGCCAGGTGCCCACCATCACGGCGACGAACAGCAGGGCACCGATCGTCAGCAGCAAAGCGCCGGCCGCGATCTGCAACCGCATCTCCGGGACCGATCCGAAGACCGCATCGAAGGAGAACTGCTGGTACTGTGGCTCGGCGGTCCGGCGCGGGACGCCGGCCAGCCCCGCCCGGTGCATCGCGTTCGACATCAGGGCCATCCCGATGAACCAGACGTAGGGCTGGATCTGTGCGAGGCCGTAGAACTGGAGGCGCTTGCCCGTGACCTGTGGGTACAGCCAGTAGCTGATCGCCATCATCGTCAGCGCGCTGGCCGTCCCGACGGTGAGGTGGAAGTGGCCCGGCACCCACAGCGTGTTGTGGATCAGCGAGTTGATGTTCATGCCCGCGTTGACGATGCCGGAGAATCCGCCCGCGGCGAACATCAGGCCAGCGAGCGCACACCCGGCGAAGGCCGGGTTCGACCACGGCAGGGCGGTCATCCAGCGAAGGTAGCCCTTCCCGCCGCGCTGTCGCGCGCCGTACTCGATGCTCGCGACGGCGGTAAACGCGGTGAGGAAGCTCGGGAGCAACAGGAACATCGTGTTGGTCATCGCGACGAACTTGAACCCTTCCGCGATCCCGGGGTCCGCGTACTGGTGGTGGAACCCGACGGGCGTCGAGAGGATCAAGAAGAGGACGAACACGACGCGTGCGAGCGGGTCGCTGAACAGTCGGCCACCGGCGAGCTTGGGCAGGATCGTGTACCACGCGAAGTACGCCGGCATGAGCCAGAAGTAGACGACCGGGTGGCCGAAGTACCAGAACAGCGTCCGAGTGAGCAGCGGATCGACGCTGTCGAGCAGCCCCAGCGAGAGCGGCAGGAGGAACACGAGCACCTCGACGGCGACCCCGATGGTGGCGATGTACCACATCAGCGTCGTCGTCAACACCATGAACGTCTGGAGTGGGATCCGCTCACCGCCGTTGTCACGCCGCCAGTGGAGGTACAGGCGGATCCAGTCGGCACCCGCGAGCCACGTGCCGACGAGCCACGCCGCCAGTCCGGCGTAGAACAGCGGATGGGCCTGCAGGGGCGCGTAGAAGGTGTAGAGCACGTCTGCCTCGAACGGGATCTCCCCGACGAAGCCGCCGAAGATGGCCAGGGCGACCCCGGCGGCACCGGCGAGTTGGAGCCCGAACCAGAACAGCGAGAAGCGCCGCGAGAGGAGGTCGCGGCCGAGACTCCGGGCGACGCCCCAGGAGAAGACCCCAGAGAGGAAGAAGATCGTAAAGAACAGCGCGAGCAAGACGCCGTGGCCGGTCAGCACCGTGTAGTAGTCGACCGAGCTGATCACGCCCCGGAAGACGTTCGTCCGGTGCAGCGCCTGGACGATCCCGAGCACCGCACCGATCAACAGGGCGGTAAACGAGACGCCAAAGCACAGTCGCGTCACGCGTGCCGCGGTGGGATACTGGTCGACGAAGGCGACGCGATTGCTGGCAGTCAGCTCGGACTGTGCTCGGTTCTCGCCGGTCGGGTCGTCGTGTGCGTGTGCCATCGTTACTGCACCTCACTCGTCTCGTTGAACTCCGAGGGTGGGACCACCTGCAGTGATCCCTCCATCGTGTGGTGGCCGCTGCCACAGTACTCGTTACAGACGATACCGTACTCGGCCGGCTCGTCGAACTCGGCCGTGACCGTCGCCTTCTGTCCCGGAACGGTCATCGTGTTGATGTTCGTGCCGACGACCTCGAAGCCGTGGAGGACGTCGCTGCTGGTCACGTGGAAGGTCACGGTACTGTTGGCCGGTACGCGGATGGGTTCGTTCGTTCCGGGGACGAACAGGAACCGCTGTGTCCGCACGTAGACGTCGTAGTGACCGTCTTCGCTCCCGTTGTAGACGCCAGGTTCGCGGAAGTTCTCGCTCGCAGTAGGGTTGGTCCCGTCGACCTGTCCACCCTCGGCGTCGACCATCCCGTAGCCAGCGCCGACGGCCCCGTAGGTCACCGTCGCGACGAACAGAGCGATCAACAGCAGCGATCCCACCAGCCAGATGCGTTCGAATCTGTGGACGTGCATAGTCACCCGATCACCGTTGGTCCGTTGTCGAGGAACTCGACGAAGTACATGAACAGCCAGGTCAGGGAGACGACGGCGAAGTAGAGCGCCAGCAACGTCGCCGTCCCGACGGGGTCGAACGCGTCGTGGTCGACCGACTCCGTCTCGGATTCGGCCACCGACGACTCGTACATCACCCCGGCTGCTCGCTGTGTGTCCGTTCGCTCGTCGCCGTGCGACTCGAACGACGTGTCGGGCCGATCGTGCCACCCGAATCGATAGCTGAGTAGCAGGATACCGGCGGTGACTCCGAGGCCGATCGCGGTCGTCAGCAGTAACATGCGACTCCCGCCGGAACCACCACCCGACGCTGTGGCCAGTGCTATTTCGAGACCCCTCATACTCGGTTGGGTCCGAGCGAACTGACATGTACTCTGGGTTGTCACAGGACAACTTCGGGACGACGGCCCGCCGTGGTCGAGGGCTACGACCCCGCCTCGCCACCGACCGGGCGGGTCGAGTTGAGCACGACGAGCAGGCTACTGGTCGCCATCGCCACGGCGGCAAACAGGGGGTTCAGGACACCGACGACGGCGAGTGGCAGCGCGATCCCGTTGTACAGGAACGCCCAGCCGAGGTTCTCGCGGATCCGTCGGCGAGTCCCTTCCGTCGTGGCGAACACCTCGGGCAGCGCGGCGAGAGTGTCGTCTGTGACGACCACGTCTGCCGCGTCGAACGCGAGCCGTGTCCCACTCTCGACGGTGATCCCGAGGTCGGCCGCCCCCAGTGCCGGCGCGTCGTTGCTCCCGTCGCCGACCATCGCCACGGTGCCGTCGGCTCCCAGCCGATCGACGACCGCGGCCTTGGCCTCGGGCGGGACACCGGCGAAGACCTCGTCGACCGAGCGGTGGGAGGCGAACTGTTCGGCCGCCGCCCGGTCGTCGCCCGTGATCACGACGACGCGGCGGTCGGCCGCGAGGCGATCGAGCACCGAGCGCCACCCCTCGCGCACCTCGTCGCCGACGACGACGGCACCGCGAACGCGCCCGTCCCAGCCGACGTAGCTCGCGATCGCGTCGTCACCAGCATCGTCGTAGGTGGCGGCCACGCCGCTGGGGACGGTCCAGTCCCGCGCCGCGAACAGCGACTCGTCGCCGACCAGCACGGTCCTGTCGCCGACTGTCGCCTGCACGCCCCGTCCGGGGATCGTCTCGAAGGCTGTGACGGGCTGGTCGGGCGGTGTCCCCGCCTCGGAGATCGCCTCCGCGACGGGGTGGGTCGCGAACTGTTCGACGGCGCTGGCGTACGCGAGGGCCTCGTCGTGGCCCGCGACCGTCCGAACGGTCATCGATCCCGTGGTGAGGGTCCCCGTCTTGTCGAGCGCGACGGTGTCGACCGCCGGTGCCGTCTCCAGGGCCGTGTCGTCGGTGATCACGATGCCCGCGTCGAGAGCGTCTCGAATCCCGGCGGCGACGGCCATCGGCGTCGCCAGCCCCAGCGCACAGGGACAGGAGACGACGAGCACGGTCAGGCCAGTCAACAGTGCCGCGGTCGCCCCCCTGCCCGCGAGCAGGTGGACGACCAGCGTCCCGACAGCCAGGACGAACACGAGCGGGACGAACACCGCCGCGATCTTGTCGACGAGGCGCTGTGCGCCGGGTGTCGCGCTCTGTACGTCCCACAGCGTCTCCGCGAGTCGATCCACAGTGCTCGTCGGGTCCTCGTCGGCGCGGACGACGATCCCACCGTCGGTGACCGTCGTCCCGCCCAGAACCGCGTCTTCAGTGGCTTTCGAGACCGGCAGCGACTCGCCGGTGACCAGTGACTCGTCGACCGCGGCCGTGCCCTCGACGACCGTCCCGTCGACGGGGACCGGTTCGCCGCCTTTGACCACCAGTTCGTCGCCGCCGTCGATTGCCGACCGAGGGACCGACTCGGTGCCGTCGTCCGTCCGGCGGCGCGCCGTGTCCGCTCGTTCGTCGGAGACCGTTGCGAGGCGCCCCATGGCCCGTCGGCGGACACGCTCCTGATAGTAGTCGCCGACGGTCACCGCGAGGACGACGACGACCGCCACGTCGAAGTACAGATCCGTCTGGCCCAGCGCCATCGCGATCGTGCTGTAGCCGTAGGCCGTCGCCGCCGCGATCGCGACGAGCAGGTCCATGTTCGGGTGGCCGACCCGCAGGCTCACGACCGCACCACGGAACAGCGGATAGCCGGTGTAGGCCACCACGACCGTCGCCATGACCCAGACGTTCGCGAACAGGAATCCACCCGCAGGACCGTTCAGGTCGACGAGCAGCGACGACGGCGCGACGCCGGTGTACACGGGATAGAGAAAGAGGACGTACCAGGCCATCACCATCATCCCGAAGAAGCCACCGACCATGAGACGACCGACGGTCTCCTGGGCGTCGTCGGCCGACGCCGTGCCCTCCCGCGTCGCGTCGTAGCCGTGCCCCGAGATGCGGTCCGCGATCGCGTCGGGTTCGGCCGTCGCCGGATCGAAGACGACACGCACCATCCCGGCGGTGTAGCTGGCCTCGGCGGCCCGAACGCCGGCAGCGTCGGTCGCGGCGGCTTCGAGGAACGTCTCGCAGGTGGCACAGTGCATCCCGTCGACGTCGAAGTAGGCCCGGTCGCCCTCGACGGTGTCCACGTCTGGCCCGGTGTCGACGGCCGTCTGGGGATCGGCGTCGGCGGGCGCATCGTCGAGCGTACGGGCGACCGTCAGGCATCCCTGACAGCAGAAGGCACCGTCCACGTCCGGAGCGGTGTGGGGCGGCTCAGGCGTCGACAGGCCACAGAGCGTACACTCGCCCATAGTTATCCCAGTGGTTGGTAGATCGGAACGCTCGGATGCGGGAGGTGGATTCCCAGCAACATCGCACCGTGTGCCAGCGGGAGGTAGCCAAGCAGCAAGAACGTGACGCCGAGGACGCGGTGGAGCGGTCCCTGAAACCGCGGCGAGATCGACTGGAACGCGACGCCGTAGGCGAAGACGGTCGGCACCGTCGCCAGCCCCAGCACGGCGAGCGCGACGCCGCCACGGACCGGCGACCCCGTCGCGAAGGCGTACAGAAACGCGGGATACAGCAGGGGACACGGGAGGACCCCGTGGGCCGCGCCGAGCGCGACGATCCGGGGGCCACGAACCCACCGCTCGATCCGGTCGAGCAACGCGGTACTCACCCGTTCGAAGACCGCCGGTGTCGGGGCGTGACCGAACAGTCCCCCAGTTCCCGTCAACAGGTAGTTCGCGCCGACGAGGAGGATGACACCGCCGATCACCAGACCGGCGACCGCGCGAACGTCGTTCGCGACGGCCGCGACCGCCGCGGCGTCGTACAGCAGCGCACCCAGCACGCCGAACAGCGCCCCGAGGGCGGTGTAACTCGCGGTCCGCCCGAGGTTGAAAAGCAGGTGCTGGCGGATCGTCTGCCAGGTCGCCGGACCGTCCGTCCCCATCTGATCGGCGTAGACGGTCACCAGCGGCCCACACATGCCCAGACAGTGGACGCCACCCAGCAGTCCGACCAGCGCGAAGACGGCCAGTTCGACCTGGCCAGCGAGGGCACCAGACACCTGCGGGACGGACATCGCGTCAGGCGAGGCCGCCGGGCAGCCGCCGTTCGTCCGCCGAATCGAACATGATGCGGACGGCCGCCACGATCAGGACGGTGTTGAGGACGGCGAGCACCGCGACGGGCTCTAGCCAGATCACGAACGCGAGCGCCGACGGGATCGTGAGCAGTCCCACCAGCGGCAGCCACGAGAGCGGAATCCGTGCCATGGGCTCCGGTACGCCACACCGCTAATTAAATCAGGGGTTGTCCCTCGACAACTCCCTGCGGTGGCGGATTTTGGCTGGTGGTGCCCTCGTATTTCCTACGTGGCGCTGGAATTATCACTGCTGGGAACGGAGGGATAAGCTTACTTCCGGGCGTTTTTTCTCTCGGGGTATGAAAGATTGGTCGAACACCTTCGGAGACGGCGGCCTCAACGCCCTCCTCGACGTCGACTCGCTCGTCGCCGCGTGTGGCATCGACGAGTCGGAGATCGAGTGGCGAAAGGAGTTCGTCGGCTTCGACGAGACCGACGAACAGCACCTCTCGGAACTCGAAGAGCTGTTTCGAGCCCACACCGACGAGATCGCAGACGGCTTCTACGACAACCTGACCGACCACCAGCAGACCAGCGACGTGATCGGTCGGTCGGACAAGTCCCTCCAGCAGCTCAAAGAGGCCCAGTCCGCGTATCTCGTGACCCTCGCGAGCGGTGAGTACGGAATGGACTACTTCCGCGACCGGGCGCGGATCGGCAAGATCCACGATCTGCTCGAGATGCCGATGAAACACTACATCGGTCAGTACGGCGTCTACTACGACCTCATCTTCCCGCTCTTGTTCGACCGGATCGAGGAACGGCTCGTCGACCGCCTGACGGACACGGCGACACTCGCGGGCGACGGCGGTCCCCAGGCGGTCGAGGCAGGTACCCGAGAGTCAGTCGGGGAGATCGTCGGCGAAGAACTGGATCGCGGCCTCGAAGAGATCCTCGCAGTCCTGCGAATTATCAACCTCGACATGCAGGTCGTCGCAGACACGTACATCCACTCCTACAGTCAGGAACTCGAACAGTCGATCGAAGAGCGCGAGCAGCTCATGGCAGAGATCGAGCAGGACCTCGCAGATCCGATCCGGACGCTCCGAGACTCCGCCGAGGACGTGGCCACCAGCACCGACGAGATCAGCGACATCGCTCGCGAACAGGCGGAGACGACCGAAACCGTCGGACGCGAGGTCAGCAACGTCAGCGCGACCGTCGAAGAGATCGCCTCGACGGCCGATGAGGTCGCGGCCACGAGCGAGCGTGCCGAGCGACTCGCCGAGGACGGCCGCAACGCCGCCGCCGACGCGATCGAGGCGATGGAGCGAGTTCAGGAGTCGTCCGGAGACGTCGTCAGCGACGTGGACCGGCTGGAAGAACGCGTCGCAGAGATCGACGAGATCGTGGACATGATCAACGACATCTCCGATCAGACGAACATGCTGGCGCTGAACGCCTCCATCGAGGCCGCCCGTGCCGGCGAGGCCGGCGACGGCTTCGCCGTCGTCGCAGACGAGGTCAAGAGTCTCGCCGAGGAGTCTCGAACACACGCAAGCGAGATCGAGGAGATGGTCGAGGAGATTCAGGCCGACACCGAGAACGCAGTCGCCAGTCTCGAAGCGACTGCACGAGACGTCGACCGCGGGATCGAGCGGGTCGAATCGGCGACGGAGACCCTCCAGGAGATCGTCGACGTCGTGGCCGAGGCCTCTCGCGGGATCCACGAGGTCTCGGACGCGACGGACGATCAGGCCGCCTCTGCGGAGGCAGTAGCGGGCATGGTCGACGAACTCGTCGACCAGGCCGACCAGGTCGCCGACGAGGTAGAAGCCGTCGCAGCCGCAAACGAAGAGCAGACGAAGACGATCCGCGAGATTAGCGAGACGGCAGAGCGACTCGCAGAGTGATGTTGCCGGCAATCCACCCCACCGGCACGTCGCCGCATCCGGTCGTCGGATCGCCACGTGACCCGACAGTCGACGCCACCGTCGAGAGCCCCGTTACCGTGGCTGTGAACATCTTCGGTCCGTGATGAAAGACATATCTCCGTCAATCCACTCCGGTCGAGTATGACCTCCCACAGGAGTGAGCGCGTGCGCGTGCTCGCGGTGACGGCAGACCCCTCGTTCGCGAGTTCCTGTGAGCGTCACCTCGGCGATCACGACCGCCTCACCGTCACTACGGCGGGGACCGTCGGGGAGGCAATCGAACGACTCGCTGGCGACAGCGGTGTCGACTGTATCGTCAGCGACCACGATCTGCCCGACACGGACGGACTCGCGTTTCTCGAAGCGGTCCGGACGCAGGCACCGATGCTCCCGTTCGTGCTGTTTACCAGCGAAGGGACCGAGGAGATGGCCAGCCACGCGATCTCCGCCGACGTGACGGAGTATCTCATCAAGGGGCGTCACGACGACCAGTGGGACCGACTGGCGACGCTCGTCGTCGACGCGGTCGACTACCACCGTAGCCAGCAGGGCCTGTTCGACCCCGAGAGGCGAGCGACTACATTGTTAGACGCTGCAAACGACATGATCACCGTCGTTCGCGACGGTCACTGCGAGTACGTCAACGCGACCGGCCTCGATCTGCTGGCCCTCGACGACCGATCCCAGGCCGTCGACCGTCCCATCGAGTCGTGGCTGTCGCCGCCCGACGGACGAGACCTCACCGCGTCGCTGGCTGCCGTACAGTCGGGCGACCAGCCAGTCGAGCAGTTCGAAACGACCCTGACGACCAGCGAGGGCCGAGAGCTGTCGGTCGAAGTCACCGCGACGCGAGTCCGCTGGAGCGACGGCCCGGCGACCGTGCTGGTGGTGCGAGACATCGACGACCGGAGAGCCGACGAGCAGATGCTCCGACAGTTCCAGCGAGCCGTCGAGGCGGCCGGACACGCTATCTACATGACCGACCCGGACGGCACGATCACCTACGTCAACCCCGCATTCGAGGAGATGACGGGCTACGAGAGCGACGGCGTGCTCGGGAAGACGCCCGCGATCCTCTCCTCTGGCACGATGTCCGAGGAGTACTACGAGGACCTGTGGTCGACTATCACGAGCGGCGACGTGTGGGAAGAGGAGATCCGCGATCGCCGGCAGTCGGGAGCGCTGTACTACGCCCACCAGACGATCGCTCCCCTGACCGACGACGACGGCGAGGTGGTGTCGTACGTCGCGATTCAAAACGACACGACGGAACAGCGCCGACGGGAGTCACAGCTCCGGCAGTACGAGCACGCGATCGAGGGTGCGAGTGAGCTGATCGCCGCCGTCGACCACGACTACCAGTTCCTCTTTGCCAACGAGTCCTATCGGCAGTTCCACGGGATGGACCTGGAGTCGGTCACTGAAACGCGGCTGGTCGACCTCCTGGCCCCCGAACAGTTCGAGGTCGTCGAGCCCTACCTCGACCGGGGCTTCGAGGGCGAGACGGTCCAGTTCCGCGCGACGCGAACGCGATCGGGCAGATCCGATCACACGTTCAACGTCCAGTACACGCCACTGACCGACGAGGGTGGGACGATCCAGGGGCTGGTCGCCACGATGCGAGATGTGACCGAACAGGTCGAGCGCGAACAACAGCTCGCCTCGCTGGATCGACTGCTCAGACACAACCTCCACAACGCGCTGAACGTCATCCGAGGACGGGCAGAGATCATCGACGCCCGCGCATCGAAGGAGGTCGCAGAACTCGCAGCGCCGATCGAAGACGCGGTCGAGCGACTGCTCACGCAGGCGAACAAGGAACGCGAGATCGTCGAGCTGTTGACCGAACCGCCGACACACGCGACGCTCGACCTGACGCAGATCGTGACGGATCTGGTCGCCGAACTAGAGGCCGAGCACGCAGACGCCGAGATCGCCGTCGACGTCGACGCCGGCCTCCAGTTGACGACGGCCGGCGAGATCGAGCGCGCGATCCGCGAACTCGTCGAGAACGCCGTCGTCCACTCCGACCGCGATCGCCCCGAAGTGTCGGTGGTCGGCCACCAGACCGGCGGCTCGGTGGAGATCACCGTCACGGACGACGGGCCGGGAATCCCAGCCCGCGAACGGAAGGTCATCACCGAAGACAGCAGCATCGAACCGCTGTTACACAGCAGCGGGATGGGGCTCTGGCTGGTCAAACGGATCGTGACCGCCGTCGACGGCACGCTCCAGTTCGACGACGCCGAGCCACGGGGGAGCGCCGTCACGCTCGTCCTCCCCGGCGGGAGCCGGGCGAAGTAAACAGCTTCAGGGCCAGAGTCCCCTGGCCTCGTGGGCCGCTGCGATGCGCTCCAGGGCGACGGTGTAGGCGGCGTCACGCCACCGAACGTCTCGCTCGTCGAACGCGTCTCGAACGTCGCGCCACGCGGCGAGCATCTCGCTTTCGAGTTCGTCGTTGACGCGCTCTCTGGACCAGGAGCGGCGGTTGATGTCCTGGAGCCACTCGAAGTACGACACCGTGACGCCGCCCGCGTTCGCGAGGATGTCGGGGATCACGGGGAGCGAGCGGTCCGCGAAGATCTCGTCTGCGGCGCTGGTCGTCGGTCCGTTGGCACCCTCGACGACGAGGTCGGCCCGCACGTCGGCGGCGTTCTCGGCCGTCAGGACGTTGCCGAGCGCGGCCGGAACGAGCACGTCGACGTCGAGTTCGAGGAGTTCGTCGTTGGTGATCGTGTGGGGGACCGACTGGCGTGTCACCGCCTCTGGCTCCTCGTCGTGGCTGGGAATCGAGTGCGTGTCGAGGCCGTCCGGATCGTAGATCGCGCCGTTGACGTCGCTGACGGCGACGACCGTCGCGCCCCAGTCGTCGAGGAGTCGGGCGGCGTTCGCGCCGACGCTGCCGTACCCCTGGATCGCGACCGTGGTCGCCGAGAGGTCCTTCTCGTAGTACTCGACGGCCGCGCGGGTGACGATCGCGACGCTCCGGCCGGGGGCCTCGTCGCGGCCGTGGCTCCCGCCGACGGCCGGCGGTTTCCCCGTCACGACGCCGGGCACCGTCTCACCTTCCTGCATCGAGTAGGCGTCCATGAGCCAGGCCATCGTCTGGGGATCGGTGCCCATGTCCGGGGCCGGAATGTCTCTGTTCGGGCCGATGCTGTCGCGGATCTCCTCGGCGAACCGACGCGTGAGGCGCTCTTTCTCGGACGGGCTGAGTCGCTTGGGGTCGACTGCGATCCCGCCTTTCGCCCCGCCGAAGGGGATGTCCATGACCGCACACTTCCAGGTCATCCACATCCCGAGGCCGACACACTCGTCTCTGGTCACCTCGGGGTGATACCGGAGGCCGCCCTTGTGGGGACCACGGACGCTGTCGTGCTGGGCTCGATACCCCGTGAACACCTCGACGGAGCCGTCGTCACGCTCGATGGGGACGGTGACTTCCTGGACCTTCGTGGGGTGTTTGAGCCGCTCGACGATGGCGGGATCGATGTCGAGGTGGGCCGCGGCCCGGTGGAGCTGTCGGCGCGCCGTCTCGACGGCGGACTCCGCGTCGGACGCGGTCTCCGACTCGTCGCGGTCGGCCGTTACTGATTCGGGCGCCATCACTCGATCGGTGTCAGGCGGTTCCGTATCTCGCCGCCACACTCCGGGCAGGCGGTCGGGTTGTCCTCGGTGACGACGATCGTTCCACAGTCGAAGCACTCGTACGGCGTCTCTTCCTCGGGCTCCTGGTTGACATCTCTCATGTAGGGTCACGAGTGCCAGCGGCGGCACTCGGTTAAGGAGTATTAGGTGTTTTAGGGAGTATCCAGTGGTTCACCATCGAAGGGTGTAGCGATGAGCGTGGTTAACTATTGAACCCACCAGACTCCAGGAGTCCGTGTGCCTCGAACACCGCCGTGAACAGCTTCTGCTGGGCGGCCCTGACGTGCTGGTAGAACGCGGGTGGGGAGATGTCGAGCATCGCCGCGAGTTCCTTGCCGTTGGTCTCTCGGGGCGACTCGAAGAACCCGCTGTAGTAGGCGGTCTGGACCACTTCCAGTTGCCGCTCGGTCATCTCGTCGAGGACGGTCGAGCGAACGTCGTGCTGTGTGGGCTGCTCGACGCTCCGTCTGGAACGGAGTTCGACGTTGGACACCGTCTGGCCGATCAGTTCCGTGATCTCCCGGACGGTGATGCGCTCTGGCACGTCGACGCGGAGTTCGGTGCCCGCTCGACTGGCGGTGGCCTCCCGGAGGAGCGCGCCGTGGTCGGCCAGCTCCTGTGCGAGAAAGCGCGCCACGACGAGCCGCACGACGCCGCCGTTCTCGTCGGCACTGACCGCCTGCACCTCGTCGACCGACGCCATCTCGGCGGCGTGGTCGACGACGGCGTCGACCGGCGCGCCCTCGACGGTGAGAAAGAGGGCGCTGCCCGCTTCGGTCTGTCGGATGCCGCCCTGGTAGCCGACCGTACACCCCGCCTGGTCGGCGAGCCGCGAGAGGAGGAAGGTCGGATCGTCGACCGTAAACTCGACGCGGGTGACCGACGGCGTGAGGAGCGCGTTCTTCCGTTCGAGAGCACTGAGCGCCGACGCGATCGTTTCGCCGAGTTCGGCGAGCACCGCCCGCGCCGTCTCGTCGAAGGCGTCCTTTGAGTCGGCGTAGACCGAGAGGACGCCGTGGCTGAGGTCGTTGTACACGAGCGGAACGCTCAGGACGGACGTGAAATCGCGCCGGAGCGCCTCCGTTCGCCAGGGCTCGTCTCGCAGTCCGGCCGCGACGTTCGGCTCCAGAGCCGCGGTGTCCGTCGCCGCGGCCTGGCCGGACGGTTCGGTGTCGGACGCGTCGACGGCGAACGACTGGCAGTCCAGATACCCCTGCTCGTCGCCGGCCCAGGCCCGCGGTTCGAGGTGCTCGTTGGCGGGATCGACGGAGCCGATCCACGCGAAGCTGAACCGGTCGCCGTCGGTCAGTCGCTCACAGACCGCTCGGTCGATCTCCTCGCGGGTCTCCGCTCGCACGATCGTCCGCCCGATCTCGCGGATCGTGTCGTTGATGCGGTTCAGCGCCGACAGCTGCTCGTTCTGGCGCTGGAGCTGTCGGTCTCGCTCGCGGAGCTGTGCCTCGCGGGCCACGCGATCGAGCGCCGCCTCGGTGGTCGCGGCGAACAGGTCCGCCAGCTCTCGGGTCACGTCGTCGAAGGCACCGACCTCGGGCGAGGCGGCGACGAACACGCCGTGGTCACCCAGCGGGATGTAGCTCGTCCCGCGAAACTCCGTCGCCCGGTTGGCCAGTCGGTCCGCGTGGTGAACGTCGTCGAAAAACAGCGTGTCGTCCGCGACGAAGCTGTGTCCCGGCAGCGTCTCGTCGTCGACCGCGACCGTCGGGAGTGGGCCGTGGAGCTCTGTCGCCGACGGCGAGTACGCCGCCGGCCGGAGTTCGTTGGCCGCGTCGTCGAACAGGTACACCGCGACGGCGTCGACGCCGAGGACTGCCGGCGCGTCGTCGACGACGCGCTGTGCGATCTCCTGGTGGGTCTCCGCGTAGAGGAACTGCCGTGCAGTCCCGTGCAGCGCGGCCAGCGCGTCCTCGCGGCGCTTGCGTTTGGTGATGTCCCGACAGCTGTAGAGGAGCGTCCCGTCCTGGATCGACACCTCCCGGACGTTGACCAGGAGCGTGTGCTCGCGCCCGGCCTTGTCCGTGGCCGTACACTCGATGTTCTTGCAGACGCCACGTCGAGCCAGCTCCTCGCGGTCGAAGAGGTCCGCTCCGAGCAGCTCCTCGATGGGCTTTTGCTCGCGGATCTCCGCGGCCGTGTAGCCGAAGATGAAGTGGACGTTCGGGCAGACGTACGTGTACTCCCCGTCCTCGTCGGTCATGAGGACGGTGTCGGTCATGTTGTTCAGCGTCACTCGGTGGAGCGCCTCGGATCGGCGAAGGTCCCGTTCGAGTTCGACCCGGTCCGTGATGTCGACGGCCTCGACGACGATCGAATCGACACCGCCGCCGTCTTCGACCGGCCGGACCGACAGGTCGAACACTCGCGACGGGCCGTCGATCGCCGCCAGCGTGACGACGGCGTGAGCGAAAGCCCCGTCGATGCCACGCTCCACGAGGCGTCGCACGTCTGCCCTGGTCCGTTCGTCGCCCGACAGCCACGGGAGCGTCCAGAACGGGCCACCCGTCTGTGCCGACGCCGCGTCGTCGCCGATCTCGCGAGCGGTCTGGTTCGATCGCACGGGCGAGCCGTCGGGATCGAGCACCCACGTCGCGGTCCGCGCGTCCGCGAACACCGCCTCGAACTGGCGTGCTCGTCGCTCGTGACCGTCGCCGTCCGGCGTCGCTTCCAGCACCGCCTTCGTCCGGTCGAGGAGCGCGTCGGTCGGTCGCTCGGCCGCTTCGTCGATCACGACGTAGTCGTCGACGCCGGCCGCGATCGCGTCGCTGGCCGCCGATTCGCTGCCGTCGGCCGCGCCGACGACGACCGGGAGCGCCGGGGCCACGTCGCGAACGTCTCGCAGGAGGGCGACCCCGGTGGAGTCGGGGAGGTCGTACGCCGTGACCAGACAGTCAGGCGACCGCTCGGCGATCAGCGTGAGCGCCGCATCGGCGGTGTCGGCCCGCAAGAGCGTCGTCCGCTCGTCGAACGCCGTCGCAGCGTCGTCGACCCACTCAGCGGTCCCGACGAGTACGACCCGCGACGACTGGAGTTCGTCGTCGGTCATCGCTTGTCAGTTGCTCGGAGGTCGTTCGAGATACCGAGCGAGTCAGCACGCGGTCGGCGATCGGTGGGGCGGATGATGGGACTGTCCACGAGTGGTTAACAGTTGAACCACCCGGGACAAAACTCTACGGCTGGGGTGCGCTGCTGCCGTCGACCTGACGAGCCGTTCCCGACCCATCGCAGGTGAGATGAAAGCGAGAGCCGTCAGACGAGAAGCTGGATGTCGGCATCGGCCATGTCCTGTAGCGCCGTCGCAGCGCCGACGCCGGTCGTGACGCCGTCGTAGAACTCCGATTCGTCGTAGCCCATCAGCTCGATCGTCATCTGGCAGGCCTGGAACTCCACGCCCATGTCGAGGCTCGTCTCGACGAGTTCCTCGATGGTGGCGGTGTCGTTGTCCGCGATCTTCTTCTCCATCATCTTCGTCGTGACGCGGTCCATGCCAGGGAGCGCGGCGACGGCGTTCGGGACCGGCATGTTGGGGTTGCCCACGGAGCTGAGCTTGAGATCCGTCGAGCGCTCCTCGTGGAGGATCTCCAGTCCCCAGAACGTGTGAAAGACCGTCACCTCGTAGCCGAAGGCGGCGGCGGTGCTGGCGAGGATGAGCGGCGGGTACGCCATGTCCAGGGTCCCCTTGGTGGCGATGATGCTCATCTTCTTGCCGTCGTCCTCGCTGGTGGCCTCGGCGAGCGCGTCTTCCAGTTCGTCGACGCGCGCGGCGAGTTCCGCGCGAGAGGGCGTCTCGTCGCCGGGCGCGTCTGGCGTGTCCGTGCTCATCGTCACTCGGTCTTGCGGACGTAGTGTCTGTACACGTCGTCGCCCTCCGCCTGGTCGAGGAGTTCGACGCCCTCGGTTCCGGAGGCCCAGCCGTCGATGTCGCTCATACTGCCGGAGTCCGTCGCCAGCACTTCGAGAACCTCACCCTCGGAGAGGTCGTCGATAGCGGACTTCGTTTTCACCACTGGCATGGGACACGATGCACCTTTCACGTCGAGCGTCTCCGCGATGTCGTATTCAGTACTCATAGTATCTCCGCTCCGTTGAGTCGTATTGGAGCTATCGCACAATATCGCCTTCGGGGTTAAAAGAATGTTGGTTATTGTACGTACTGCAACAGTCCACGAAGGCAGATAGGGATACACACCCCGATTATAGTCCATTAGACGCCCCTTAGCAGCCCTCACCTCTTCTCCCCAGGATGCTGTATTGTGTAGTTAGTGAATTTCTTTGCAAACCCTTTTGTGCGTCGACCCGATAGCTGGGGGTGTACGACATGAACCCCGAAGACTTCCCGACGCCCGACGCCGACGTTTCGAGCGTCGCGCCGGAGACGCTGAGGGATCGGATCGACGACGGCGAGAGCGTGACGCTGCTCGACGCGCGGATGAGCACGGAGTACGAGGAGTGGCACATCGACGGCGAGAACGTCACGTCGATCAACGTCCCCTACTTCGAGTTCCTCGACGACGAGATCGACGAGAGCGTGCTCGACCGGATTCCCGACGACCGCGCAGTGACGGTCCTCTGTGCGAAGGGCGGTGCCAGCGAGTACGTCGCGGGCACGCTCGTCGAACAGGGCTACGACGTGGACCACCTCGAAGACGGAATGAACGGCTGGGCGAGCATCTACGAGGCCGTCGAGGTCGAGCGCTACGACGGGGCGGGAACGCTGCTCCAGTACCAGCGCCCCTCTACAGGCTGCCTGGGCTATCTGCTCTACGACGACGGGGAGGCGGCGATCATCGACCCGCTGCGGGCGTTCACCGACCGCTACCTCGCGGACGCCTCGGAACTCCGTTCCGCGAGCCCCGCCTCGCAGGCTCGACAGGACGCCGCGGAACTCGGCGTCGACCTGCAGTACGCGCTGGACACCCACGTCCACGCCGACCACATCTCGGGCGTGCGCGACCTCGATGCGGAGGGCGTCGAGGGCGTCGTCCCCGAGGCCGCCATCGACCGCGGCGTCACGTACGCCGCGGACGGGAGTTCCGCGAGCCCTGCCTCGCAGGCTCGACAGGACGCAGACGAACTGACCACGGCCGCGGACGGCGACACCTTCCAGGTCGGCGACGCCACCATCGAGGCCGTCCACACGCCCGGCCACACGACCGGGATGACCTCGTATCTGATCGACGACAGCCTGCTCGCGACCGGCGACGGGCTGTTCGTCGAGAGCGTCGCTCGCCCCGACCTCGAAGAGGGCGACGACGGCGCGCCCGACGCCGCGCGCATGCTCTACGAGTCGCTGCAGGAGCGCGTGCTGACCCTGCCCGACGACACGCTAATCGGGGGCGCGCACTTCAGCGACGCCGCCGAGCCCGCCGACGACGGCACGTACACCGCGCCCATCGGCGAGCTCGTCGCGGAGATGGACGCGCTCACGATGGACGAGGACGACTTCGTCGACCTGATCCTCTCGGACATGCCGCCGCGACCGGCCAACTACGAGGAGATCATCGCGACGAACCTCGGCCAGAACACCGTCGACGACGAGACGGCGTTCACGCTCGAACTCGGCCCGAACAACTGCGCCGCGAGCCAGGGCTCGCTGGCGGATGACTGAGGCGGGCGATGGTGACTGATCCACTCGCGCTTCAGGTGACCGCCGAGCTGTTTCCCAACGGGATCAGCCGCTACGCCGTCGGCGGACTGCTCGTCGGACTCGGCGCGGTCGTGATCTACGTCGGGACCGGCATTCCGGCCGGGGCGAGTACGTTCTTAGAGTCGACGCTGTCGTACGTCTCCGACCAGTCGCAGTTCCAGCAGTACGTCGGTTCACGGGACTGGCGCGTGGTGTTCACGCTCGGGATCGTCCTCGGGGCGACCCTGTTCGCGGCGACCGTCCAGTCCGGTCTGGTGTCGACGGCACTCTACCAGCCGGGGACGACCGGGCAGCTGTACGAAGTCGGCGGCGTGACGCTCTGGACGACGAACGTCCAGCCGTGGCGGCTGTTCGTCGGCGGCATCCTCGTCGGCATCGGCACGCGGATCGGGAAGGGCTGTACGTCCGGCCACGGCGTCTGTGGCGTCGGGTCGGCGTCGAAGACCTCGATCGTCGGCGTCGCGACCTTCCTGACCGTCGCGATCGGGACGGCGCAGGTCGTCGCCGCGCTGGGGGTGAGCCCGTGACGCGCGAGACGCGAGCGGTGCGAGGTGCTCACTACGTTCGCACCTCGAAGAGCGAACGGCGAACGACTGTGAGCCGTGAGCAGCGAGGGTCTCGGAATGCGCGAACGGGAGCGAACGGAGGGAGCGACACGTGGGCCGCGAGGCCGACCAGCGAGAGGCCTCGACAGACGCGAACGGGAGCGAACGGAGGGAGCGACACGTGGGCCGCGAGGCCGACCAGCGAGAGGCCTCGACAGACGCGAACGGGAGCGAACGGAGGGAGCGACACGTGGGCCGCGAGGCCGACCAGCGAGAGGCCTCGACAGACGCGAACGGGAGCGAACGGAGGGAGCGACACGTGAGCGACGACCGCCACCCGCTGTTCAAGCCGCTGATCTTCGTCGGCGGCCTGATCTTCGGCTTCGGACTCGGGTTCAGTCAGATGGCGCGTCCGGAAGTGGTGCTGCACTTCCTCCAGTTCGAGGACTTCGGACTGCTGTTCGTCATGTTCGGCGCGGCCATCGTCTCCGGGATCGCGTTCGCAGTGATGCCCCGAATTCGGGACGTGGCACCCCTGACGGGTGACCGCTACGAGCGTCGTCTGAAGCCGTTCGACCGGAACGTCCTGGTCGGCGGGGCCATCTTCGGCGTCGGCTGGGGGCTTTCGGGCATCTGTCCGGGGGCCGCGTACGCGAGCCTCGGCGTCGGCAACGTCACGATCCTCTGGGCGCTGGCCGGGATGTTCCTGGGCGCGTACGCCCAGGGGTACTGGCGGAGCCACAGCCAGGCACGTGACACCGCCGTAACGGGCGCGGACTGACCAGTTCCATGGATCCCGCCCTCATCGCTCTCTTCGTCGGTGCAGCGCTCGCCAGCCTGTTCATGGCGTGGGTCATCGGTGCCGGATCGAGCGGCGCGACCCCTTTCGCACCGGCCGTCGGCGCGAACGCCATCGGGACGATGCGGGCCGCCTTTCTGGTCGGCATCTTCGGATTTGCAGGAGCGGTCACACAGGGCGGGAGCGTCTCGGAAGCGGTCGGGAGCGGTCTCGTGGGCGGCAGCAGTCTGCCCGTCGCCGGCGTCATCCTCGTGCTCGTGCTGGGCGCGGGGCTGATGGCGGTCGGGATCACGACGGGGTATCCGATCGCGACCGCGTTCACCGTGACGGGTGCCGTCATCGGCGTCGGCCTCGCGCTGGGCGGGACGCCGGTCTGGCCGAAGTACCAGCAGATCGCCGCCGTCTGGGTGTTGACGCCGTTCGTCGGCGGCGGCATCGCGTTCGTCATCGCCAGCGTTCTGCCCCGTCCCGACGTTGCCGAGCGGGACAGCATCCCGGCCCTCGCCGGTCTCGTCGGTGCCGTCCTCGCGAACGTCGAGTTCAGCTTCCTCGGCGAGGGGACCACGTCGGGGACGGTCCGCGGGCTCGGGCAACGCGTGCTGGCAGTGGACGGTCTCGCGTCGGGGCTCGTCGTGACCGGCGTCGTCGCGCTGGCCGTCGCCGCCGTCGTCCGGTGGGACATTCGTCGTGACGAACGCGGCGGTCTGCGGCGCGTACTGCTCGCGCTGGGCTCACTCGTCGCCTTCTCCGCGGGCGGGAGTCAGGTCGGCCTCGCCGTCGGGCCGTTGCTGCCCCTGCTCGACGAGATCGGGATGGTGTCGACGATGACCGTGCTCGTCGGCGGGGGGCTGGGGATGCTCGCCGGGTCGTGGACGGGCGCGCCCCGGATGATCAAGTCGCTAGCACGGGACTACTCCTCGCTGGGACCGCGACGCTCCATTTCGGCACTCGTGCCGTCGTTCCTGATCGCACAACTGGCCGTCCTGCTGGGCGTTCCGGTGTCGTTCAACGAGATCGTCGTCAGCGCCATCATCGGGAGCGGTGCCGCCGTCGGCGGACGCGACGCGGTCGACGCACGGAAGATACTCGTGACTGTGGGAGCGTGGGCAGGATCGTTCGTCCTCTCGTTCGTGCTCGCGTACGCCGCCGCGGACCTGCTGCTGTAGGCGCAGGCGGCGACCGACGGTCACGAAAGACGACTGGACGACGCGCGTCGATCCACGCGGTCAACACCCGCAGCGAGATCGACAGCCCGCTCGAATCGGAGTGAGCCTGATACCGTCGGCCGGCGACGGAGTGGAAGCGCCCGCATCCGCCGGGCGATAGTTCGCGAGAGAGACAAGATCGACGGCCGAACGAACCACGGAGTCCGCCACTGGCTCACGCCGTCGATCTGCCGGCAGGAGTTCGTGCGGCATTGTGATATTCGCACACAAGTCTTTTAACGAGGAGGACCGTACGTATACTCGATACCGATGCCAGATTCGATGTCTGAACAGCTTCAGCGGGACATGGAGTGTGAGGGGCTTCTGGAGTGTTTCCACGGACTCAAACAGCTCGATCGAGAGGTCTTCCAGTCGCTCGTCGACACCGAGGACGCGCTCACCGTCGACGAGATCGCAGACGCCGTCGACCGTGAACGATCGACCGCGTACCGGGCCGTACAGCGGCTCCTCCAGGCCGGATTCATCCAGAAAGAACAGGTCAACTACGACCAGGGTGGTTACTACCACGTCTACAAGCCGACCGACCCGGCGAACATCGCAGACGACATGCAGCGGCTCCTCAACGACTGGTACGCGAAGATGGGTCAGCTCATCCAGGAGTTCGAGACGAAGTACGAAGATCGCGACGCGACTGCACCGTCAGTCGAGAGCTGAGCCTCCAGTTCGACAGCCCCGACCCCGCCACACGACGCCACTCCCGCCGAGACTGCCCGCTGTGGATTTTTCACTGTGTTCGTGCTCCCGAGTTGCAGGTGCTGGAGAGAGTGCGACAGCCCGTCGAGGACTGACTGGGCCTGCCAGTAGTATTGTTTAGTACGTCCAAAACTCTTAACTACGAGAGCCACCTACGATGGAGTGATGACAACCGATATCGAAACGGATGCCAGCGCGCCGACGGAGCCAGTACACGTCGACGGTCAGCCCGAACTGGACGACGCAGTCGCCGACTACGACGTCGTCCTGGCGGACTTCTACGCCGACTGGTGTGGTCCCTGCCAGATGCTCGAACCGGTCGTCGAGACCCTCGCGGCCGAGACGGACGCCGCCGTGGCGAAAGTCGACGTCGACGAGAACCAGCAGCTCGCGACGGCCTACGGCGTCCGCGGCGTGCCCACGCTCGTCCTCTTTGCCGACGGCGAGCAGGTCGAGGAGATCGTCGGCGTCCAGGGCGAGGACGAGCTACGGTCGCTCGTCGAACAGTACACCGCGTGAGTTCGGGTACGTCTGCTCGACCCGGCAGCGTCGCGCTGCTCGGACGAAGCCGTAGTTGGTATGTACCTCAGTCTCCCCTGTGGAGATAGGATGACACACGTGAGCGTTATCGGCTGTGGTAACATGGGTGGGGCCTTCGTGAAGGGGCTCGCCCAGACCGGAGCCTACGAAGTGACAGCGATCGACCTCGATCCCGAGGCGCTGGCGTCAGTCGCCGACGACGCCGACGAGACGACCGACGACATCGACGCGGCCAGAGAGGCAGCGATCGTCGTATTGGCAGTCAAACCGAAGGCAGTCTCGGCAGTCCTCGCTGATCTCGATCTCCGACCGGACCAGTCACTTCTCACCATCGCGGCGGGCGTCCCGCGGTCGTTCGTCGCCGAGGAGACCGACGCGACGGTCGTCCGGATCATGCCGAACCTGGCGGCCGAGACCGGCGACATGGCCGCGGCGGCCACCCGAGCGGGGATCGACGACGACGTGCGGGAACTGCTGGACGCGGTCGGCGAGTTCGTCGAGATCGACGAGTCGCTGATGGACGTGTCGACGGCAGTCAACGGCAGCGGCCCGGCCTTCGCCTTCTACCTCATCGACGCGATGAAGGAGGCCGGCATCGACGGCGGCCTCGACCCGGAGCAGGCCGAGACGCTGGCGGCCCAGACGTTCAAGGGCGCAGCCGAGACAGTCCTCCGAGACGACCGGAGCGTCTCCGAGCTCATCGACGCCGTCTGCTCGCCCAACGGGACGACCATCGAGGGGATGGAGGTCCTGTGGGACAGCGACGCCGACACGGCGGTCGTCGAGGCCGTCGAAGCCGCCGAGCAGCGGTCCCGAGAACTCGCCGAGGAGTTCGACGATGAGTGAGCAGTCGGCGATCGCGACCGTCGACGAGGCGACCGTCGAGCGGGCGCGCGAGCAGGCCGCCGACGCCCAGCGCGTGATCGTCAAGGCGGGGACGAACTCGCTGACCGACGACGACTCCCAGCTCGATCGCGTGAAGCTCGACAAGCTGGTCAGCGACATCATGGACCTCCGGGAGCGAGGGAAAGACGTACTGCTGGTCTCGTCGGGCGCGGTCGGTGCGGGCAAGGGGCTGATCGACGAGGAGACCGAGACCGTCGAAGAGAGCCAGGCCCTCTCGACGGTCGGACAGAGCCACCTGATGCGCCACTACACCCAGAGCTTCGACCGCTACGACCAGACGGTCGCACAGATCCTGCTGACCGAGCACGATCTGGCCAACCCCGAACGGTTCACGAACGTCCGCAACACCATCGAGACCCTGTTCGACTGGGGGATCGTGCCGATCATCAACGAGAACGACGCGATCGCGACCGAGGAGATCCAGATCGGCGACAACGATATGCTCTCGGCGTCGGTGGCCATCGGCGTCAACGTCGACCTCCTGGTGACCCTGACCGACGTCGGCGGCGTCTACACGGGCAACCCGAAAGACGACGACGACGCGGAGCTGATCGAGGCCGTCGGCACGAACTACGACGCCGTCCAGTCGCTCGTCGACGACAGCACCACCGCCGAGTTCGGCGGCATCCAGACGAAAGTCGAGGGCGCGCGCGACGTGAGCGAACACGGCACACCGGCGATCATCGCCGGCTCGGCGGATCGCGACGTGCTGGAACGGATCGCTACTGCCAAATCGGTGGGCACGCTATTCGTCCCGATAAACGGAGCCACAGATGACTGAGTACGACACCGAATCCCAGGTGACCGACGCACAGCACGCCGCACTGCGGCTGGCAAACGTCGACGAGGCGACCCGCGACGCTGCGCTGGAGTCGATCGCCGACGCCATTCGCGACCACGAGGGAGAGATCCGCGAGGCCAACGCGACCGACGTCCAGGAGGCAGAGGCCATGCTCGAACGCGGCGAGTACACCCAGGCGCTCGTCGATCGCCTGAAGCTCGACGACGCGAAACTGGAGAGCATCGCCGAGATGGTCGAGAGCGTCGCCCAACAGGACGATCCCCTCGGCGAGACGCTCGCGGCCCGAGAACTGGACGCGGACCTCGAACTGTACAAGGTCGCCGTGCCGATCGGCGTCGTCGGCACCATCTTCGAGTCGCGGCCAGACGCGCTGGTCCAGATCGCCGCCCTCGCGCTCAAGTCCGGCAACGCCGTCATCCTCAAGGGCGGCAGCGAGGCCAGCGAGTCCAACCGCGTCCTCTACGAACTCATCCGCGAGGCGACCGCCGAGCTGCCCGACGGCTGGGTCCAGCTCATCGAAGCCCACGAGGAGGTCGACGCGCTGCTTGAGATGGACGACAAGGTGGACCTGCTGATGCCCCGTGGCTCCTCGGAGTTCGTCTCCTACATCCAGAACAACACCCAGATCCCCGTGCTGGGCCACACCGAAGGGATCTGTCACGTCTACGTCGACGAGGACGCCGATCTCGAACAGGCCGAAGAGATCGCCTTCGACGCCAAGGTCCAGTACCCGGCGGTGTGTAACGCCGTCGAGACGCTGCTGGTCGACGACAGCGTCGCAACGACGTTCCTGCCGACGATCGTCGAGCGCTACGAGGCGGCCGGCGTCGAACTCCGCGGTGACGAGGCGACCCGCGAGATCGTCGACGTGGGCGAGGCGACCGACGACGACTGGGACAGCGAGTACGGCGACCTCGAGCTGTCGATCAAGGTCGTCTCGGACGTGTACGAGGCCGTCGAGCACGTCAACGCTCACGGCTCGAAACACACCGAGTCGATCGTCACCGAGGACGCCGAGACCGCCGAGCTGTTCATGACCGGCATCGACGCCGCGAGCGTCTTCCACAACGCCTCGACGCGCTTCGCCGACGGCTACCGCTACGGCCTCGGTGCGGAGGTCGGCATCTCGACGGGGAAGATCCACGCTCGCGGCCCGGTCGGCCTGGCCGGGTTGACGACCTACAAGTACTACCTCGAAGGCGACGGCCAGCTCGTGGCCACCTACGCGGGCGACGACGCCAGGGCCTTCACCCACGAAGACTTCGACGGCGAGTGGACGCCCGGCCGTCTCGCCGACGAGTAGCGAGACAGTCGATCTGACGGGGGCGTCGCCTCGGCCGGCCCAGGGGTCCGGGTCTATATAGCCCTCACACCCGGTCGGTACCACGACGTACCGTCCCTAGCCGGTGATCGCGGTATAGAGGTGTAATATAAAACACCTTTAGCCGGATTGCCGGACCACCGCGTGTGACTGATCACACACGACGCGGGTTCCTGACCGTGGCGGGCTCGGCGGCGGCTGCCACAGTCGCAGGGTGTAGCGGCACCGAAGCCATCGGCGGCGGTGGCGGCGAGACCTACGAGGTCGGCCACGGCGACTACCAGACGACCGTCAGCGAGAGCGACTTCCCCTCGGACAGACTCTACATCTACGCCGTCCAGACGGGGTGGTCGAACTGGGGTGCCGTCATGGACGCCTTCGACGAGCGCTACGGCGTCAAGTTGAACGACGACCAGCGCACCTCCGGCGAGGCGCTCACGCACATCCGATCGAACGCCGAGAACCCCACCCACTCGGCGTACAACGGCGGCTACTCGTTCGGGATCACCGCCATGGAGGAGGGGTTTACCACGGACTACAAGCCGGCCAACTGGGACGCCGTCCCGTCGGATCTGAAGACGGACAACGGCCACCTCACGGCGACCCGGCAGATGACGACGGCGGTCACCTACCGCAAGGACATCTACGAGGAACGCGGGCTGGGCGAGCCCGAGAGCTGGGAGGACTTCAAACACCCCGACGCAGCCAAGGACTTCTGCGTGACCCCGCCCCACTCGGCCAACGGGCTGGCGACGGCGCTGTCGATCAACAACGCCTACGGCGGGACGATGGACGATCTTGGACCGGTCGTCGAGTACTACAACGACATCGCCCAGGAGGGGGCAGACGTGCGTCGCAACATCACCGGCGACTTCACCAGCGGCGAGGTCTCGGCGGTCGCCCAGTACGACTACACCGCCCTGGAGATGAAGTACAACCACGAGGAGGTGCCCGCGGAGGACGTCGGCGTCGCGATCCTGCCCGGCCCCGAGGGCGACGCCGGAGCGATGAACATCCCGTACGGCTACGGCATGCTCGACGGCGCACCGAACCCGGAGACGGCGAAGCTGTTCATGGACTTCGTCCTCTCGCTGGAGGGCCAGCGGCTGTTCTTCGACGCGTTCGTCCGGCCGATCCGGGCCGGCGAGCTGGAGATGCCCGACGATTTCCCCGACCAGGCGACCTACGAGGCAGCGGAGTTCACCGTCGACCAGCTGGATCTCGTCGAGCGACAGGAGCCCATCATCGATCGGGTGACCTCGGAGTCGGACATCCCCGGCATCCAGGGGTAACTCGGACGGGGACGCAGCTATGAGCACCTCCACCTGGTTCGAACTGTCGGCTGCCAGAGACACTCTCACACCCGAGACAGAGCGCGACCGGCGACGGCGACGCATTCTCGTCCTGTGTGCGCCCTTCCTCGTCCTGGCCGCGGTGGCCGCGTTCGTCCCGCTGGCGACGATGGTCCGGATGAGCGTCTCCGCGGACCGGTTCGCGAACGTCGGGTTCTCGGCGTCGGCCTGGCGGACGCTGGCGACGGACCCGCTGTATCGACAGGTCGCCGTGAACACGCTCTGGTTCGCGGCCGCGACGAGCGCCGTCAGCGTCGCGCTGGGCGTCGCGGTGTCACACGCGTTCGCGAAGTACTCGCTGCCCTTCGAACGCGTGCTCGTCTCGGTGGTCTCGTTCCCCATCGCGCTCCCCGGGATCGTCGTCGCGTTCATGGTCGTCGCACTGCTGGGCCGGCAGGGACTGGTGACGAACGCGGTCGCGTTCTTCAGCGGTCAGGGGCCGATCGACCTGGCGACCGCGACGACCGTGACGGGGCTGTTCGTGGGCTACGTCTACTCGCTGCTCCCGCGGGCGACGATGGTCCTGCGCGGGACCTACGCCGAGGTCAACACCGACGCCGAGCAGGCGGCCAGAGCGCTCGGTGCCGATCCGCTGCGGACGTTCTACTACGTCACGCTGCCCGAGATCCGTCCCGGGATCGTCGCCGCGTTGTTGCTCACGTTCCGGACGGCACTGGCGATCTTCGGCACAGTCCTGGTCTTGCAGGGGTTGAACGTCGCGACGCTCCAGCTCAGTCAGGTGATCTCGGTCGGCTACGAGAGCCAGATCGCCGCCAGCATCGGGCTGGTGTACTTCGCGTTCATCCTCGCGGTCACGTTCGTCGGCCTGCGCTACACGGAAGCGGACGTGATCCGGCGATGACGACGCTCCGGACGCCCCGGTCGCTCGGGAAGACCGCGGTCACGCTGGTGACGGGACTGGTCCTCGCGGTGCTCGTGGTCCCGATCGCGCTGACGTTCGTCACCTCGTTCGCACAGTCGGCCACCGGTGTCGTTCCCACGGGTTTCGTCACCGTCGAACACTGGCGGACGGCGCTCGGTCTGACGGACGTGGGCGCGCGCAGAGGGATCGGCTCCGGGCTGTGGTTCAGCGTCCTCCTGGCGACCGGCGGGATGGTCGTCAACCTCGTCGTCGGCGTGCCGATCGCCTACGCGCTGACCCGCTACGAGTTCCGGGGCCGAGAGTGGCTGAACACGCTCGCGGTCCTGCCGCTCGTGCCGGGGATCATCCTCGGGATCGCGTTCCTGCGGACCTATCCCGACAACGCCGGGACGGCCTTCGGACTCGTCGTCGGCTACGCGCTGTTGAAGTCGCCGTACATGGTGTTGACCGTCCAGAGCGCGTTCCAGTCGATGGATCTCCGCCAGCTCGAAGAGAGCGCGCGCTCGCTGGGGGCGTCGTGGCCCCGGACGTTCGTCACCGTCATCGTCCCCAACGCCAGGGGCGGGATCCTCGCGGGCTCGATCATCACGTGGACGCTGGCCGCTGCGGAGTTCAACTTCACCTACATGGTGTACACCCGCGGGCCAAAGCCCTTCTCGCTGTTTCTCTACGAGAACATCAGTCGCGCTCCGTTCCTGCAGTCGGCGGCGGCCATCTCGATGTACTTCTGTCTCGTCGTCGCCGCCATCCTCGTGCTACAGACCGTCGGTCGACACGGATTCACTACGACATGACCACTCGAACACACACTCACGGGAGGCAGACGCATGGTCGCCGTTGAACTCGACGGCGTTCGCAAGACCTACGGCGACGAGGTCGCGGTCGAGGCGCTCGACCTGACCGTCGCCGACGGCGAGATCCTCGGCGTCGTCGGGCCGTCGGGCTGTGGCAAGACGACGACGCTGCGGACGATCGCCGGCTTCGAGACGCCGACGGCCGGCCGGGTCCGGTTCGCCGACGAGGACGTGACCCACGTCCCCCCAGAGCGGCGAAACGTCGGGCTCGTGTTCCAGTCGTACGCGCTGTTCGACAACATGAGCGTCCTCGCGAACGTCGCGTTCGGCCCGAAGATGCAGGGCGTCGAGAAGGCCGAGCGACGGGACCGCGCCACGGAGCTGCTGGAGCTACTCGACATCGCCGAACTCGCCGACAGAGCGCCCGAGACCCTCTCGGGCGGGCAACAACAGCGGGTCGGCCTGGCGCGTGCGCTCGCGATCGAGCCGAACATCCTCCTGCTGGACGAACCCATGACGGGACTGGACGCCAAGCTCAAGGATCGGCTCCGGCGCGAGATCGGGAGCCTGCTCGACGAGCTGGGCGTCACCGCGCTGTACGTGACCCACGACCAGGAAGAGGCGATGGCGATGTGTGACCGGATCGCGGTGCTGAACGACGGCCGCCTCGAACAGGTCGGCACGCCTCGCGAGATCTACGAGTCGCCCGCAAACGAGTTCGTCGCCGGATTCGTCGGCTCGGCGAATCTGCTCGACGCACAGCTGGACGACGGCACGGTCGACCTGGGATTTGCGCGACTGGACGCGGTCGCGGACGACACGAGCGGGGACGCGACGGTCGTCGTCCGGCCCGACGACATCGCGGTCGGCAGCGGTTCGATCCCGGTGACGATCCAGGAGTACCAGTATCTCGGTGAGACGACCAGCGCCGTCGGGGAGTTGCCCGACGGACGGCAGTTGCGCTTGCGCCTGAACGGCACCGCCGAGGAGACGACCGTCGGAACCACAGTATCGGTCGCGATCGACCCCGACGGCGTCGCTGTCGTCGACACCGACTGACTGCGCGCGGACAGCGGTGTCAGGGCAGGTAGGTCGCGAGGAAGTTCACGAGCCGATCCAGCCACTCGATTTTCCCGTCGTCCGTCTCAGAGTCTTCCGCCTCTCGTGTCACGGGCCGAGCGACGCCCGCCTGGGGCATATATTCTGTTGTCGTGAGGGCGGAAGCAGCGGACATCTTAGATCAGCTTAGCAGCTGAGCTAAGCTGTATTCTGGCGAGCCGTCGATCGCGGACGCCCGTGGCTGTACGGCGACGCTATGCCGCCGGAGCGAGGCAGGGCCGCCGTTCTGGGACGCGAGAATCCGCCGTCTACTGCTGGGTCTCGCCGCCGTCGACCGGGAGAGCGTGGCCGGTGACGAACGACGCCTCGTCGGAGCACAGCCAGACGACGGCGCTCGCCACCTCGTCCGGGGAAGCGGCCCGCTCCATCGGGACCTCCTCGACGACCGCGGTGCGTTCCGCCTCGGACATCGACGCCAGCGCGGGCGTCTCGACGATCGTCGGACAGACCGCGTTGACGCGAACGCCCTCCGCCGCGGTTTCGAGGGCGGCCGTCCGGGTCAGGCCGACGACCCCGTGTTTGCTGGCGGCGTACGGTGACCGTCCGGGACTGCCACGGAGCCCAGCCTTCGAGGACACGTTGACGATCGCGCCGCCGCCGGAGTCCGAGAGTGCGGGAATCTCGTGTTTCATGCCGGCCCAGACGCCGGTCTGGTTCACGTCGAGGACGCGCGCCCACTCGTCTTCGTCGATCTCCGGGAGCGGGGCCGGCGTGTTCCCGATCGCGGCGTTGTTGACTGCGTAGTCGAGTCGACCGTACTCGTCGAGCGTGGCCTCGACGAGCGCGGCGATCGAGTCGCTCTCGCTGGTGTCGACCTCGACGAAGGTCGCGTCGCCGTCGTCGGCTGCGATCTGTTCGACGGTCGCTGGACCGCCTGTCGTGTCGATGTCGGCGACGACGACGGTTGCCCCCTCGGCGGCGAACCGCGTGGCAGTTGCGCGACCGATCCCCGATCCTGCACCGGTGACGAGTGCGACGGTGTTCTCGAAGTCGTACATCGACTACTTGTATTGAATATTTAGTCAAGTAGTTTCTGGTATCGGGCCTCAATGGTGAACACGAGCATTACTGTCGAGTGATTCGCCGTTTTCCGAAGGCGGCAGATATAAGTATTGACTATTTCTTCGTAACGGACGAAGCCACCCGTCGACAATGACTCACCACCACACCGGTCCGTCCGAGTCCCCCCTCGCGTACTGTCACGAGGCTGTCCAGGGCGTCTCGCGCACGTTCGCACTGACGATCGACGCGCTCGACTCGCCGCTGGCCGACCAGATCTGTGTCGGCTACCTGCTCTGTCGGATTCCGGACACGGTCGAGGACGCGAACCACGTCCCGGCGGCGACACAGCAGGACCTCCTGGGGACGTATCGCGAGGTCCTCCAGTCCGGTTCGTCGACATCGATCGAGTCGTTCACTCGGCAGGCCCGAGAGTGGATACCGGCCCAGAATCCCTCACCGGACTGGGAACTCGTCGGGAACGCACCGACCGTGATGGCGGCATTCGAGCAGTTCGACCGACCCACGCGGGAGGCGATGCTGCCGCCGGTCCGCGAGATGACCACGGGAATGGCCCGGTTCGTCGAGCGGTACGCCGACGAGCCGGGGATTCGCATCCAGACGGGCACCGAGCTACGGAGCTACTGTCACTACGTCGCGGGCACCGTCGGGACCCTGATCACGAACCTCCTCGCAGAGCAGTCCCTCTCCGAGGCTCGGGAGACGGCGCTGCGGCACAACGGCGAACACTTCGGCCGGCTCCTCCAGCTGGTGAACATCGCGAAGGACGTACACGACGACTACGTCGCCGAGAACAACGTGTACCTCCCCGCGGAGTGGCTGGCCGCCGAGGGAGTGCCACAGGATCGGGTCGTCGACGACGACCTCCGCTCGGAAGCCGTCGCGGTGCTGTCACGGACACTCGACCGGGCACGGCAGCACCTCGATCCCGCCCAGTCGTACATCGAGGAGATGCCACTGGGCGGCGGGAACACCGTCGTCGCGTGGGCCGTGCCGTACCTGCTGGCGGTCGGGACGCTGCGAGAACTGCGCGCGAACCCCGGAGCGGCGTTCGCCGCGGAGGCGGTGAAAGTGTCTCGGAAAGAGGTGCGAACGATCGTGAGCGCGGTGTCGGCGGCCGATCGCCAGCGGCTCGATCTGCTGCGCGAGACGGTTGCTGCGAATCCGCTCGAAGCGGTCCCCCAGCCACTCTCTCACTGACGGATCGGTGCAGCCGAGCACACGACGACAGCCCGATCGGAGCGAGGGTCAGTCGTCGCTGTCGGCGTCCGCCGTCGAGATGCGGGCGACGTGGGCGTCGATCGCTCGCTTCAACGGTTCGATGGACGTGTCCGGCTCGTAGACCGTGAGACGGCGGGCACGAGTGCCGACGAGCAGCGAGAGCAGCGCCTCCGCCTCGGCGTCGACGTCGACGTCGACGAAGTCGTTCGCCTCGATCCCCCGCCGGAGAATGTCTTCGAGGATGTCCCGCAGCTGTGCTTCGACCTCGACGTATTGCTCGCGCACGGCGTCGTCGTGGGGCGCGTTCATGCGGAGTTCGAACATCGCCAGCATCAGTCGATGGGGTTCCTCGTCGACCGTCGTCGGGAGGAGGCGATCGACGAGGGCGTCGAGTTCCTCGCGCGGTGCCGTTCCTCCCTCGGGGAGATTCGCGAGAAAGCCCCCGAGGATGTAGTCGAGAAAGTCGATCAGGAGGTCGTCTCGGCCGTCGTAGTGGTAGTAGAGCAACGCCTTGCTGCGACCGAACTCGTCGGCGATGCGCTGGATCGTGAGGTCGCTGTAGCCGTGTTCCCTGACGGCCCTGTGGGTGGCTTCCATGATGTCCCGCTTGCCGGGCTCCATGTCCTCGCCGTAGCCTTCGAAGCTCATTGGAGGGATTTGCCCTGCGAGTGGCCTGTTGCTTTTGATTCCGAGAGCGTTCTGTCGGCCCACCTCGTGTGCGGTGTGCGAGAGATTGCCCACAGACGACGGTGGCGGCGCGGTCGCGAGCGTCGCCCGTTCCCGTGTCGCCCACTCTCCCCGGTCAGTACGCTTATGAACCACTGTTCGCAACTCCCTGGCGATGCCCTCCACGAGCAGTGAGCGCCTGCCGACAGCGGCTGGGTTCGTGCCGGTCGTCCTCGCGAATCTGGTCCCGCTGGTCGGCGTCGTCCGACTGGGCTGGGAGCCAGAGACGCTGGTGGTCGTCTACACCCTCGAAGTGCTGTTCGCGTTCCCGCTGGCGGGCGTGAAGGCGCTGTTCGCACAGCAACCGCCACGCACCGACCACGAGGGGTCGACCGTCATCAGCGTCTCGGACGAGCTGACCAGAAAGCGCGGGAGCGTCACGGTGGTCCCGTGGCTGCCGCCGGTCTACCCGCGGAACGTGCCCTTCGCCCTCGCCGTCGGCGGTGTCGCCGCGTGGTTCGGAATCGCCATCGGCGTCGTGGTCAACAACACGATCCCGATCACCGCGGTCGTCAGCCAGCCGGAAGTCCTGTTGAGTGTCGGCACGCTGGTCGTCGGCCAGACCGTCGAGACCTGGCGGGACTTGCGGGACGGACACCACGAGACGACCACGCCGTACGCCGTGATCGAGACGCCGGCCCGACAGGCGTTTTTCCTGGCGTTCGTCCTGTTCGTCGTCCCGGTGACGGCCGTGGCCGGCACGGCTGCGACGCTTGGTGTGTTCGTCGTCGTCAAGCTCCTCGTGGAGTGGTCGGGCTATCGGGCGACCCACGGCGACGGCGGGCGACTCACCGGGTGGCTCTCCGGACCCGACGAGTCGGGCCGTGCCGAGGAGGTAGACGACGTGCCCGAGGGCGAACCGGACGCACGCGTTCGGACGGACGGCCGCGCGGTGCTGTACACCGGCGCACTCCAGGCACTGAGTGAGCGTGCGCCCGTCTACGCGACTTCCTTTATCGTCGTCTGGCTCTTCTCGCTCGTGATCCTCGGCGGGGAGGAGCCGTCCCGAGAAGTCGCGCTCGGCTCCGGTCTCGTCCTGGTCTATCTGTTCGTCGCACTCCTGGCGGCGCGTGTCGGGACGTTCTACCTCAGGTACGGGACGCTCGAATACCGTCGGTACGACGACCGACTCGTCGCGTACGACAGCCTGCTCGACGAGCCCCAGTGGTGGGCCTCGATCGGATCGCTGCGCGACGCCGAGGTCGTGTCCGATCGGCTCCCCGACCGGCTGCTGGGGACGCGCACGATCTCGCTGGCAGCGGGCTGGGGCGACGATCCGCGGCGCTCGCTCGGACCCGTCGCCGCCGCCGAGGCCCTCGTGACAGCGTTCGACCTGCACGTCAGAACGACGGCACTCGCGCCCATCGATCGGCGGGTGGCCGCCGTCGTCGCGGGCTGTGTCGTCGTGATCGTCCTCGCTCCGGTGGCCGTCGTGCTCGTGCCGGCGCTGTCCTCGTCGACGGCGCTGCTGTACGGGGTGTTCGTGCTGCCGTTCGCCACCCTCCCGCTGCGGGGCCTCTGGAAGCGAGCGTATCCGGAGGAGAGCACAGCGGCCGAGAGCGACGTGTAGCGACAGCGGTGTGACTCGACCGGCTCGCCGCGTCGTGTCGTCGGCCGAGCGGACGGCCAGCGGCCACCTACAGCCCGGCGGTACGTTCATACTCCAGACGGGCGAAGCGCGAACACCGTGTTCGACGACATCCTCGTTCCGACGGACGGCAGTACCTGTGCAGCGGTCGCGCTCAGCGCCGCCGAAGCGATAGCGAAGCGATACGGAGCGACGATTCATCTCCTGTCCGTGGCCGATGCGCGGATCGAGGACCACACCGTCGGCGACGAGAGTCAGCACGCGGCACACGAGGCGATCGTTCGCGACGCACGCGAAAATCTCTCGGCAGAGATCGGCGTCGTGGAGGCAGTCGAGCGGGGACTGCCACACGAGGCGATCGTCGAGTACGCCGACGAGGCGTCGGTCGACCTCGTGATCATGGGCACCCACGGGCGGACCGGCGTTCAGCGATACGTGCTGGGCAGCGTCACCGAGAAGGTGCTCCGACTGGCCGAGACGCCCGTGCTCACGGTCCGGGGAGAGGACGCCGACGTGCGCCCGACGCCCTTCGAAGACGTGCTGATCCCGACCGACGGCAGCGACGCCGCGAACGCGGCGATCGATCCGGCCCTCGACATCGCCGGTGCGTACGACGCCCGCGTCCACGCGCTCTCGGCGATCGAGCCGCTGTCGATGGGCGTCGACGTTCGGTCACACGTCATCGTGGAGGCACTCGAAGAACGGGCCCAGGCGGCCGTCGACGGCGTGGCCGAGCGAGCCGAGAGCGCGTCGCTCGGACCGATCGAAACCGCCGTCGAGTTCGGCGAGCCGTACCGACAGATCCGGAACTACGTCGAGGAGAACGACATCGATCTGGTCGTCATGGGAACCCACGGGCGAAGCGGCGTCGAGCGGTTCCTGCTGGGCAGTGTCACCGAAAAGCTCGTCCGAACGTCGGCTGCTCCCGTGATGACCGTCAGACAGTCAGAGAACAGTGGCGACTAGCGACGGTTTCGTCGTTTCTACGCCCAAGTAAGAGGATATCTATACAGTGCTCGATTTCTGTGACTGTTTATCCGAGAAGTTCGCTGGATACTCGTTTCCTGTGCCCAGACCGTCGTTAGACTTCGGTCCGTCCGGTCAGTTCGTCGGGGACGAGGCGGTAGAACTCGAACGATACTTCTCGGAGCGGTCGGTCGAAGATGTCCACCAGCGGGATGTCGACGTGTTCGAGCCCTGCTAGCGTCTCGGTCTCGATACCCTCGCGCTCGACGTCTTCGAGTCTGCCGCGGGCGACGACGCTCTGCCAGCCCCCGGACTCCCCCCGATACGTGACGAACGACGCCGGCCGGTCGTCGAGGTCGCCCTTCGCGGTGTCGACGCCCACGGCCAGTCGGAAGTAGAACGTACTGGCCGCCGCGTCGTACCCGTACGACACCGGGATCGAGTGCGGTGGCTCGTCCCCGGCAGCGAGCGAGAGGACGCCCGTCCCGCCGCTGTCGAGGATCTCGTCGCGCTCCGCGGCCGACATGCTGACCGGGGTTTCTTTCGACATAGTTGACAGGACGGTGGGGATCACAATAAGTGCACTGTCGGTGGGATGGCGAGAGCAACAGTCACTGTCGTCGCTTCCCAGCGAGGCTCGCTGGGACATCGCTGTAACCGCCCGTACGAGGCCGCCGAGAACTATTTACCGTTCCGTCGGCTACGAGCGGTCACGATGATGGCGACGACCCACGCGCTCTGGGGGATGGCGGTCGCGTTACCGGTCCTGGCGAGCGAGCCGACGCTCGCGCCGGTGGCCTTCGGAGCGGGACTCGTGGGTGGCCTGCTCCCCGACCTCGATCTCTACGCCGGCCACCGGAAGACGCTGCACTATCCGGTGTACGCGCCGCTGGCCGCCGTCCCGGCAGTCGCACTCGCGATCGCCACGCCCTCGACGGTGACGGTCGGGGTCGCCGTGGGCCTCACCGCGATGGCGCTCCACGCCGTCACCGACGCTGCGGGCGGTGGGCTCGAACTCCGGCCGTGGCTCGCCGACTCGGACCGGGCCGTCTACAGCCACTATCACGGCCGCTGGATCCGGCCCCGGCGGTGGGTCCGCTACGACGGTGCCCCCGAGGATCTCGCCGTCGCCGGCATCGCGACCGTGTCACTCGCTGCCGTCGCCGGCAGTGCCGTCACCGTGGTCGCCGTCGCGCTACTGGCGATCTCGGCCGTGTACGTCCTGGTGCGCAAGCCGCTGGCGACGCTGGCCGAGCGCCTCGTCGGCCTGCTTCCGACACCCGTCCTGCCGTACGTCCCCGAGCGCTACCGCGAGAGTCAGTAGTCCCTGCGATCGGGAACGATGCCACCGATTTATCTGATTGCTGGGCGAACACCGCGGTGATGTACGACCGAATCCTCCTCCCGACGGACATGAGCCCCGGTGTCGACCGGGCGATCGAGCACGCGATCGACGCCGCCGAGCGGTACGACGCCGCCCTCCACGTGCTGTACGTCGTCGACGCCGACGCCTACAGCTCCTACCCCGGCGACGAATACGTCCACGAGTTCGAAGGGCTGGAACACGCGCTCGAAGAGGCCGGCCGCAACGCGGTCGAAGCGATCACCGCCACGGCGGCCGACGCCGGGATCGACACGGTGAGCGAGATCCGCCACGGCGTCCCACACGAGGAGATCCTCGCGTACGGCGACGAGGCCGACATCGACCTGACTGTCGTCGGGTCGAAGAACCGATCCGGCGAGTACCGGCGGTTGCTCGGCAGCGTCGCGGAACGGGTTGCTCGACTGTCGGAACGGCCCGTGACGGTCGTGAAGACGCCGGTCGAATCGTCCTGATACTGCCGGCTGTCACTGTTGCAAGCGATGCGCGACCACGGGGTCCCAAATTCGTGACAGACGGACAGCCGGCAGTATGAGCACGTCGGCGAACGCGGCGGTGGCACGCGACACCGCTATGTGTGTCGACCGAGCAGTACGACCACGAACGATGCCACCGGACGAACGAGCGATCGAGCGGACCATCAGATACGGGTTAGTGGCGGTGTTCGTCCTGGGGCTCCGTCGGCGCGACCCCGGCACGGTCGTCAACGCCGCCGTCGGCGTGGTTGGCACCTACCTGACGGAGTTCGTCGAGCGAACGTGTGGCGTGACACTGGAGCCGTGGCACCACCTGTACGTCGACACCGCGATGATCACTCACGCCGTGGGAATGCTGGGGCCGTACGACGACATCCGGTGGTGGGACCACGTCACCCACACCCACTCGGCGACGATTCTCGGCGGGGCCGTCTTCGCGATCTGTCGGCGGACGGGCCGCGATCCCGGTCCGAGAGTCGTCGCCGCCGTCGCCTGTGGCGGCCTGCTGTGGGAACTCGTCGAGTACGCCATCCACGTCGGAGCCGATCAGATCGGCGTCGAGCCGATCCTCGTGAACTACGGCAAGCGCGATACGCTGCTCGATCTGCTGTTCGACCTCGTCGGCGCAGCGCTCGTTCTCGTACTCGGTGATCGCGTTCTCGGGGATCTGGCGACGACGGACGCCTGACGAGTCAGAAAAAGCTGGGAGAAAACGGCGATCTGTCGAGAGAGTGCGTGCAGACGCGACTCGAAAGTGACATTTGGCTGGTGGGACTCTCGGAGGCGGCGACGAACGGCACGTGTTGGGGAATCTTTCGTACCGAGTGATACTATCTAGCGCCTGTACAGCATCAGTGACAGGCATCGGGCCATACAAGATAGGACTCGTGCAGAGACGAATCTCGTTCCGTATTGGAGAAGCGAGCGGACGAGGGTCGAGCATCGCTCGACGAACAGTGATCGATACCGGACGACAGCACGCTAGTCCAGCAATGCTGGATCGTAGTGGGAAAAGAACGAACACCGGAGTCGCCGAGATGGCGGGGCAACGTCCCGCACTGATCGTCACCGGCCGACGGTTTGCTTTACACACTTAGTACTGTAAAGCTCTGCGGCGGGTGACCGACAGCACGGACGAGCGAGGACACTGGGCAGGGTGTGCTCCCGTCGAGAGCGGCCCGCAGTGGCAGACTCGACGACGGCAGCTAGCTGGACGAAGTTTGTGTATGCACAATAGTATCCAGATATGTAGACCTTCGTTCTCTATAAGATAATATTGGTCGTGCTTTACTGTATACAGTTTGCTAACACAGACCCCGTCCGGAGTTCGTCGAGGCGAAGCCGCCGTAATGTGACCTCTCGCGCACACACAGACGTTTTCGAGCTTTATTGGATATTTGTATTGCATTGCTGGACAGGTCGTGTGGGACAGCTTCGCCGTGGATCGATGGTCGTGGGACGCTCGCCCGTCTCGTCGTACGGCAGCTTGCCAGTTGATGCGGCGAGGCGCTGGACGACTCGATGTCGGACTACGTGTACGTGATGTTGAGTTCGATGACGTTGGCGACGCTCTTGAGCTTCGCGGGGAGTTCCGAGCGGAAGCGATCCCCCTGGAGTCGACTCGTCGGCCCGGAGACGCTGATCGCGCCCTCGACGACGTCGTCGTTGTTCACGATCGGGACGGCGACACACCGCAGGCCCTTGACGCGGGCTTCGTCGTCGAAGGCGACGCCCTCCGTTCGAACGCGTTTCAGGCGCTCGAACAGTTCGTCGCGTTCGGTGATCGTGTTCTCGGTCATCTCCGGGAGACCGTGTTGCTCGATGATCTCGTCGACGCGTTCCTCGGGGAGGTGCGCGAGGATCGCGTTGCCCAGTGCCGTGCTGTGGAGGTTGACCCGCTGGCCGACGTAGGAGTCGGTCTTGACGGCGTCGGGTCCGTGATCGCGGTGGATGTAGATCCCCTTGCCGTTCTCCTCGACGAGGAGGTTCGCCATCTCGCCGGTCTCCTCGGCCAGGTCGGTCACTTCGTCCCGGGCGATGTCGTAGATCTGCTCTCTGTGCCGGGCCTTGCCTCCGAGCGCGAGGTGTTTGAGGCTGAGCCGGTAGGTGCTGCCCTCCTTGACGACGTAGCCGTCCCCCTCCAGCGTGCTCAAGTAGTTGTGGATGCTGCTCTTCGAGAGCGAGAAGGCGTCGGTCAGTTCCATCAGACTCGCCTCGTTGCGGCGGCGCAACTCTTCGAGGATCTGGAAGGCCGTTTGCACTGACTGTATCTCGCCGGAGTTGTTCCGTTGGGGCATCGTTGTCGTGTTTCCCGTGTGTGATAATAAAGCTACTCCACCAATACTGAACGCCGGTCGGCGATGTCCGAACAGACGGTGGCTCGTCTCCCTCGAAAACCCGCCGCCAGCAGCGTGACACCGCCGGTCCGGGCTTCCAAAGAGGCTAAATGAGTGGGGCCTAATCGACCAGATATGCGTCAGATGCCAGCGATTGGACTCGGGACGTGGCAAAACACCGACCCGGACACCTGTCGAGAGAGCGTCCGGCTCGCGCTCGAAGCGGGTTACCGCCACGTCGACACCGCACAGTACTACGACAACGAAACGCTCGTCGGAGAGGGCATCGCCGAGGCCGACGTGCCCCGAGAGGAGGTGTTCGTGGCGACGAAGGTCCACGCCGAGAAGTTCGGACTCGCCCACGAGGAAGTGATCGAGGGACTGGCGGCCAGCCTCGACCGCCTCGGACTCGACTCGCTGGACCTGCTGTACGTCCACTGGCCGGTGGGCAACTACGATCCCGCGGAGACGATGCCGGCGTTCGACGAACTCCGAGAACGGGGACTGATCGACCACGTCGGCCTGAGCAACTTCTCGGTCGAGCTCCTCGACGAGGCGCTTGCAGAACTCTCCGCCCCGCTGTTTGCCCACCAGGTCGAGATGCACCCGCTGCTCCAGCAGGACGAACTGCTGGCCCACGCGCGCGAACACGACTACAACCTCGTGGCCTACTCGCCGCTGGCACGCGGGAACGTCTTCGAACTGCCCGAGATCCAGTCGATCGCGGAGAAACACGGCGTCAGTGAAGCACAGGTCAGTCTCGCCTGGCTCCAGTCCAAAGACGTGGTGACGCCGATCCCGAAGGCGTCGAGCGAAGCGCACATCCGCGACAACCTCGCGTCACGCGAACTCGAACTCGACGAGGAAGACATCGAGGCGATCGAGGCGATCGACCGGACCGAGCGGTTCGTCGAGCGCGACGGCGCGCCGTGGCTCTGAGACCGGCGACCGTCCAGTCGTTCGCGACCTCGATCTCGAAGCAGTGACCGCGGACAGTCTCACCAGGACGTGATCGTCACGTCACGCAGCGGACGGTCGAGGGGAACGTCGACGACGCCCCCGGTGTAGTGTGAGACGTAGAAGCCGACGATCATCTCCAGCGATCGCACGGCCTCCGCGCCGGGCGAGTAGTTCTCTGACTCGCCAGCGAGGAGGTCCTGCACGTGGGCGGCGGCGTTGGCGAAGGAGTTCTTGTAGTCGTCGTCCCAGGTCCACTCGCCGTCGATGCTGTCCAGTGGCGTCTCGACGTGTTCGCCGTCTTCGAGTCGCCAGTAGCGCCACTCGCCGTCGTCGTTGTTGAGATAGAGTTTCCCCTCGGTGCCGACGAAGTTCAGCGTCATCGAGGAGATGTCGCGCGGGATCGTGCAGTCGACCGTCACGAAGGTCCCGTCCTCCATGACCACGTAGCCGCCGCCACCGGCGTCGTCGACCGTCTCGTCGACGTCGAGCGAGTCGACAGCCTCGTTTTCGCCGGTGATGTAGCCGTTGACCTCCCGTGGCACCGTATCGAGCAGGAAGACGAGCGTGTCGAGGACGTGTGTCGAGTTGCGCATCAGCTCCATGCGGTACTGGGTGCTGACCGACCGGACGTCGCCCAGAATGTTCTCGTGCTGGATGAGATAGCGGAGCCGCTGGAGCTTCTCGGTGAACCGGAACGAGTGGTTGACGACCAGTTCCGTTCCCGTCTCCTCGCAGGTGTCGACCATCTCCTGGGCCCGAGACACGTCGGAGGCGATCGGCTTCTCACACCAGATCACGTCCGGGTCCGCGGACGATCGCGCGGCGTCGATCGCGTGGCCGTCGTGGAGATACGACGGCGTACAGATCGAGACCACGTCGAGGTCTTCGCTCGCGAGCATCGTCTCGTGGTCCAGATAGCGGCCACTGTCGGGGATGTCCCACGCGTCGCCGAACGTGTCGAGTTTCTCGCTGTCGACGTCGGCGACGGCGACGAGTTCGATCTCCGAGGTGCTGGCGTAGCCGCCAGCGTGGCTGGCGTCGATCTTTTCGTTTCCGATGGCCTCCTCGTCGTGCATCCCGAGGATGCCCATGCCGGCGATACCGCCCGTTCCGATGATCGCTGCGTTGTAGCTCATAGTGGTCTGTGGTTCTGCGTCGTCGAGTCAAGCCGGATGGCTGGAGCCACTGCTCGACTGACCCATGCGAACCTCTTTCGACAGCGCTATTTATAAATCCTTGAGTTCCACACCGAGCGAAGGCACGGAGGCCGTACTGTTGGCTGTCACTTCGTGACGATATTCGCCACCTCGCGTACGGCGAAATCGGCCACGGACGGCCAACAGTGTCGGGCATCGCCTCGAACTGCGACGTGTGGGCGACGAGCCACAACATACATTGTCCACAGCGCGGTTGGGGTGGTATGGGAAATCCAGTCACGGAGAACCCACTGGAGACGCGGTCGGACGTACAGCGCGCGGTGCGACAGCTCGTCGCACCGCTGGAACCACACCACAGTCCCGGCGGGGCGCTCGTTCGCGTCGGCGCGGCCGGCGCGTCGTTCCCGAACCACGAAGCGGGGATCGAGGGGTACGCTCGCTCGCTGTGGGGTATCGCCACGCTCGCGGCCGGCGGCGGCGAGTTCGACGGGTGGGAGCGGTATCGGGCGGGACTGGTCAACGGAACGGACCCGGAGCACCCGGAGTACTGGGGCACGATCGCTGACGGACGACAGAAGGTCGTCGAGGGCTCCTGTCTGGGGATGGCACTCGGGCTCGTCCCGGAGCAACTCTGGGAGCCACTCGACGAGGCCGAACGCGAGCGAGTGCAGACGTGGCTGACGGCGGCAAACGGCGAGTGGATCCCGGACAACAACTGGCGGTTCTTCCGGGTGCTGGCCAACGTCGGGCTGTCGTCGGTCGGTGCCCCGTTCGACCGCCAGCAGGTCGCGACCGACCTGGACCGCCTCGAAACCTTCGCGCTCGACGACGGCTGGTACGCCGACGGTCCGGACGCCCCGGTCGACTACTACTGTGCGTGGACGATGCACGTCGAGGGGCTCCTCTACGCCTGGCTGGCCGAGGACGACCCCGAGCGCGCGGCCCGGTTCAGACGGCGGGCCATCGAGTTCGCCAGCGAGTACCGCCACCTGTTCGAGCCAAGCGGGCGCGCGGTCCCCTACGGCCGGAGCCTCACCTACCGATTCGCTCAGGCCGCGTTCTGGGGCGCGCTCGCACTCGTCGGTCGAGACGCCGACCTCCCGTGGGGCGAGATCAGGGGGCTGTGGCTCCGGAACCTCCGGTGGTGGTTCGACCAGCCGATCTTCGCCGCCGACGGGACGCTGACCGTCGGCTACCGGTACCCCTCACAGAAGATGACCGAGCGGTACAACTCCCCGTCCTCGCCGTACTGGGCGTTTCGAGCGTTCCTGCCCCTGATCGTCGACGCGGACCACCCCTTCTGGACGGCCGACGAGCGGCCCCTACCCGAACTCGACCGGCAGCGACCGATCGAGGCGGCGGACCTGCTCGTCCGGCGCGAGCCGGACCACGTCGTCGCGTTCACCGGCGGCACCGCCGCGCCCCGCTACCGGAACAAGTACGACAAGTTCGCCTACTCCAGTCACTTCGGGTTCGGCGTCGACGACGGGATCGCCGGGCTCGACGCCTGTGGCATCGACAGCACGCTCGTGGTCAGTACGGACGGCGAGCACTTCCGCGGACGGACAGCGGCCCTCGACGGCAGCGTCGACGACGGCGTCGCAGCGTCGACGTGGGACCCCTTCGACGACGTAACGATCAGGACGAAGGTGCTCCCGGTCGGGCCGTGGCACGTCCGAATCCACCAGCTCGAAGCCGCGCGGGCGATCGAGACCGCGGAAGGCGGCTTCGCGCTGCCGACGACCGAGGAACGGTACGCCGACGACGTGCGAGAGACGACCGAGGGACAGATGGCGGCGGTGTCGTTCGAGGACTTCAGCGGCCTCCGGGCCGTCGGCGGCGGGGACCGCTGTGAGCCGGCGGTGACGACACCGGTCCCGAACACGAACGTCCAGCACCCACGCACCGCGGTCCCGGTCCTGTCTCGCTCCTTCGAGCCCGGCAGTTACCGGTTCGCGACGGCCGTCCTCGGCGTGCCTGGAACAGCCAGCCCGACGGCGTGGACCGAACCGCCGACCGTCGAGTGGACCTGGTCGGGGGCCACCATTGGCGACGGCGAGGGAGAAACGAGACAGACAGTCAGCCTCGAACAGCAGTAGCAGCGATCGTCAGTCCGCCAGCGAGGCGCTGAACGTGCCGTCGTCGAACTCGATCGGCGTCGCTTCCTCGACGACCCGGAGGTCCTCGCGCTGGCGTGCTTCCTCGATCAGCGCCTCGGAGGCGAAGAAGCGAGCGAGGTGCATGGTGTCACGCGCCCGGACCACGCGAACGGTCTCGGGATCGACGACGCCGATGGTCGACAGCGCCGCGACGAGACCGGCCCTGTCGCTCTCGACGACCGGCGGGAGACGGACGCCGCGGACGGTGCTGGCGGTGAGCGCGTTGATCAGGGTCGTCTCGGCGTCCAGCTCGGCGACCACGTCCTCGTGGATCAGGTCCGCCGAGCCGACGCCCATCGCGTTGCCGTGGGTCGCCGTCGTCAGCCCGCGGGTGTAGATGCGCTTGATCGTCGGCTCCTCGGGAGCCGGCTCGTTGATCGCGAAGGTCCGTCGACCGATGACGTTCGTGTCGAGGCCCTGGCCGCTCACGTCCTTGCCCTGTTCGTCGAACACGACGACGTCGAGCTCCGAGAAGGGCAGCGTCGGCATGATGTCGTATGCCCGTTCGAGCAGTTCCCGCTCGCGGTCGAGGAAGCCACTCGGCGGGACACCCTCGATCAGCGTCGTCTCGTCGTGCTGGTCTTCCAGCAGGGCGATCCCGCCCACGACCGGCAACGCGTCGAGCAGTTGTCCGGCGATCTCCGGGATCATGTTCCGGAACGACCAGTCGACGGCCCACTCGTGGGCGATCTTCGCGCCGCGTTGCTTGCCCATCCCGATGACGAGCATCTTCGAGAGCCCGCTCTCGACGGCCCCGTCGAAGTCGGTGTGGGGCTTGACGCGGTTGATCGGGACGATGGCGTCGGCCCCGGCGGCGTGGGCGTCGGCGACGACCGGCACGTCCCGCTCGGGCGTTCGGCCCACCTCGACCACGTCCATGCTGGACCGGATCTCACAGCCGATGGCCGACTCCGTGACGCCCAGTTCCGCGAGCATCTCGGCCTGTCCCTCGCCGGTCGCGCCGCCGTGGCTCCCCATCGCCGGGAAGACGAACGGGTCGTACCCCCTGTCTTCGAGGGCCGAGACGGCCGCTGCGACGATCGCGGGGACGTTCGCGATGCCCCGGCTCCCGACGCCGAGTGCGATCTCGCCGTCCGCAGGCACGTCGTCGAGTTCGAGGTCGTCGACGGCGCGCTCGACGTGAGCGTCGATGGCTGCGGCGGGGATCGGATCGGTCTCCCAGACCTGTTCGACGACACCGAGTTTCGGGAGGTCGAGGTCGCCACACGCGTCGACGATCGTCGCCTCCGGCACGGAGAGTTCGCTGGCGCTTTGGTTTCGCTCCATGCGCTCACTGTGTGGCGAGCGCGTCATAAACGTGGCTGATACCGCCGGTCGGTAGGTGTCGACAGATCTCAAGATTTAAGGGTCGAACTGCCGCCTATCGAACTGATGCGCTTCGTTCGATACACCGACGGAACGACCCCAGCGTGGGGTCTGGAACGCGAACAGACGATTCACGCACTGTCGGATCTCCCCTGGGGAGAGCCGTCACTGAACGACCTCGCGAACCCCAGCTACCGATCACACGTCGCGGCCCGCATCGAGAACGGGGCGTCGACGCAGATCGACCCCACGGCGGTGTCGCTGCTCGCGCCGGTGCCACAGCCGGGAAAGATCGTCTGCTGTGGCCTCAACTACCACGATCACGCCCAGGAGCAAGACGAGACCGTGCCGGACAGCCCGATGCTGTTCGGGAAGGCCCCGACCGCCGTCACCAACCCGGCAGACCCGATCGTCCACCCCGATCCCGAGGGGCCAGCCCAGGTCGACTACGAGGTCGAACTGGCCGTCGTCGTCGGCGACACGATCTCCTCGGTCGACGAGGCCGACGCCTACGACCACATCGCCGGCTACACCGTGCTCAACGACGTGAGCGAGCGAACGGCCCAGAACGAAGACGGGCAGTTCTTCCGGGGCAAGAGCTACGACACGTTCGCGCCGATGGGGCCGCGACTGGTCACCGGCGACGACATCGACCCGAACGCCCTCGACGTGGAGTTGCGCGTCGACGGCGAGAGAAAGCAGTCCTCGAACACCGAGCAGTTCATCTTCGACGTGGGCGAACTCGTCGCTTACATCAGCGAGGCCATGACGCTGCGACCCGGCGACGTGATCTCGACGGGGACGCCCGGCGGCGTCGGCATCTTCCGCGATCCGGTCGAGGTGCTGGAACCGGGCCAGACGGTCGAGGCAGAGATCGAAGGTATCGGAACGCTTCGGAATCCGGTCGTCGGCCGATAGCTGCGGTCGCGACCGCGGCGGCGACTCTCGTCACGAACTGACAGCCAACAGTATCAGGCGCGGTCGGGAACCACGAGGACCACGACGTCGTTGACGTTCGTTCCCGTGGGGCCGGTCCGGATCGTCGCGTCCGCCTCGCTCAGGAACCGTCCCGCGTCGTTGGCCGCGAGCGCCTCGCGGGCGGCCGCCCGGTCCGTGACCGTCTCGGCGTCGACGAGCGCGCCAGCGACCGCCGAACTCCCGTCCTCGCCGTCGCTGTCGACGGCGGCGACGACCGTCTCGCCGCTCAGCTCGATGCCGGCCGACAGTGCGAGTTCCTGGTTGGGACCACCGGTCCCGCCCTCGCCGGTGATCGAGACGGTACACTCCCCGCCAGCCAGCACGACTGCCGGCGGTTCGACCGGGTCGCCCGTGGCGGCGATCTCCTCGGCGACGGCCAGCAGGGTCGTGCCGGCCTCGCGGGCCTCGCCGCGCAGGCGCGAAGTCACCACGAGCGGCGTGTACCCCGCCTCGCGTGCGACATCGCGGGCCGCGTCGAGCGCCAGTGCGTTGTCTCCGACCAGGTGTGTCCGGACGCGCTCGGCCGACAGCCCAGCGGTGGTCGGCGTTTCCGGTCGCCGACCCGCGTCCCCGGCCGCGAGGTGCGCGGCGACGGCCTCCGGCGGCGTAACGTCGTGCCGTTCGAGCACGGCCAGCGCGTCGCCGTACGTCGTCTCGTCCGGAACGGTCGGCCCACTGCCGATGGCCGACAGGTCGTTGCCGACGACGTCAGAGAGGACGAGCGTTGCGACGGTGGCCGGTGCGGCCGCCGCTGCGAGGCGGCCCCCCTTGCTCTCCGAGAGGTGTTTGCGGACCGCGTTGATCTCGTCGATGGGCGCGCCGCTGTCGAGCAGCAGCGCCGTCGTCTCGCGGAGCTCCGTCAGCGAGAGGTCGCCGGCCGGAGCCGTCAGGAGTGCGCTCGTCCCGCCAGTGACGACCGGGACCACGAGCGTCTCGGCGTCGGCCTCGGCCACCAGTGCCAGCAGTTCGGCCGTGGCCTGGACGTTGCGCTCGGACGGGAGGGGGTGGTCGCCGGTGACACACCGGACGCGGTCGCTCTCGGTCGGGTGTTTGGTCACGACCAGTCCGTCGGTAACGTGGTCGCCGAGGATCGATTCCAGCGCAGTGACGACGCCGCTGGCGGCTTTCCCGCCCCCGACGACGACCACGTCGCGGTACGCGGTGAGGTCGTACTCGGTGTCGGCGATCGACAGCGTCCCGTCCGAGACGGTGACGTTCGACCGGATCGCCGCTTCGGGTGCCGCGGCGGCGACGGCGCGTTCGAGACAGTCGAGTGCGAGGGCGTGGGTCTGACTGCGCTCCAGTGTCGCTCGGTTCTCGATCATGGCTCACCGTGCGTGCTCCGACCCAAAAGAGTGTGTGTTCGAGAGCGGTCAAAGTGGCAGTAGCTTTAACTCAGTCCGATTAGTGCGGCCACAGTATGCAGATCGAACACCCATACACCGGCGACGGGCGTTGGCTGCGAGGGAACCTCCACACCCACACGACCGAGACCGACGGCGCGGACACCGTTGAGGAAGTACTCGACGCCTACGAGTCGATCGGACACGACTTCCTCGCGATCTCGGACCACGACCTGCTGGTCGATCCCGACCGGTATCGGGCGGACACGTCGCTGACGCTGTTGCCGGCCGTCGAAGTGACGGCGAACGGCGCTCACGTGGTACACGTCGGAGCGACGGCGGTCGTCGAGCCGCGGGCAGACCGCCAGGCCGTCGTCGACGACATCCGAGAACAGGGGGCGATGGCGATCCCCGCACACCCCAACTGGGAGGCCGACTTCGACCACTGGCCCCAGAGCCGACTGTCGGAGCTGACCGGCTATCACGGCATCGAGATCTACAACGGCAACATCGAGCGGTGTCCGGGCACACCACTGGCGACCGATCGGTGGGACCAGCTCCTGTCGGCCGGGCGGCGCGTCTGGGGCTTCGGAACGGACGACACCCACGACGCGGTCGACGTGGGGAACGCCTGGACGGTCGTACAGGTGGCCGAGCGAACACCCGCGGCAGTGCTCGAAGCCCTCGCTGCCGGACAGACGTACGTCTCGACCGGCGTCGATATCGAGCGAATCGCGGTCGAGGACGGGACCGTCGAACTCGCCACCAGCGAGCCCGTGACGGCCCGTCTGGTGAGCGACTGGGGGCGGATCCAGCAGACGAGAGCGGGCGAGACGGTCCGGTTCCACCTGCCAGAGGATCTGGTCTACGGACGGGAACACAGCTACGTGCGAGTGGAGTGTCGTGGCCGGGGCGACGACGCGGCCTGGACCCAGCCGTTCTACCTGACATAGATGGAGCGGGGCTATCGCCACGTCGTCCTCGCGAGTTGCGTGCTCGCTTTCTTCGGGAGTCGCGTCGGCCAGCTCGTCATCAGTCCGCTCGTTCCCGAGATCACCGGGGCGTTCGAAGTGTCGAAGGGGGCGATCGGTGCGGCGCTGACGGGCATGTGGGCCGCGTACGCGCTCGTGCAGTACCCCGCCGGTGTCTTCGGTGACCGGTTCGGCGAGCGCCCGGTCGTGCTGGTCTCGCTCGCGACGGCGGCCGTCGGCAGCGTCCTGCTGGCCGTCGTGGCGACCTTCCCGCTGTTCGTCCTCGTCGTCGTCGCCCTGGGTGCGGGCGTCGGGCTGTACTACAACGCCGGGACGACGCTCCTCACACGGGAGTTCGACGGCGTCGGTCGAGCGATCGGCGTCCATCGGATCGGCGGACAGGCGGCCGGCCTGCTGGCCCCGATCTCGGTCGCGGCCGTGACCGTCCGGTTCGGCTGGCGGTCCGGGTTACTGGTCGGGGCCGTCGCCGCGCCGATACTGCTCCTGTTCTGGGTGACCGTCCGACCCACGCCACCGCGTCGACCGGACGTGAGCGTCCGTCAGCAGTTCGACGCGGGCTTGTTCCGCGACATCCTCTCCCGGCCGGTGCTGGCCTACGGGACGGCAGTGGCCGTGCTCGCGGAGTTCGTCGGGATGGCGGCCACGTCGTTCCTCCCGACCTTTCTGGTGGCGGCACAGGGGTTGTCCCTCCAGCGAGCGAGCGTGCTGTTCTCGCTTTACTTCGTCGTCCTGGCGGTCGCCCAGCCGGCGACCGGCTGGCTGTCGGACGCCGTCGGTCGCGCCCGAGCGACGATGCTGGCGCTGGCGAGTGGCGTCGTCGGGTACGCCCTGCTGGTCGGTGCCACGGGCCTGGTGCCGGTCGTCGTCGGTGTCACGCTGGCCGGGTACGCGATGAGCTGGAGCACGCCGATCCAGGCGCTCTTTCTCGACCAGCTCGGCCGCGCGGAGCGAGGCACCGGCTTCGGACTCGTGCGGACCGTGTACGTCCTGCTCGGGTCGCTCGGGAGCGTCGTCACGGGCGGCGTCGCAGACCGCCTGGGCTGGACGGTCGCGTTCGGCATGCTCGGTCTCGTGCTCCTGTCGGCGGCGGGGCTCGTCGGCGCGGCACAGCTCGCGAACGTCGAAGCGTCGTGATTTCGGCCACTCGCCGCGGCCACGGCACCGAGAGAGCGGTCGGCGGTTACCAGAACCGGTCGTAGTGTTCGGTCGCCCGGACGAGCGCCTCGACGTAGAAGTAGTCTCCCCAGATGCAACACTCGCCGTAGTCGCCGTCCGACGGGTGGTACGCTCCGTCGGTCAACAGCCCGTTGGACGCCTCGCCCGCGGTGTAGTGCTCGGTGAGACTGGCCAGCGTCGCCAGCGAGGCGTTGCGGTAGGCCGGGACGCGCTCGTCGCCACTGGGGAGCTGTCGGGAGAGTTCGTCCAGCCCGCAAGCGGCGACGGCGGCGGCCGAGCTGTCGCGGATCGCCGGGTCCGTCGGGGCGTCGAAGTCCCACAGCGGGACGTGGTCGTCCTCGACGTGTGAGAGGTAGTAGTTCGCGACCTTGGCCGAGAGCCCCGCGTAGGCACCGGTGTCGAGATAGTCGGCGGCGACCGCGTAGCCGTAGATCGCCCACGTCTGGCCCCGCGACCAGCAGGAGTCGTCGTCGTACCCCTGGGCCGTCTCACCACCCAGAGCCGTCCCGTCCTCGACGTCACACCGGAACGTATGAAACGTCGAGGCGTCCGGGCGGACGACGTGGGCGGCGTTCGTGCGGGCGTGAGACGCCGCGATAGCTCGGTATCGCGGGTCGTCCGTGACCTCGCTGGCCCAGAACAGCAGCGGGAGGTTCATCATCGTGTCGACGATCATCCGCCCGCGGTTCTCGTCGTCTTCGTCGTCCATACTCCCCCACGCCTGGAGGAGGCCGGGCGTCTGCCAGTAGCGGTCGGTGAGCAGATCGGCCCCGCGGAGCGCGATCGATCGATACCGCTCCTCGTCGGTCAGCCGGTAGCCGGCGACTGCCGACAGCGTGTACAGAAAGCCCAGATCGTGCGTCTCGACGAGGCCGTCGTCGAGGCGGTGCGCGAACGTCTCCAGTTGTGCCTCGGCGGCGTCTCTGAACCGCTGCTGGCCGGTCACGTCGTAGGCGAGCCAGCAGAGTCCGGTCCAGAAGGCGGTCGTCCACCCGTCGGTGTTGCCGGTCGACCCGTAGACGAGGTCGTCGCTCGAAGCCGTCGGGAACCGGTCGTAGTACCGATCGAGGTTCTCGCCGATCCGCTCGATCGCGGCGGTCAACGCCTGTTCTAGCTGTTCCTGGCTTCGCTCTGGCCGGTCGAAGTAGCGGTCGGGAAGCGCCGGTTCGGACACTGCAGCCGCGAGCGCCTGAGGACTTCGGCTCATTCGGTTCGAACTCACTCCAGACGGACAATAAACCTATTGTCGAAACCTGGCGGGGGTGTGCCATCCGAAAACTATATGTATAAACGTCATAGTTATTCCCACGTCCGCAATGACAGACCAGAATGCGAGCAGCGATCGGCGACAGCTACTGAAGGCGCTCGGCACGCTCAGTGTCGCAAGTATGGCCGGCTGTATCAGCCAAAGCGGCTCCGACGGCGAGGGGTCGGGCGAGAGCGGCGACGGCTCCGCCGGGGAATCGGGGGGCTCCACCGAGGAGAGCGGGGAGGCCACACCGGTACCCATGGCAGATTCGTTCAGCTTCTGGGAGCTGAGCAAGACGTGGGGGCCACACATCGAGCGCTACGAGTCCGAGACCGACGCGACGGTCGAGCACACGAACATGGGTCCGGACGAACTGCTCGACAACCTCCAGACGCGGCTGCTCTCGGGGACTGGTGCGCCCGACGCCGCGATGGTCGAGTACACCTCGCTCAAGCAGGTCGCAAAGACCGGCGGGCTGCGTGACATCTCCGACTGGATCGACGAGGCCGACATCCGCGACGACTTCACGTCGGGGATCTGGGAGGTCGTCAGCGACGGGGACGCAGTGTACGAGGTCCCCTACGACATCGGACCGGCGACGCTGTTCTACCGCAAGGACATCTGGGACGAGCACGGGCTCAGCGACGACATCGAGACCTACGACGAGTTCATCGCGGAGGGCAAGAAGCTCCCGGACGACGTGTCGCTGCTGTCGCTTCCGGGCAACGGCCTCTCGGTGTTCTGGCGGATGATGTACCGCCAGCTCGGCGGCGTCGAGTTCGACGAGGAAGGACGACTCGCGTTCGACAACGACAAAGCGGTACAGGCGATGGCCCAGCTCCAGGAGCTTGCCGACGCCGGCATCACGGACGACACCGCGAGCTGGAGCCAGCAGTGGTTCGCCGGCTTCAACGAGGGGACCATCACGGCCTACCTCTCGGGGGCGTGGTTCAGCGGGACGCTGATGTCCTCGATGGACGAGGCGGCGGGCGACTGGCGGGGCATGAAGATCCCGGCCCTGGAGTCGGGCGGCACCCGTGCGAGCAACATCGGCGGCTCCGGCGTCTGCTTCCCGGCCCAGAACGACGAGGCCACGGCACGCCGGGCCTTCGACTTCGTCGTCAACACGACGACCAACGTCGAGGAGATGGCGAACCTCTTCGCCGAAGAGGGCAACATCAGCGCGTACATGCCCGCGTGGGACGACGAGGCCTTCGAGAACCCCCGCGAGTTCTTCGGCGGGCAGGCGCTCGGTTCGCTGTGGACCGACATCGCCGACGACATTCCGCCGTACCGCTACACGCTCGACTCGCCGAAGATCATGAACCTGCTCAACCCGCTCCTGCAGGACGTCGTCTACGGTGACCTCGATCCCGAGTCGGCACTGGAGGAGTGGGTCACCCAGTCCGCCAACGAGACCGGGCGTGAAGTCGCCTAACATGAGCCGCCAGCTGCTCGTTCCGCTGCTCGATCAGGTTCGATTCAAGCGCGAGCAGTTGAAAGACCGACTCCCGACGCTGCCTGGAACGCCGCTGTTGTTCTTGAGTCCGTTCTTCCTGCTGTTCGGCGTGTTCCTCGCGATCCCGGTTTTCTACACCTTCTACCTGTCTTTCTTCACGTTCCAGGGCGTCTCGACGGAGGCGCTGTTCGCCATCGACATCGGGGCGTACCAGATCATGATCCCCGAGATGGCGAACCTCCAGTACGTCGGTCTGGACAACTATCGACGCCTGCTCACCGACAGCGTGTTCTACCAGTCGCTGTTGAACACGGCGATCATCTTCGTCGTGCAGGTGCCCCTGATGGTCGCGCTGGCACTCGGGCTCGCGCTCGTGTTGAACGCCGCCTACACCAAGTACAAGGGCATCTTCAGGAGTCTCCTGTTGCTCCCGGTGTCGGCGAACACGGTCGCGTACTCCGCCGTGTTCATCGTGATCGCGGCGGAAGGCGGGATCGCCGACATCGCGCTCGGCGCCGTGGGAATCAGTCCGATCGACTGGCTCAGCGACGGCTTCTGGGCGCGGAACCTCGTGGCGTTCATGTCGGTGTGGCGCTGGACGGGGTACAACATGATCATCATCCTCGCCGGACTACAGACGATCTCGCCGTCGCTGTACGAGGCCGCGGAGATCGGCGGCGCGACGAAGATCCAGAAGTTCCGCCACATCACGCTGCCACAGCTGAAACCGATCATGCTGTTCGTCTTCGTGACGACGACGATCGGCGTCTTCAAGAAGTTCGCCGAGCCGATGATCGTCATCAGCTCTGGGGGCCCGATCAACGAGACGCGAACGATCGTCTACTACATCTGGCAGGTCGCGTTCCAGAACCTCGAACTGGGCTACGGGAGCGCACTGACCGTCGCCCTCGTGGCGATCATCATGACCCTGTCGCTCATCCAATTCAAGGTGTCCTAAGATGCACGAAAAACTCGAAAAGGAGGCGCTGTGGCAGTTCGGTGGCTACGGGTTCCTCGTCGCCGTCACGATGGTGATGATGTTCCCCATCTACTGGGTCGTCGTCGCCTCGACGCTGCCACAGTCGGCGATCTTCGCCGGTGGTGCCGGTGAACTGCCGCGGCTGATTCCGGGGTCGAACTTCCTGACAAACGCCGAGGCGCTCGCCGCTCGGCCGGAAGTCGACTTCTACCGGAGCATGCTCAACAGTCTCGTGATCGCGGTCGTCTACACGGGCCTGGCGCTGCTGTTCTGTTCGATGGGCGGCTTCGCGCTGGCGAAGTACGACTTCAAGTACAAGCGGGCGCTGTTCATGGGGATTCTGGGAACGCTGTTGCTCCCGACGAATCTGCTGGTGATCCCGCTGTTCCTGCTCGTCTCGAACATGGGCCTGTCGAACAGCTACTGGGCCGTGATCCTCCCGTGGGCCGCGTATCCGCTGGGGATCTTCTTCATGAAACAGGCGATGCAGTCGATCCCGGACTCGCTGCTCGAAGCCGCACGGATGGACGGCGCGTCGGAGTTCCAGCTGTACTACCGCGTCGTGCTCCCGTCGATGAAGTCGTCGCTCGCCGCGCTGGCGGTGATCCTGTTTCTCTTCCAGTGGAATCTCTTCCTGTGGCCCCTCGTGGTGTTGCGCGAAGGGAAGTACACGATCCCGGTGGCCATCTCGAAGATCATGAGCAACGACATGATCGCGTACGACCAGCTGATGGTCGCGTCCGCGATGGCGATCGTCCCGATGTTCGTGGTGTTCATCCTGCTACAGCGCCACTTCGTAAACGGTATACTCGGCGGAGCAGTCAAGGAGTGATACACGATGACAGCAATAACTCTCGATGGATTGACGAAGAGCTACGACGCGACTGACATGGACGACATCCCCGACAACGAGATCGTCGCCGTCGAGGACGTCGACCTCGAGATCGAGGACGGCGAGTTCCTCGTCTTCGTCGGTCCGTCGGGCTGTGGGAAGTCGACGACGCTGCGATGTATCGCCGGCCTCGAAGACGCGACCGGCGGAGAGATCCGGTTCGGTGAGACGGTCGTCAACGACCTCCGGCCGCGGGACCGCGACGTGGCGATGGTGTTCCAGAACTACGCGCTGTACCCCCACATGACGGTCCGAAAGAACATCAGCTTCGGTCTGCGCCTCTCCTCGACGCTGACGACGCCGGAGATCGACAGTCGCGTCACCGACGTGGCCGAGATGATGGGAATCGAGGACCTCCTCTCGAAGACGCCCGACGAGCTCTCGGGCGGACAACAGCAACGCGTCGCGCTCGGGCGTTCGATCGTTCGCGAACCCGGTATCTTCCTGATGGACGAGCCGCTCTCGAATCTCGACGCGAAGCTCCGGGCAGAGATGCGCACCGAGATCCAGGAACTCCAGAACGACCTCGGCGTGACGACGGTGTACGTCACTCACGACCAGACCGAGGCGATGGCGATGGGCGATCGGATCGCCGTGCTGGACGACGGGCTCCTCCAGCAGGTCGCGCCGCCCGAAGAGATCTATCGGAGTCCCGCAAACGAGTTCGTCGCCGGCTTCATCGGGAGCCCGAGCATCAACTTCTTCGACGTGAGCGTCGACGGACAGACACTGACCGCTCCGAGTGGCTTCAGCTACGAACTCGAAGCCCACAGCGTCGAGGACGACACCGTCCGCCTCGGGATCCGTCCGGAAGACCTGACGATCGAAGAGGGCGGGGACGACATGACCGTCACCGTCGTCGAGAAGATGGGCAACGAGAACTTCATCTACGGCACCGTCGGCGACACGGAGGTCGTCGCCCGGACCGAGGTGACCGTTCGCCCGGAGCCCGGCCAGCGGGTCGGTCTCTCCTTCGCCGAGTCGGCGATGTACCTCTTCGAGAGCGAAACCGGCGCAGCGATCAAGACCAAGACCGACGAGATCGAACCGCAGGCGGCGCAGTTCTAAGTCGTCGCCGCTCGCATTCTCCTTCGGCGTGTCACGCCCAGAGAGATCGACCAGAGACGGTGCGTACTGTGGCGTGTTCGACAGCGAGTGGAAAACGAGAGGAGACGGCTGCGTGTCGCTCATACTGCCGGCTGTAACTTCGTGACGTGCTTCGGCCACCTCGGGGTGGCGAAATCGTTCACAGACGTACAGCCGGTCGTATCAGTCGTCGACGTATGGGTGTAGCGTGATCGTGAACGAGGTCGGCTCGGGCTGGACGCGGTCGGACTCGAACGTCTCCGGTCCACAGCTACCGGAGCCGAGCCCGGAGTGTGCGTGGTCCACGGAGAGGAACACGTCGTCCTCGCGGGACAGTTCGTGTTCGTGATCTGCGCCCTCAAGTTGCTCGGTCGAGTAGTGGTGTGCGGTCACGTCGAGCAGCGAGTCCCCGGTCGCGAGGAGCCCGGTACCGTTGCGGTCGGTGAGAGCCACCCAGCGGGTGTCGCTGCGGTTGCCGTTCGCCTGGGGCCTGACGTAGGGCGTGTGGAGGTCGGCAACGTCGGCCTCGTACCGACCGACGGGGGACGCCTGCTCGCTGTCGGCGTAGGACTCGCCCGGACCGCGGCCGTACCACGTGACGTGGTCGAAGTCCCCGTCGAGCGTCAGGTCGAGTCCGAGCCGTGGCAGCGACGGGAGCATCGACAGGTCGCCCTCGGGGTCGAGGTGCGTCTCGATCTCGACGGCACCGGTGGGGTGGATCGTGTACGTCTGCGTCGTCGCGAACCCGTGGGCGAACATCGGCGGCGCGAGGCGACCGTCGACGGTGATCGTGACCGTCTCCTCGCCGATCTCGGTGTCGACGGCGTCGACGCGGAACTGCAAGCTGTCGAGACCGTGCTCGCGCCAGATCTGTGCGAAGCCGACCGTCCGCGCGTCCCAGTCGGCGATCGGTTCCTCGTTTTCGTGTAGTTCGAGGAAGCGCGTGAAGAAGGTCGGGACCAGCGGCAGCCCTCTGTCGTTGTCCGTCGGCGCACGCCAGAGTCCGATCTCGGGACCCTCGGTGACGACCGACCGACCGCGGTAGGACAGCGAGTCGACGACGCCGTAGCGGGCGTCGAACCGGAGCTCGAAGTCCGCGTTCGAGACGACGATCTCGTCGTCGCTGCGCTCACAGGACAGCGGGGCGGGAAGCGTCGCGGCCGGCACCGTCGGTGCCTCGCTCGTCGGCAGTTCGAGCTGAGTCGTGGCGACCGTGTGGCCGGCCGGTGCCCACGAGGTGTCGCTGGCCAGCGAGACCTCGACGACGAGGAACTGCTCGCCCCGGTCGGCGTCCTCGAACGGCACCGTGACGGGTTCGCTGTCGCCGGGTGCGACGGCGGGGAGTTCGAGCGTGCCGCTCTGGACGACCCGGCCGTCGGCCTCGACGCGCCACCGGGCGCGGAGGTGGTCGAGCCCGCGGAAGTCGTAGCGGTTCTCGACGACGAGTTCGCCCCGGTCGAGATCTGCGGGCTCGAACGTGACCGGCTCGACGACGTTCTTGAACTCGGTGAGCCCCGGCGAGGGCGTCCGATCGGGAAAGACGAGACCGTTGATGTTGAAGTTGCCAGTGTTGGGTTCGTCGCCGAAGTCGCCGCCGTAGGCGAACCACTCCGTTCCGTCCTCGGTCGTCTGGCGGATGCCCTGATCGATCCAGTCCCAGACGAACCCGCCCTGCAGTCGCTCGTGGCCCTCGAACACGTCCCAGTACGTCTCGAAGCCGCCGGGACCGTTCCCCATGGCGTGGGCGTACTCACAGAGGATCACGGGGTGGTCCGGATCGTCGACTGCCAGGTCTTCGATGTCCTCGGGCGGGGTGTACATGGGCCCGACGATGTCGCTGACCCGCTGGTCGTGGTCCTGCTCGTAGTGGACCGGCCGCGTCGGGTCGCGCTCGCGTGTCAGTTCGTACATCGTCTCGTGGTGGGCCCCGACGGCGGACTCGTTGCCCAGCGACCAGATCACGACGCTGGGGTGGTTCTTGTCGCGTTCGAGCATCCGGACCATCCGGTCGACGTAGGTGTCTTCCCACGCCGGATCGTCGCTGAGGTGCTGGACGGCGTCGATGCGTTCCATCCCGTGACACTCGATGTCGGTCTCGTCCATGACGTAGAGCCCGTACTCGTCACAGAGGTCGTAGAACCGCGTGTCGTTGGGGTAGTGAGCGGTCCGGACGGCGTTGACGTTGTGTCGTTTCATCAGCTCGATGTCCGCGCGCATCTGGTCGACGGTGACGGCCCGTCCCCGGTCGGGATCGAAGTCGTGGCGGTTCACGCCGCGGATCGTCACGGCTTCGCCGTTGACCAGGAACTGACCGTCGGCGATCTCGACCTCGCGGAAGCCGACCGTCTCGCGAACGGTCTCGACGGGCGTCCCGTCGTCCAGCAGCGTCACCAGGAGCGTGTAGCGGTCGGGCGTCTCTGCGGTCCACTTGTCCGGGTCCTCGACGGTCGTCGACAGCGAGAGCGTCGTCTCGCCGTCGGCCAGTGCGTACGACTCCGCGAAGGTGGCGACGGTGTCGCCCGCCTCGTCGACCAGAGCGGCGCGGAGACGGCCGGTCGCGTCCTCATCGCCTGCTGATTCGATGTCGACCGCCGCGGAGAACTCGGCGTCGACGTAGTCGTCGTCCAGCTCGGTGCGGACGTCGATATCGGCGACGTGGGTCTCCGGTACGGCGTACAGAGAGACGTCACGGAAGATACCGCTGAGCCACCACATGTCCTGGTCTTCGAGGTAGCTCCCGTTGGTCCACTTGTAGACCCGTGCCGTGACCGTGTTCTCTCCGGGTTCGACGTAGTCGCTCACGTCGAACTCGGCGGGGAGACGCGCGCCCTCGCTGTAGCCGACGCGCTCGCCGTTGACCCAGAGGTGGAAGGCGGAGTCGACGCCCTCGAAGCGCAGGCGGATCTGTCGACCGTCCCAGTCCTCCTCGACGTGGACGGAGCGCCGGTACGTCCCCGTCGGGTTCTCGGTCGGGACGTTGGGCGGATCGACCGGGAACGGGTAGACGACGTTCGTGTAGTGTGGGTGTCCGTGGCCGTCGAGTTGCCAGTTCAGCGGAACCTCGATGCGGTCCCACTCGACGTCGTCCGTCGCACCCGGAATCGCTGGCGCGTCCGCAGGGGTCTCGGCGAGGTGAAACTGCCACTCGCCGTTCAATCGCCGGACCCACAGCGAGGCAGTCACGCTGTCCTGGCGTGCAGATTGCTCGTCCGGGAACGGGAACACGTCGGTGTGTGGTGCGAGCCTGTTACGACCGACTACTCGCGGATCTGTCCAGTCGGGCATGCTGTCTGTCCACTGTCCCCGTCCGCTATTCATTCTTTTGGAAATCGGACGTGCAGCGCGGTCTACACCGGAGATAGGGCGTGTGACGAGTGTAAGAGTGACAGTTCGTTGTCGCTTGACAGAACTTTTAATATAACGAACATCACCAGCACCGACGGCCGCCCGATCGAGACCACCGTCGAGAACCGGAATCTCCACACGGACGGGAGCGAGACGCTCACCGTCGACGACACCGAGAAGTCCACGACACCGGACTGGTCCGAGACGCTCACCGGCGTGTCCTGGGCGCACCTCGACGGCGTCGGTGGCTACCTGTTCCCGAACCAGCCGAACCTCGAAGCCAAGCGCGAGGAACGCACCGGTTCCTGGCAGGAGATCAACGCGGGCGGACCGAGCGAGTCGCTGACCCGCGAGTACCAGACCCTCTGGCTCGACCACGGTGTCGATCCCAGCGCCGAGACGTACGCGTACGCACTGCTCCCGGGCCACACCGCATCCGAGACGCGACAAAGGAGTCAGGAGCCCGGCTTCGAGATCGTCGCCAACGACGCCACGGTCCAGGCCGTCACGGTGCCACGCCTGGGGTTGACAGCCGCCAACTTCTGGAGTAGCGGTTCGATCACGGTCCCCGGCTCCGAGCGAACGCTCTCGGTGAGCGGCCCGGCAGCCGTCGTCGTCAGACACCGCAACGACGAGCTCGTGATCGGCGTCGCCGACCCCTCCCGAACACAGGAGACGGTCACCGTCGAGTACGATCACTATACGGACGGAATCGTCGGGACGGACTCGGCGGTCGGCGTCACGCAGTTCCAGCCAGGTGTCACGATGGAGGTCGCCGTCGGCGGCACTCGCGGTGCGACCCACTCGGCGACCTTCGACGCTCCCGTGACGGAGCTCTCACCGCGTGCAGACACGTTCGTCCGGGACGGGTCGTACTCCGGTGACAACTACGGTTCGTGGTCCTCGTTGGTCGTCAAAGGCGGTCCGACGGGCTACAGCAGAGAATCGTATCTCGCGTTCGACCTGGCGTCAGTCGCGGGCGAGGTACAGGAGGCCGTGCTCGACGTGTACGGCGCGGTCACCGACGACAACGGCGGAGCGTCCGTCGACTGTACGGTCGCCGCCGTCGACGACGACAGCTGGACGGAGGACGGACTCACCTGGGACACGAAACCCGAGCTGGGCTCGTCGCTGGGCACTCTGACCGTCACGCGGGAACGGCGCTGGTGGCGCGAAGACGTGACCGAGTTCGTACAGACAGCCGCCAGCGGTGACGGTATCGCCAGTGTCGCACTCCGGCAACCGAACGACGAGCGCTACGCCAGCTTCGACAGCCGGGAGGCAGACGAGCACCCGCCGTCGCTGCGCGTCACGACCAGTCGCCCCGACACGACGGCACTCACCCCGACGGCCGACACCTTCGTCCGAGACGGGTCGTACTCCGGTGACAACTACGGATCGTGGTCGTCGCTGGTCGTCAAGAACGCGTCGACCGACTACAGTCGACAGGGGTATCTCACCTTCGACCTGAGCGCGCTGTCGGGTTCGGTCGACGAGGCCGTGCTCTACCTCTACGGCGCGGTCACCGACGACAGCGGCGGAGATGCCGTCGACTGTGCAATCAACGCCGTCGACGACGACAGCTGGACGGAGAGCGGACTCACCTGGGACACGAAACCCGATCTGGGCTCGGCACTCGGTTCGGTCACCGTCACCCGGACACCGCAGTGGTGGACCGTCGACGTGACCGAGTTCGTCCAATCGGAGGCCGGCGGCGATAGCGTCGTCAGTCTGGCCGTCCAGCAGCCACAGAGCGGCCTGTACACCGACTTCAACAGCCGAGACGCCGACGAGAAGGTGCCGACGCTCCGGGTACAGACCTCGTAACCGGATACCGAACTCTTTCATCACAGTTGGAGACCGTTCGAGCCGCCGACAGCGTGACCAGACTGACGACAGCCGTCGAGAGAGTCAGTACGTGTACAGACATGGCGACTGGAGTTCAGCATAGCTGAACCGTTCGCTTCGAGAACCAGATCTATGCCAGAAGAACGCGAGGGAATAGCCAATAGTGAACGAAGTTCGCCTATAGTGCATGGGATTCCCTATTAGCGGACTTGGTGGCATATCGGACCAGCGCCTGCATTACAACACTAATGCTGTAATAGAATCGGGCTATCCCGTATCCCGTGCAGTCACTCGTAGAACGACCGTGTCTCCATGACCGGAGGAGGAATCACCAAATCGTCCATATCTTCGATTTTTCCATAGATATATTCACCTCTTATTACAACAAAATACCCCATACCATTCCTCATTTCAGATATATGATCACATCATTGGATTTTTTAGATATAGACAATCATTTTTGGTCCCCTAATTTAAGATACGATGGTCGTTTTGACCCACCAGGAGGTTAGATTCGCCTTTCGAACTAACAGGCGACCACACACGACTCTAAGCGACGGTCGGTGTCGCCACCGGCGAATCGGTTCGGGAGAACGCTCTCGGTCGTCGGGCAACAGCGATCCGCATGAAGCAATCGGTAATCAACCGGCCGGAGATCGCGTGCGCGCTGCTGTGCGGTGCTGTCGGGTTCGGGTTGTACGGCGTCGAGAGTGGCGTGCTGTGGGCCATCGTCGGATACTTCCTCGGCAAGTCCATCAAGAGTCTGTTCTGGACCGTCACTGGAGGCCCGAGCTCGTAGACCACGACCCACGCAGCGAACGACGACGGACCCGCAGGTGTGCGAAGCGATCGGAGACGACACGTGTGACCGGCGACCCACTGTGCTTTTGCATGCGTCGAAGCGCCGTCGCGGTGGTCCTCGTCACGAGCGAGGAGGATCACTGATCCGGACGGAGACGCCGACATGGTCTTCACACGACTGCAACGAGCCTCTCTTCCATCGGAGCGATGCCTCTCAGAAGAGGGAGAGATCGGGCACCACCGCTCCCCGATCGATATGAAAAAAGCCCACAGCCACCACGGCTGTGGGCTCTGTAGTATGAATAGCAGGCGGCGAACCGGCTTTCCCAGGGGTTCGCACACCCCAGTACTCACCGGAACGCTGGCAGGCTTAACCGCCGTGTTCGGGATGGGTACGGGTGTTTCCCTGCCGCTATGGCCGCCTTTACGCCGAGTCACGGAATCGAACCGTGAAACTACCACTCTCGGTCTCCGCGCAATACGTGCGATCCAGTAAACGCCTGGACTCGTGCAAATCGAGTCACAGTGCAATGAGTGTGTGGCTTCGGTCGATTAGTGCTCGCGGGCTCAACGTCTCGTTGCCTCGACGCGTACACCCCGAGTCTATCTATCTCGTCTTCTACGAGTGACCTCTGCGGTATCTCTTTTCCAGGTGGGTTTCGAGCTTAGATGCATTCAGCTCTTACCCCGTGTGGCGTGGCTGCCCGGCACGTGCCCTCTCGGACAACCGGTACACCAGTGGCCACCAATCGGAGTTCCTCTCGTACTATACGATCGTTCCCGTCAGATACCTTTACACCCCCAATAGATAGCAGCCGACCTGTCTCACGACGGTCTAAACCCAGCTCACGACCTCCTTTAATAGGCGAACAACCTCACCCTTGCCCGCTGCTGCACGGGCAGGATGGAGGGAACCGACATCGAGGTAGCAAGCCACCGGGTCGATATGTGCTCTTGCCGGTGACGACTCTGTTATCCCTAGGGTAGCTTTTCTGTCGTAGATCGGCCCGCATCAAGCAGGCGCATCCGTTCGCTAGACCACGCTTTCGCGTCAGCGTCACCGTGTTGGTAGTGACACTGTCAAGCTATCTTTTGCTCTTGCGCTCTTCGCCGCGTCTCTGTCACGGCTGAGATAGCCTTAGGGCGCGCTCGATATTCTTTCGAGCGCGTACCGCCCCAGTCAAACTGCCCGGCTATTGGTGTCCTCCGCCAGGAGTGAGGGTCACAGTCACTACCGGGTAGTGTTTCATGTCTGCCTCGGTGGCCCGCTAGCGCGGGTACCTGTGTAATGGCTCCTACCTACTCTGCACAGTAGCGACCATGTCCCAGCAACAGCCTGCAGTAAAGCTCCATAGGGTCTTCGCTTCCCCTTGGGGGTCTCCAGACTCCGCACTGGAACGTACAGTTCACCGGGCCCAACGTTGGGACAGTGACGCTCTCGTTAATCCATTCATGCAAGCCGCTACTGAAGCGGCAAGGTACTACGCTACCTTAAGAGGGTCATAGTTACCCCCGCCGTTGACGGGTCCTTCGTCCTATTGTACTAGGTGTTCAGATACCCGCACTGGGCAGGATTCAGTGACCGTACGAGTCCTTGCGGATTTGCGGTCACCTATGTTGTTACTAGACAGTCGGAGCGTCCGAGTCACTGCGACCTGCTCCTGTCAGGAGCAGGCATCCCTTATTCCGAAGGTACGGGACTAACTTGCCGAATTCCCTAACGTCGGTTGTTCCCGACAGGCCTTGGCTTTCGCCGCCACGAGCACCTGTGTCGGATCTCGGTACGGATCGTATGCTCCCTTTTCACGGGCCCCAGGTTGAACCAATTTTCACTCTCCCGCCGTTCGTCCGCTTCCTGCCATTACGGCTTCCACGGATTTGGACGGTTCGACCGGGCGAAGGCCCGGCTTGGTCGACCCCGAGGCGTCGGTTTCACTGCATACGAGCGCTGGAATATTAACCAGCTTCCCATGTCGTCCCCTTCGAATTACGGGGGGACTTAGGACCGGCTAACCCTCAGTTGACGAACAGTGCTGAGGAACCCTTGCTCGTTCGGCCGTCGGAATTCTCACCCGACTATCGCTGCTACTATGGCCAGAATTGTCGTCACCGATCGGTCCACAGGAGTTCTCACCCCTGCTTCCATCCAATCGGAGCGCCAACCTACTCGATCTCCCTTTCACGGGAGCGGCCAGGTCTCGGTGGTGGATTTGAGTCCCGATCATTTTCAGCGCCTCAAACCTCGGCCGGTAAGCTGTTACGCTATTCTTAGAGGGTAGCTGCTTCTAAGCTCACCTCCCGGCTGTCTAGGGCTTGAGACCACTTTCGATCACACTTAATCCACACTTTGGGACCTTAACCCGGCGCTGGGTTGTCTCCCTTACGGTACACAGGCTTACCCCGCATACCGGACTGCCCACGTCGACGGCGTTCGTAGGTTCGGAGTTTGACAGAAGTGTTCACTTCTCTCGAAGTGAAGCACCTCAATCGGTCGCTCTACCCCACGAACTACCTCGGCGGACGTCATGCTTCGACATGTTTTGGTTGGAACCAGCTGTTTCCGGGTTCGATGGGCCTTTCACCCCTACACGTAGGTCACGGGAGGGTATTGTAGGACACCATCCCTAACGGGCCTCCACGTGCCTTTCGGCACGCTTCACCCTGCCCACGCGTAGATCACCCGGTTTCGGGTCGTGCCCGTTTGACTCCCCGCCCTTGAAGACGGCGGCCCTCGCAATGCTGCGGCCATGTCGGTTTCCCTATGCCTTCCCCGATTATCGGGTTAGACTCGCCAAACAGGCACACTCTCTGGCTCGTTTTTCAAAACGCACGACGGAACTTCGGCTTCCTGTAAGTCCTACACACGGCTCGCGCCGCTTTCGTTTGTTACAGGACCTTTCAAGCCCCGTCGCTCGATCGCCACCTGATTTCAAGCCCTATTGCAACCCCCGTCTGAGGGTGCTTTTCAGCGTTCGCTCACGCTACTTGTTCACTATCGGTCTCGGAGAGTATTTAGCCTTGGCAGTCGATGCCTGCCGTCTTGACGAGGGATTTCCAACCCCCGCTACTCTGGAGCTACCGCACGACGTACTGATCTTCACTACGGGGTTGTCACCCTGTATCACGCTTCGTTCCAGAAGACTTCGTGAAGATGGTCGGCCGATGAAAGGTAGTCCGTACACCACATTGCCCGTGAGGGCTTCGGTTTGGGCTGTGTCGCGTTCACTCGCGGTTAGTAACGACATCGCATTGCGCTTTCTGTTCCTCTCGATACTAAGATGTTTCAATTCTCGAGGTTCCCCATTGCGCGAAGCAATTGTTGAAGGGATTCTCATTCGGAGATCCATGGTTCTTTGCCTCCGTGCGGCTCCCCATGGCTTTTCGCAGCTTGGCACGTCCGTCATCGGCTTCCGAGCCGAGCTATCCACCAGGCGGCACAGTAGCCAACGTCAAATTTGGTTGTGACTCGATGAAATTGCACGAGTCCAGTGGACGCCTGGATCGCACGTACACGCGGTGTCATCAGTACAGCCGGTGCGACCCGGTCTGTACATCGACCCTTCCTACCCGCGCTTGCACGGGGTAGTGCACTGGTCTTCGTACCAGATCCGAGCGCCGTCCCACACTTAAGGGGCACGGTTCGGAACTGCTACGAGGTACGGACCCGCTGGGAGTTGCACCCAGCCTCCCCGGAGGGGAGATCCGCCCTCGGATAGGTCTTGTGAGCCCTGACGGCCCAACACGGTCTTCCGACCAGATTGTTGGTCGCACTCGACCAACGGTAACAGCAGGTGGGCCAGGCGCGTCGGCCTGATCCCGTTCAGTAGGAGGTGATCCAGCCGCAGATTCCTCTACGGCTACCTTGTTACGACTTAAGCCCCCTTGCGAAGCCCAGATTTGACCATCGCATGATGGCCTCATCCGGACCTCACTCGGGTGCTTTGACGGGCGGTGTGTGCAAGGAGCAGGGACGTATTCACCGCGCGCTTCTGACACGCGATTACTACCGAATCCAGCTTCATGTGGGCGAGTTTCAGCCCACAATCCGAACTACGACCGAGTTTGGGAGATTAGCTCTACCTCTCGGTATCGCGACCCATTGTCTCGACCATTGTAGCCCGCGTGTTGCCCAGTCCATTCGGGGCATACTGACCTACCGTTGCCCGTTCCTTCCTCCGACTTAGCGTCGGCGGTCTCCGTAGTGTACCCGACTACCTCAGGGTATCGCTGGCAACTACGGATGCGGGTCTCGCTCGTTACCTGACTTAACAGGATGCCTCACGGTACGAGCTGACGGCGGCCATGCACCTCCTCTCAGCAACTCGGGTAAGCTCGTCAAGCTGACCGTCGTTATTGCTGTCGGGACTGGTGAGATGTCCGGCGTTGAGTCCAATTAAACCGCAGGCTCCTCCGGTTGTGGTGCTCCCCCGCCAATTCCTTTAAGTTTCATCCTTGCGGACGTACTTCCCAGGCGGCTCGTTTATCGTCTTCACTTCGGCTCACCGTGCACTCGTAGTGCACGGCAGACCTAACGAGCATCGTTTACGGCCAGGACTACCCGGGTATCTAATCCGGTTCGAGACCCTGGCTTTCGTCCCTCACTGTCGGGTCCGGCTTCTCAGCGTGCTTTCGCCATTGGTGGTCCGTCCAGGATTACAGGATTTCACTCCTACCCCGGACGTACCCGCTGAGTCTTCCGGCCCCAAGCCGTGTAGTTTCCACCGGAAGCCGACGTGTTGAGCACGTCGATTTCCCGATAGACTTTCACGGCAAGCTACGGACGCTTTAGGCCCAATAACAGCGGCCATCACTCGGACTGCCGGTATTACCGCGGCGGCTGGCACCGGTCTTGCCCAGTCCTTATTCGTCGACCACCTTACGGTCGAGAAAAGCGAGGGCTATATGCCCTCGCACTCGGAGTCCCCCTATCGCACTGTCGTGCAGTGTAAAGGTTTCGCGCCTGCTGCGCCCCGTAGGGCCCGGTATCTTGTCTCAGATACCGTCTCCGGGTTCTGGCTGTCACCACCCGTACCGATTACTGGCACGGTGGGCCGTTACCCCACCGTCTACCTAATCGGCCGCAGCCACATCCTATAGCGCCGGAACGTTTCTCGCATTCGGCAGTTCAAGCGTGAATGCGATATCCACGATTAGCCTCAGTTTCCCGAGGTTATCATGGTCTATAGGGTAGTTTGGCCACGTGTTACTGAGCTATACGCCACGGGTCTAAACCCGTGCGACTAGCATGGCTAAATCGGACTCCGATAGCAATGGCCTCCGGCAGGATCAACCGGAATGTGCTGACATAGTCAGCGGCGGAAAGGTATCACTCCGTCGGAAGCAAATGCTGGGGTATCCCTCCCCAGCTACATCGTGTTGGGTCCGTCAGGGCTCACATCAGATCTCATCTTGACGGCGGACCGCAGGGGTGAGATCCTCATCCTTCGCGAGCGTGCCGATCACCGCGAAGCGGCGATCGGAGACACGCTCGCTCGCTACTCGCCGACGACCGAAGTCGCCGAGAGCCGGGGTGACGTAGCGGGCAGCGACCCGGCGTCCGTCATCCCTCGTACGGATATAATCGTGAGAGAGGAGACTATAAAAGGCCAACGATTCGAACACGGCGTGGGTAGTGAAACCACAGGACAGCGGTGGGGAGGGTATCGAGGCCGGAGTCGCCGATTTGGGGGTGTAGGGGGACGCTCGGAGAACTTCTCAGAGACGACAGGCGTTCGCGGCGACGTGGGGAGGTTCGATCAGACGATGTCCGAGAGTCGAACAGCATTGGGACACCCTGGCGAGCGAAAACAGCACGTAGAGTTGCCCAGTCGTACTACGACGAGGAGTTCGTCGTCGTATCCGGGGTCGGCTCGGGACAGGCCACGAGCGTCGTCATCGTACTCACGGACAGTTCGCCGTCGGCGTCGATCGTCGCCCGCGTCGAGGACTCGTTGCAGTCGAACGACGAAGACGGAACAGGTTCGGTCGCAGTCCCACCGGTTTCGAGCACGTCGAAGGAGACAGAGTAGCTGCCACGTTCGGCGAGCGTGAGCCGGACACGTCCGCCGGGCGCGACGGTGTACACGCCGTCGAACAGGGGACCGGCGTCGCTGTCGACGAGGAGGCGAGCCGTCCAGGTCCGGTCGGATTCGTTCCGGAGGGCGACGCCGTGCGTCGTCTCCTCCGGGTCCTCGTCAGTCGAGGCGTCTCCGAGCGTGCGTGAGGCGACGGCGTCTGCCGAGACACGTTCGGTGACGACACCGGGGCAGGCCATGCGCGTGGACGTCGACAGTACGTCGAGAGCGCCACCGTCCTGTATCCCGATCGACGTTTTCGTCACGTTACACGTAAAGCGATCGGGACCGAGAGAGATCGTCTCCGTCGCGTCGGCTGCTGGCACGGTCACTGTGAGGTCGTAGCTGCCCAGTTCCGTGAGCGCGACACCGACTGTTGCCGCCGATCGGAGTGTGAACACCTCGTCCAGAACGGTGGTACCCGACCGCTCGAGAGAGACAGTTACCTGTTTGGGCTCGTCGCCCGAGTTCGTGACCGCGACGCGGTGTGGCCGACGGCGGCCGCGCTCTTCGAGGGCGCCCGTGCCGACGGTGCGTTCGACAGTCTCGTCGGTTTCGACGAGTGTCGCCTCGAATCGATCACGCTCGGTCGACTCCGTCGTGTCCGTCGAAGGGTCAGTCGTCTGTGAGTTCGCACTCCCAGAAGAGAGACAGCCACTAGCCGCCGTCAGTCCGACACCGATCGTCGTCAGAAACGCTCTGCGTTCCATACCACAGTGTCAGAGTGGGAACGCCATCGGTCTGTGGAAGATTCAAAGACGGCTTTGAGTCCACGAAGACAGCACGCTCGTCTCTCTGCTGTCGTCTCCTAGCCGCCCTACGTGGAGTCGTCGTGAATGGGATCGAGCGGGACGATCCGAGGGCCGTGTTCGGTCTCGACGACCGTCGCTTCGATCTCGAAGACGTCGGCGAGCAGGGCCGGCGTCACGATCGACTCGGGGGGGCCGCGGGCGTACACCGCCCCGTCTTTGAGCGCCACGACGTGGTCGGCGTAGCGGGCCGCCTGCCCGATGTCGTGGAGAACGAGGACGACGGTCGTGTCGCTTTCGTCCCGCAGCGTCTCGACGATCTGCATCACTTCGAGCTGGTGGTGGGGGTCCAGGAACGTCGTGGGTTCGTCGAGCAACACCACGTCGGTGTCCTGTGCGAGTGCCATCGCGATCCACACGAGTTGCTCTTGGCCGCCGCTGAGACTACCCACGTCCCGTTCCCGGAGGTGGTCGATGCCGGCCAGCTGTATCGCGTCGTCGACGGCGGCGTGGTCCGTGTCCGACAGCGAGTCGAAAAAGCCACAGTGGGGATACCGACCGCGTTCGACGAGGTCGGCGACCGAGATCCCCTCGGGTGCCACGTTCTCCTGAGAGAGCAGCCCCAGTTTCCGAGCCAGCGCCTTCGTGCCGAACGAGTCGACCGCTCGCCCGTCGAGCAGAACCGTCCCTCGGTCCGGTTCGAGCCTGTGTGCGAGTCCTTTCAACAGGGTGCTCTTCCCGCTGCCGTTGGGCCCGATGAGCGCGGTCACCTCGTCGGTCGGGATGTCGATCGACTCCCCATCGATGACCGGGTCGGACGTGTCGCCGTAGCCCACGACGAGATCCGTGCCACGGACCGCCGTCGTCGTCGGGCTTCGGTCGGGCGTCGCGTCGTCCGTGCGGTCGTCGGTCCCCGACTTGCGCGAACGGTGATCGCCCGCCATCAGACCTCACCCAACTTCTCTTTCTTGCGCATCAGGTAGAGGAAGTACGGCCCACCGACGAGCCCGGTGATGATCCCGACGGGGAGCTGTATCGGGCTCAGGACGAGACGTGCGCCAACGTCGGCACCGACCAGCAGCGTCGGCCCCAGGAAGAGACAGCCGGCGAGGAGCCGGCGGGAATCACTGCCGACGATGTTGCGAACCATGTGGGGGACGATCAGACCGACGAAGCCCACGAGCCCCGCCACGGCGATTGCGGCGGCCGTCGAGAGGATGGCGATGCCGGCGACGGCAAAGCGGACCTTCTCGACGGGCATGCCGAGCGACTCGGCAGTCTCTTCGCCAAGCAGTAACACGTCGAGCTCTCGGGTCACGGCGAAGGCCAGGAGCATCGCGAGCACGGTAAACGGGAGCGCGATGCGGACCTGTGCCCAGTCGGTTCCCAGGAGCGACCCGGAGAGCCACGTCTGGGCCGACATGACGACACCGAGATTGTCGATGAAGAAAAACAGTGCTCGCTGGACGGACCCGAAGACGGTCCCGACCACGACGCCGGCAAGTACCAGCCGGACGGGACTGGTCCCGTTCTTCCAGGCGATGACGTAGACGAGCAAGAACGCAGCGCCCCCGCCAGCTGCGGCCAGCACCGGCAACAACGGGAGCAAGCCGGAGAAGGCCGTCAGCGTGAGGAGCACGACCAGGCCAGCGCCGTCGCTCACGCCGAGGATGTAGGGGCTGGCGAGTTCGTTGCGCGTGATGATCTGGAAGATCGCGCCCGAGACCGCGAGGTTCGCACCGACGAGGACGCCGACGAGGATCCGCGGGAGCCGGATGTTCCAGACGACGAGCTGTCGGCGCGTGAACCACTCCGGGGTGTCGCCACTGAGGAGAAACGCGTGCCAGATGTCCCCGTTCAGCAGGATCGCCGGGTCGAAGACGGTCGCCCACGCCTCGCCGAGTGTCAGCGGATACGCGCCGAAGCTCACCTGCAGGAGGGTGACGAGCAGCAGGATCCCCAGGCTACAGAGCGCGAGTGCGGCGAGTTTGGAGGTCACGTACCAGTCACGCCCGACGGCGGAACGCTCGGCGAGTTCGTCGAGTACCTTCGCCATCGATGCCTAGAAGTTCCCGTTGATGATCGCCGAGAGAGCCTGCCGGTCGAAGAGCTGTTCGGACGGCTCGATTGCGTCCGGCGATCCCGGCCACTCGCCGAAGGACTCCGGATAGACCATCTTGGCGAGTGCCTCCGTCGAGAAGAGGTCGACGATCGGACCCATGAACTGACCGCCGGTCCGGACGAGGTTCCGTTCCTGGACGGCGGTCAGGTCCTGTCCGTTCGAGTTGGCCTCGAACGGTTCGACGACGGTCTCGACGAACTCGTCGTGAGTGAGCGACGTGAGCCCACCGACAGCACCGATGTAGTCCGGATCGGCGTCGAGGAGCTCCTCGTACCCGATGGGACCGTCCGGCACGTTGCCGGCGAAGGCGTCTCGCATGCCCAGCCGGCGGTACGTGAGCGTGTTGTTCTGGAGCGGGTCCAGTGGTGCGATACGGAACTGGCCGGAGTCCGGCCTGACGCCGCGCCAGATGGCGGCGACCGTCGGGCGCTCGTCTTCCGGTGGGAGGCCCGCCTCGATCGTCGACATGAAGTCGGCGTGGAACGACTGCCACGCTTCGAACTGCTCGCGGCGCTGGAAGATCTCCGCGGCCTTCTCGAAGGCCCCGTAGAGTCGGTAGTACGGCTCGCGGCCGACGGCGGAAGAGGACGCGAACCGAATGCTCGATCCGAGGAACGGCCCGACGCCGGTCCGGATCTCCTCGATGTCGGAGTCGTTCCAGTTCGCGAAGAACTTCAACATCCGCGGATCGATGAGGTGAACGTCGCAGTCGGCGGCGTAGAAGTTCTCCTTGTCGTAGCCGGATTCGGAGTCGGACGCGAGTTTCACCACCTCGTCTTCCTCGAAGGAGACGTTCGGGAGAGCGTCGTAGTACTTCAGCGGCGCGCGTTCGAGACTAGCTGTCGCGGTCGGCTGGATGCCCAGCGCCATGCCGATGTCCATCCAGACGCTCGGAATCGCCGCGTAGGTCTCGGGAACTGTTTCGAACGTGTACGATGGGTTCGGTTCGACTGTCACCGTGTACGACGCCGCCCCGTCCGTCGATCGGGAGCGAGTCGTCGTCGACCGATCTGTGGTGGTGGTCGTCGGCTCCTCCGAGCCGCTGGTGTCGCCGAGACAACCGGCGAGAGCTGTTCCAATGAGAGTGCCACCACTTGCGAGTAGTTGCCGTCTGCGTACCATATGAATTAGGCGTGCCTAAACAGCATTAGTAATTCGCGCCGTGTGGTGTAACGGGCCCGTTTACGCTGTTCACGCCGTGTTACAGCCAGCGGTGTGTGTACAGGCGGCTGTTCAGGATCGTGCAGAGAGACACCGATCGAGCGGGGTCGCGTCCGCCAGTTGTCTCTCGATCGTCTCTCGGGCCCAGCGAACGACTGCCGGATGGGTACAGCGAAGAATATCGAAGCCGCTGTGCTGTTCGCGGTCGACGGTCAGAAACACCGTGTCGCCGTCGATGAGGTCGATGCTACAGGGAACTGGGTCGTCGACCGTGTAATAGACGGTCGAACCGATCTCGGCTTCGATGTGTCGCCAGCGATTGCGGAGGTCGGCGTCGTCGACCATCGTCTCCGTCAGGCTCGCGTCGAACAGGACCACACCGTCGGGCGGATCGCCGGATCGAACTGCGTCCTCGAACGTGTACATCGGCAGCGAGATGAACGTCCCGAGCAGCGCGTGAAAGCTCGAAGCATCCTGGACGGCGTTGGCGACGATCCTCGCGGCAGCGAGCGGGTCGTCGCTGTCGGGGGCCACCAGCGTACTCTCGCTGAGACACCGAAGCTCGAAGTCGAACCACTCCGTGGGCAGTCGATCGACGACGTCGGGAACCGCCTGCCCGACGGAGACAGTGCCCAGGAGGCGAGCAAAGTCCGCGTAGACGAGTTCGCCGAAGCCGGTCAGTGCGTACGTGTTTTCCGTCGGATCGTGCTCGATCAGCGTACGGTCGGCGAGGTCGTTGAGGATGCGACTGAGCGTGACACGCGAGACGCCCGTGTGCTCGCCGAGCGCGGTACGCGAGTGGACGCCGTCGTCGAGCAGTGCGAGAACGCGAAGCCGATGCTCCGAGCGGGCCAGGAACGCCACCGCCTCGATCGCGTCGTCCCCGAATGCCGGTTCGTGACTGTTTTCGATCGGTTCGTCCGTGTTTGCCGCCGTCATAAGGCATAGATAATTTAGGTGGCCCTAAACAGTTTGCTACTCGGGACGGCGGCGCGAGTGGGCGACGGTCACCCGAGGCTCCCCTCCATCTCGAGTTCGATGAGGCGGTTCAGTTCGACCGCGTATTCGATGGGCAGTTCTTCCGTGATCGGCTCGATGAAGCCGGCGACGATCATCTGCTTTGCGTCGTCGTCGTCCAGACCGCGGCTCTGGAGGTAGAACACGTCCTCGTCGCCGATCTTGCCGACGGTCGCCTCGTGGGCCACGTCGACGTTCGACTCCTGGATCTCCATGTACGGCATCGTGTCCGACGTGGACTCGTTGTCGAACATCAGCGCGTCACACTCGACGCTCGTCGAAGCATCTTCGGCCCCGTCGGCGATGTGGACGAGGCCCCGATAGTTCGTCCGGCCGCCGTCCTTGGAGATCGACTTCGACTCGACGGTCGAGTGAGTGTCTGGCGCGTTGTGGTAGACCTTCGCGCCGGTGTCGATGTTCTGGCCCTCGCCCGCGAACGCGATCGTGATGTGGTTGTCCGTCGCGCCGGGACCCTTGAGGACCGACGCCGGATACAGCATCGTCGCCTTCGACCCCATCGAACCGGACACCCACTCCATCGTCCCGTCGGCCTCGACGATGGCACGCTTGGTGTTGAGGTTGTACGTGTTCGTCGACCAGTTCTGGACCGTCGAGTACTGGACGTGAGCACCCTCACCCACGAACACCTCGACACAGCCGCTATGGAGGTTGTGCGTGCCGTAGTGGGGTGCCGAGCAGCCCTCGATGAGGTGCAGTTCCGAGTCCGGTTCCGCGATGACGATCTTGTGCTCGAACTGTCCCATCCCCTCGGCGTTCATCCGGAAGTACGCCTGGAGGGGCATCTCGACGGTGACGCCCTCCGGAACGTAGACGAACGAGCCGCCCGACCAGACGGCACCGTGTAGCGCCGCGAATTTGTTGTCCGACGGTGGGACACACGTCGTCATGAAGTGTTCGCGGACCAGTTCGGGGTGTTCCTGGACCGCCGTGTCCATATCACAGAAGATCACGCCCTGCTCTTCGAGGTGGTCTTGCATGTTCTGGTAGACGACCTCGGATTCGTACTGCGCACCGGCACCCGAGAGCGCCCGCTGCTCGGCTTCCGGGATACCGAGTCTGTCAAACGTGGCCGCGATGTCGTCGGGAAGGTCCTCCCACGAGTCGACGCTGTCGTCGGTCTCCAGATCGGGCCGCAGGTACGGGACAATCCCGTCGACGTCGATCTCCGAGAGATCCGGCTGTCCGGGCCACCCCTCGGGCATCGGTAGCTGTCGGTACCGTTCGAGAGCGTCCAGCCGCCGCTGGAGCATCCACTCGGGCTCGTCTTTCTCCGCCGAGATGAGCCGAACGGTCTGCTCGGTCAAGCCGGTCTGGGACTTGAACTCGGCCAGTACGTCGTTCTTGAAGTCGAAGTCGGTCCCCGATCCGGTCCGTTCCAGTCGGTCGTGTTCAGTCATGGCTGGCAGGGCGACCGAGAGAGGGGGTTCGTTCGAGGAATCGCTTGTGGTTCCACACGGTTCGAACGGCGTCGACGGAGCCGGTCGAGCGGCCGATCTCGCAGGTCGATCGCGACGGTCATCCCGTGTTAGTTCCCGAAGTGAGGGAAAGACACCTGTGCCGAAGCGGTTCGGCATTGGCGAATCGCCCGGTCTCCGGCGGCGTCGCCGAGAGGGGCGACCCAGAGAAGCCGTCAAGTCACGGGGACCCGTAGCGAGGGTATGCGCGAACTCGTCTTCGCTCTGGAGTACGAACCCGGCTGCAACAGGGTGGCCGACACGCTCGCCGACCACCCCGGGGCCCGGATTCGATCGCTCTCGCTGCACGCGACCGCGGATCGGCTCTGGCGAGTCGACCACGCCACCGGATCGCCCGAGGCGCTGAGCGCCCTCGAAGACGCCTTTCTGGACGCGGACTACTACGCGGACTGTCTGGCGACCGACCACTGTGGCGCGACCCAGACGACGCAGGTGCTCGATCACGACGACGACACGCTCGTGTTCTACTCGAACTGGGAGCGGACGCCGGACTGTGACTCCGTGCCCCACATCGCGCGCGACCACCTCGGCAACGGCGTCCTCTTCGAGACGCGACACGAGAGTCGCCACTACACCTGGCGGATCATACACTCGGGAGCGGGTGACGTCACGACCTTTTTCGACGCGCTCGAAGCGGCGGTCGGAGACTGTGCTCGGACGGAGATGCTCCGGACGGCAGAGACGTCGACGGAGGGTAAGACGAGCGGTTCGGGGTCGCTCTCGGCCGAACAGGAGGCCGCGCTCCGGGCCGCCGTCGAACACGGCTACTACGAATCGCCACGCGAGGTCGACGTGGGCGAACTCGCCACCCACCTGGACGTGCCGCGGTCGACGCTCACCTACCGGCTGCGACGGGCCGAAGAGCGACTGGCAAAGCAGTACGTGGCCGACGAGCAGCTGATGGGTGAGCTGGCGAGCTACGACTGATACTGCGGGCTGTCAGCCTGCGACGGCGGGCGTCACCCCCGTGTGACGGCCGGCGAGAAACGCTGACAGCTCGCAGTATGTGATTGCGGGCTGTCAGCCTTCGACGACGGGCGTCACCCCCGTGTGAGCCGGCGAACGAGCGCGGCCGGCGGCGTAGTTGGAATATTCCAACAAGGGCTTATCGAACTGTGGCCCGAACGAGTACGTAATGACGAGCAAATCGAAGACGGCGGGAGACGGTGGACAGGACCCCGGTGAGACGACCGTCCGGGTGACCGTCCCCGAGATGGACTGTCCGTCGTGTGCACAGAAGGTCGACAAGAGCCTCCAGCGCCTCGACGGCGTGCGTGAGACGACTCTCCAGCCGACGACCGGAACGGCGATCGTGAGCATCGACACGGGCGCGACGAGCGAGGCCGAAGTCGTCGGAGCCATCGAGAGCGCCGGCTACGAGGTCAGCGGAGAGCCGGGCGACTCCTCCGGCGAGGGAATCGAGGTCGCTCCGCCGGCAGAGATCTGGCGGAGTTCGCGGGCCATCAAGACGTGGATCGGGGCCGCGTTCGTGACGCTGGGCCTCCTCTTCGAGTTCGTCCTCGGGGGCCAGAACGTCGCTCTCGGGAGCGTCTTCGAGTTCCCGCTCCATCTCGCCGACGGGCTGTTCCTCGTCGCGATCGTCGTCAGTGGCTACCCGGTCGTCCGCGGAGGCTACTACTCGGCGAAAAACAGGAGCCTCGACATCGACCTCCTGATGGGGACGGCGATCATCGCCGCGACGGGGATCGGCTACTTCGTGGAGGCTGCGACGCTCGCGGTCCTGTTCAGCATCGCAGAGCTCCTCGAAGACTACGCGATGGATCGGGCACGGGACTCGCTGCGTGAACTGATGGAGCTGTCCCCCGACGAGGCGACCGTCCGTCGGAACGGAGACGAGGAGACCGTGCCCGCCGAGGACGTGGCCGTCGGCGAGACGGTCGTCGTCCGCCCGGGTGAGAAGATCCCACTCGACGGCACGATCGTCGAGGGCACCAGCGCGGTCGACGAATCGCCGATCACCGGCGAGAGCGTCCCCGTCGACAAGAACGTCGGCGACGAGGTGTACGCCGGCAGCATCAACGCGGAGGGGTACTTCGAGTTCGAGGCCACGTCGTCGGCCTCGGAGTCGACGCTCTCACAGATCATCGAGATGGTCCAGGGCGCACAGGAGAAAAAGACCGAGAAAGAGCAGTTCGTCGACCGCTTTGCCGGCTACTACACGCCGACGGTCGTCGTGCTGGCGATCCTGACGGCCGTGCTCCCGCCGTTGCTCGTCGAGGGCGGCGCGACCGTCAGTGTCGCCGGGCTCAGCCACACGTTCGTCGGGAGCTGGCAGACCTGGTTCGTCCGCGGGCTGACGCTGCTGGTCATCGCGTGCCCGTGTGCGTTCGTCATCTCGACGCCCGTCTCCGTCGTCTCGGGGATCACGAGCGCCGCCAAGAACGGCGTCCTCATCAAGGGCGGCAACCACCTCGAAGCGATGGGCAGCGTCGACGCCGTCGCCCTCGACAAGACCGGGACGCTCACGAAGGGCGAACTCGCCGTCACCGACGTGGTTCCCCTCGGCGAGGCGAGCGAGACGGAACTGCTCCGGTACGCCGCCGCCCTCGAACAGCGCAGCGAGCACCCCATCGCCGAGGCGATCCGCGAGCGCGCCAGAGAATCGGCGGTCGGCGAGCTGCCCGCCGTCGAGGCGTTCGAGAGCCTCACCGGGAAGGGGCTCCGCGCGGAGAGCGACGGCGAGACGTACTACGCCGGCAAGCCCGCGCTGTTCGAGGAACTGGGCTTCGATCTGTCACACGCCCACGCTCGGCCCGACGGCGGCACCGTCGTCGAGGCGACCGACGAGGAGTGTGACCGGGACGACTGTGCCGACCTCGAAGCCGGCACGCTCTCGCAGTTCGAAGCGGAGGGCAAGACGGTCGTGCTCGTCGGTACGGCCACCGAACTGCTCGGCGTCGTCGCCATCGCCGACGAGGTTCGCCCGGCGGCCTCACGAGCGGTCGAGCGGCTACACGAACTCGGCGTCGAACACGTCGTGATGCTCACCGGCGACAACGAGGGGACCGCCCGCGCGATCGCCGAGCGCGTCGGGGTCGACGAGTACCGCGCCGAGCTGCTGCCCGACGAGAAGGTCGACGCCGTCGAGTCCTTACAGGCCAGTCACGGCGAGGTGGCCATGGTCGGTGACGGGATCAACGACGCGCCCGCGCTGGCGATCGCCGACGTCGCGGTTGCGATGGGGGCTGCGGGGACCGACACCGCTCTCGAAACGGCCGACATCGCGCTGATGGGCGACGACATCGGGAAGCTCCCGTATCTGTATGCGCTGTCAAACGAAGCAAACAGCGTCATCCGACAGAACATCTGGGCGAGTCTGGGCGTGAAGGCGGTGCTGGCACTCGGGGTGCCCCTGGGACTGGTCAGCGTCGCGCTGGCGGTCGTCGTCGGTGACATGGGGATGAGCCTCGGCGTGACCGGGAACGCGATGCGACTGTCCCGGATCGACCCGGGTCGGTTCTTCGACGGCTGAGCGGTCAGTACGGCTACAAAAATCTCGTTCAGAGAACGTTGAAGTCGCTTTCGCGCGTACCGATGGACGCACGATGAGCGAACACGAACTGCCGCCGCTGCCGTACGACTACGACGCACTCGAACCACACATCAGCGAACAGGTGCTGACCTGGCACCACGACACCCACCATCAGGGCTACGTCAACGGCTGGAACGCCGCCGAGGAGACGCTCGAAGCGAACCGCGAGGCGGGCGACTTCTCCTCCTCGTCGGGCGCACTCCGGAACGTCACGCACAACGGCTCCGGTCACGTCCTCCACGACCTGTTCTGGCAGTCCATGAGCCCGACTGGCGGCGACGAGCCGTCGGGCGCGCTGGCCGACCGGATCGAGGAGGACTTCGGCTCCTACGAGGCCTGGAAAGGCGAGTTCGAGGCCGCCGCCTCGGCCGCCGGTGGCTGGGCGCTGCTGGTGTACGACTCGTTCAGCAACCAGCTCCGGAACGTCGTCGTCGACAAGCACGACCAGGGCGCACTCTGGGGGAGCCACCCCATCCTCGCGCTGGACGTGTGGGAACACTCCTACTACCACGACTACGGGCCGGCCCGCGGCGAGTTCGTCGACAACTTCTTCGAGGTCGTCGACTGGGAAGAACCCAGCCAGCGCTACGAGCAGGTCGTCGAACAGTTCGAATAGCGCAATTGAGGCGACTGTGAGGCATCACGTCGGCGCTGGGGCGCTGACGGTCTGAGTGCCGTTCGACCCTCCCGACTCTCGGTTTGTTACCACTCTCCCGCCGATTCCTGTACCAGAGATGCAGACAATGGGAGACGGTTTACCCCTCGGACCACTGTGTGTTCCTGATGAGGCGACGGCGATCAGCCACCGGCGAGGACACGCCACTGAAATCGACGCTGTACTGCCCGGAGTGTGACCACCGGAGTCCGGCGACCGGGGAGTGGAACGTCTCCGAGACGGCCCGCCGGACCCGCTATCGCTGCCCCGAGTGTCGGACCAGCGTTCTCACACAGCCCAGATACGATGACGGAGAGACCGCCGCGCCGGTCGTCGCGATGTGGGGCCGCTCCGTCCGGGGCGTCGTCGACCAGCTACGACTCTGTCGGCGGTTCTGGGCCGAGACGACCGCGTAGCGCTACGACGGAGAGGGCGTCGGCGTGTGAGAGTCAGTCGCCGCTGGCCGACGACGCGGTACCGTTCGTCTCGAAGGTCACCGTCTCGTTGCCGTCGACGACGACGGTATCGGTCTCGTCGACGCTCTCGATCGAGAGCTTCGTGTAGGCGGTGACGACGCTCTCGGTTTCGAGATCGATCCGGACCACGACGGTCGGACTGTCCGACGACGCCGTGAGTTCGAGTGCGACCTCGCCGTCGTTGGTCGCTTCGACGACGGTCGCCGCCAGCGCGCTGGGATCGTCGAACCGCTGCTGGACGGTGTAGCTGGCCTGTGAGTCGTTCTCGACGAGTCGCTCGACCAGCGTCCGTTCCTCGTCGTCGAGGACGCCGATCGTGTCCGTGATCGTCAGGTCGAGATCGTCGAGTGCCGGCTGTGCGGAGCGCACGTCGACCGACTCGTTGTCGAGCGAGACCGTCCCCGCGACGCTCGGGAGACAGCCGTCGGCGGGGCTGGCGCGGACGCCGACGGTGTCGGTCGGCTCCTCGCGGTCGACGCTCTCGTAGTACTGGTTGACCCGGAGTTCGACGTGCTCGGACTCGCCGAGTCCGGCGCTGGTCGAGAACTCGTCCCAGACCAGCGCCGCGAATCGCTGGCGGTCGATCTCGTCGAAGGCCTCGCCGCCGTGTGCCTCGATCAGCGTGACGGTGACGCCGTCGACGCGCACGTCGGTCCGGGTCCGGTTCGGAGCGTCGACCCGGAGCGCGCCGCTGCACGTTCGGCCGGCCTCACTGACCGTGAACGTCGTTGCGCTGGTGTTGGTGACCGATACGTCGACGGTCTCCGTGTCGGCGTCGGTGCCGGACGAGGTGACGGTGTCGTTCGTCGGTTCTGGCGACTCGTCTGCCGGGTCGGCCACGCTGCCGTCGGCGACGACGACCGCGCCACTGGCGGCCAGGAGGAGCGCCGAAACGGCCAGCGCGTAGGCTGCAAGCCGGTACTCACGTCGCATCTGTACCACTCCGTTGGCGGGGACTGGATCGTGTCATGTGTTCGTGTGGCGATCAGACCAGCCCGCGAGCGGCCGAGAGCGGCTCGTGGAGGGGGAACGTGTGACGGGGTTCGTCTCGGGGCCGCCGGCAGGGGACTGACCCGATCGCGCCACCCGTGGGTTGACAGAAAGGGCTTGTAAGCGTCCGTTGGAAACGGCCGTGAAACAGGCGTGAAACGCGTTTCAGTCCCGTTTCAGGCGTTTCGAACCGGTGGAAACCAGCACCTTCTTGGGAGGACGTTCGGTCTCGGAAGACATGAAGACGGTCGTGCGGTCCCGAGTGGTGTTGGTCCTCGCACTCGGCGTCCTCGGCGGCAGTATCGCGCTGTTCGCGACCGTGACCGGCGTCACTGCGGCGGTCACGCCACCCGTAGAACACGAGTTCGCGATCAACGACGGACAGCTCGTCGAAACGAGCGGCGAGCGCGACCGGACGGTGGTCGCCGATCTGCGTACCGTCGAGCGGGTCGAGATCGCCGGTCGCGGGAGTTCCCTCGTCGTGACGACGACGCCGCGCGAGCCGGTCGAGCTCCCGCTCGCGACCCGAGAGCGTGCCAAAGAGATCGTGACGACGACGGGGGCGTTCGCCGACGAGTCCACGCCGGACGGCGCGGTGTACACGATCCGACCGATCCCCGAGTCCGTCCGAAGCGACACCGCCGCAGTGGCGGGAGCAGACCCGGAGACGGCCTGGACGCAGCTCGCGCCGGCCAACGACTCCGCGTTCACCCTGCGAGAGCGAGCGGACGGCGTCGTCGTCGAGCGAACCGAACGGCGAATGAGCGACCGGCGGGCGCTGGTGGTCGTCGATCCGGTCGAACGAGCGACGCGGTACAGCGTCGTCGTCGATCTGGAAAACGAGACGGTCGACGCGTTCGTCCGACTCAGAGAGGGGGCCAGCGGGTCCCCTCGTGGACGATGAGCAGCGAGAACCGCGACCGACGAACGGTCGTCGCCGCCGGGACCTTCGTCGTCGCGACGGCCGTGACGGTCGCGCTGACCGTCCGTCTCGTCACGCCGCCGTCGATCACGGTCGCGATGGGAGACGCCACCGTGCGGGCCGGGACGCTGGGTCCGTCGCTTCGCCCCGGCGGCGCGATCGCACTCACGATCGCGGCGTTCGCCGCTGGCGCGAGTGCGACCGTCCTCCTCGTCGACGGCGAGCCTGCGTCGCCAGCGGACCGACCGGTCCCAGAGCCGGACAGCCCAACCGACGGCGACGGCGAGCAGACAGCGCCGTCGGAACTGCTGGCGGCCCGGCGCAGCGAGTGGGAAGAAGTGGCAGACCGGCTCGCGAACAACGAGCGGATCGTCTACGAGGCCGTACTCGACGCCGACGGCGTGCTCCCACAGAGCGAGATCGTCGAGCAGACGGACGTGTCGAAAGCGACCGTCAGCCGAGCGCTGGACAACCTCGAAGCGCGGGACCTCATCGAGCGCAAGCGCCGCGGGATGGGGAACGTCGTCGTCCTCACCTGATCGGCCGTCGACCGCACTGGCGGCGGGGCCGAGACCGTCGGCCAGACGATGTGAAAGGTTAATTCCGAGCGCCTGTAACAGGCCCCCGTGAGCGAGTACAGCCCTGTTCCCTCCCCCGATGCGACGACCGTGTTCCCGTATCACGATCCCACCCCACCAGCGACCGCCGACGTGTACGAGGCCCGTCCCGTCGTCGACGACCACCTCCCGCGAACGCCGCTCGTCCGGAGCGAGTCCCTCTCGGCCGAGTTCGACGCCGACGTGTACCTGAAACGCGAGGACACCCTGCCGACGGGGGCGTTCAAGGTCCGCGGTGGCGTCACCCTCGCGTCGCGCCTCGACGAGGAGTTCCGCGAGTCGGGCCTGATCGCCGCGAGCACCGGCAACCACGGGCAGTCGGTCGCCTACGCCGGCCGTGCGTTCGACGTGCCGGTGACGATCGTGGTGCCCGAAGCGGCCAACGCCGCGAAGGTGGCCGCGATGGAACGGCTCGGTGCCGACGTACAGTTCCACGGCGCTGACTTCGACGAGGCCCGCGAGCACGCCGTGTCCCTGGCCGCGCAGGCGGGCTATCGATACGTCCACTCCGCGAACGAGCCGAGTCTCGTCGCCGGGGTCGGGACTGCCGGCCTCGAAATCGTCGAGACGCTGCCGGATCTCGACTACCTGTTTTGTCCCGTCGGTGGCGGATCCAGCGCCGCCGGCTACTGTCTGACGGTGGGCGCGCTCACGGACGCCACCGTGATCGGAGCCCAGTCGGAGGCGGCACCGGCGATGCACCGCGCCTGGGCCGAGGACACGCTCGAACCCCACGATCGGATGGAGACGTTCGCCGAGGGTGTCGCGACGCGCGTCCCCTTCGCGCTGACGACGACGGTCCTCCGCGAGCGACTCGACGAGTTCCGACTCGTGAGCGAGGCGGCCCTCCGGCGAGGCGTTCGCGATCTGTTCGTAAACGAGGGGGTGCCCATCGAGGGTGCCTGTGCGACGAGCCTGGCGGCGATGAGACAGCGCGCGGACGAACTCGCGGGATCGACGGTCGTGTTCCCGATCTCGGGCCGGAACATCGAGCCCGAAAAGCTGACCGACATCCTCGACGGCGCGCCCTGATCGGCCGGGCTCGCGGGGACACTCCCCAATACCTATCTCAGAGGAGCCAGAGAAAGCAGACAACGGAATGGGAGGGACACAGCCAGGAGCGACGCTGGCCGCAGGCGTCGGCATCGAAGTCGATGGCGGTCACTGCGAGCAGTTGCTCTCCCGAGGGCAGTCGCTACCGGCGTCGGCGAGGGAGACCTTCACGACGGCCGAGGACAACCAGCAGACGGTCCAGATTCGTGTGTTCCAGGGCGAGCATGAACGTGTCGAGGAAAACGAGCTGCTCGGCGAGTGTACGGTCTCCGGCCTCGCACCCGCCCCCGCGGGCGTGCCGGAAGTAGCAGTCATGTTCACCGTCGACAGCGATGGGACCCTGCGGGTCTCGATCCAGGACGCGACCGGCGACGCGACACTCCAGATCGAGGGACAGCGTGAGTTCGACGACATCGCGGTCGAGACGGCAGGAAGGACCGGCGCAGGTCCGACCAACGACGTGATACTCGGCGTCGATCTGGGGACGACCGACAGCGTCTGTGCAGTGCCGGTTGACGGCGAGCCCGAAATCGTCGTCAACAGCGAGGGAGACCGTGCGACACCCACCGCGCTGTCCGTCGACGACGACGGGAATCTGCTGGTGGGCAAAGCAGCCCGGAAGCGAGCGGTCTCCCGACCGGAGCGGACCGTCACGTCGGTCAAGCGCGTCCTCCTCGGCGAGGGCAGCACGGTCGAGCTGGGCGAGCGAGAGTACTCGACCGTGGAGCTGGCGGGATCGCTCTTCGAGAAGTTTCGCTCTGACGCCGAGAGCGCCCTCGGGCGGCCCGTCGAGAAGGCGGTCGTCACCGTCCCCGCGGTGGCGTCGATTCGCCAGCGGAGACGCATCGAGCGAGCCGGCGAGATCGCCGGGCTGGAGATCGAACGGACGATCGACGACGCGGCGGCCGCGGTGATGGGATACGCTTACGGGAGCGACGGAGAACAGACCGTGCTGGTCTGCGATCTCGGCGGTGGCTCGCTGAGCGTCTCGCTGCTGGACGTGGAGAACGGCATCTACGAGATCGTGGCCAACGGCGGAGACGACGAGCTGGGAGGCGAAGAGTGGGACGCGGCGATCGTCGACCACCTCGCCGATCGGTTCGAGGCGGACCACGGCATCGATCTGCGCGAGGACCCACAGGCCCGTAGACGGCTGGCCGACGCAGCGGCGGCCGCGAAGATCGAGCTCGCCTCGCGCGAGCGGACGCGGATCGACACTCCCTACGTCGCGACGACGGACGACGGTCCGCTGGACCTGAACGCGACACTCGATCGAGACACCTACGAGTCACTGACCGAGCCCCTCGTCGAGCGCGTCGTCAAGTCGACCAGGGCAGTCCTGAATGAGAGTCGACACGAGACGGACGACGTCGACGAGCTCCTCCTCGTCGGCGGCGCGAGCCGGCTCCCGCAGGTCCGAAACAGAATCGAGGCGCTGGTCGGACAGCAGACGACCAGACGCGTCAACGAAGACGAGGTCACCGCACTCGGGACGGCCGTGCAGGCTGGCATCCTCTCGGGCGAGGTCGACGACGTGGTGCTGCTGGACGTGACCTCCCTGCCGCTGGGCATCGCGGTCGAGGGCGGTGATTTCGAGCGCATCGTCGAGCGAGGCGAGACCATCCCCACCGTCGAGTCAGTGGTGTTCACCACGACGGTGGACGACCAGACGGCGGTACCGATACGCGTGTTCCAGGGCGAACACGAAACCGCCACACGGAACGAGTTGCTCGCCGAGTTCGTCCTGACCGACGTGCCACCGGCCTCGGCTGGGACACCGGCGATCGAGGTCACGGTGAGCATCGACGAGAACCGGTGGATCAACGTCGAGGCAGACCACGACGGCGGCAGTGAATCGATCACGATCGATCCGACGACGGTGCTACCCCTGGAGGATGGAACGAGACGGCAGTCCGAGCAGGAACGGCCCGCGCCCCAACTGGTTGCCGCACGGGACGAGGACGAGGTGACGGCAGCCGACGGCAACTCGGAGACGAGCGCCCCGATGGAGCTGGAGACGCTGATCGACGAGACCCTCGACGTGCGCAACCAGCTCCACCGGGGCGTCCTCTACTGTCGCCGATCGATCGACAACGACGTGGCGGACCTCCGCGACAACCTCGAAAAGACGGCCCGGAACGTCGAGTCGATCCTCGGGACGAACGCGGAGAGAGCAGACAGCCATGACGAGGACGGCGAGAGCCAGCGATCCGACCGACTCGTCGACGAGCTGGCGGCCGTCGAGGACGCGCTGCGAGCACTGCTCGGCGAAGACACGTCGACCGGGCTGGCGTTCGACGACCTGGAAGCGCTGGTCGACCGGATCGACCGCGGGCTCGAAGCGGCGGGACTCGTGCTCGTCGATCCCGACGGCGGGGCCGAAACGGATCCCTACCGCCATCGGGTAGTCGCCTCGACCGAGAGTTCCGTTCCGGAGGGGCGAATCGTCTCCGTCCAGCAGATCGGATACGAGCGCGACGGTGCGGTGCGCCGGGAGGCGAAGGTGGTCGTCAGCACGGGTTCTCCAGCGGAGCGTGTCACAGCGGCCACGGACCAGACCGATCCCGACCGGTCGAGCGCCACACTCGATCGGGCGATCAGAGACGCGCGCGCCCCGGCTGTCGAACAGTTCCCGAGCCCACCGCGACGGTCGGTGAGCTACGAGGACTTCGAGATCGGAGCGACGCTGGGAACCGGCGGCCAGGCGGTCGTGTACGAGACGACCCACCCGGCGATCGAGTCGCCGGCCCGGATCGCGCTGAAAGAACCGGCTCGCGGCGAGCGAACCCTGACACACGACGCGATCAGTTCGTTTCTCCAGCGGGCACAGACGTGGCAGACCGTCGACGACCGCGAGCGAGAGAGCCGCCGGTGGCGCTCCCACGAGTACATCGTCGGCGTCGTCGACATCGGGGACACCCGCCCGTGGATCGCCATGGAGTACATGGACGGCGGCGATCTCGCCGATCGACTCGACGGCACCGACGGGCTGGCGGTCGAAGAGGCCGTGTGGATCGCGCAGTGTCTCTGCCGCGCGCTCGAAGTCGCACACGAGTACGGGATCGCCCACCTGGACGTCAAGCCGGGGAACGTCCTCTTCACCGAAACGGCACCGTCACGCTGGGACCTGCCGAAGCTCGCCGACTGGGGCCTCGCGAGAAAGCTGCGGGACCGAACCGACTCGATGGAGGGGTTCTCCCGGCACTTCGCCGCGCCCGAACAGTTCGACGCCGAGGCCTTCGGGGAACCGGACCCGGTCACGGACATCTACCAGGTCGGCGCTGTGCTGTACGCGATGCTACGCGGCGAGCCCCCCGTGAGCGGCGGACGCCTCGCCGTCCGCAAGCGGATCGTCCGCGACGACGGGCCACCACCAGCCCCGAGTGCCGGCCGTGACGACGTGCCGCCCGAACTCGACGAGATCGTACGCACGGCGCTGGCGACGGCAAAGCGGGATCGGTACGAATCGATCCGGTATCTACGGGACGATCTGGAAGCCCTGTGGAAGTCGCCGGACGATACCGGCTAGCTTCGATCCCACAAGGGTCCGTCTGAAACGACGGCCGCGTGTTGCATCGGCCGGGCGCTCTCGCGCTTCAATCCCACAAGGGTCCGTCTGAAACCGGGCGAGTGGATCACCATCTGGTCGAGCACCGTGCTTCAATCCCACAAGGGTCCGTCTGAAACTAATCGCATGACGGCGTCAGGATGTAAACCTGTAAACCGCTTCAATCCCACAAGGGTCCGTCTGAAACTTCGAGACGCTTCAGGCGGAACTCAAGGAAGCCCGTGCTTCAATCCCACAAGGGTCCGTCTGAAACCATGGCCGATTTGACCACGTATACACCGCTATTTGCCGTTTGCACTTCATGGTTTCCGTCGACCCTCGATACCCCTCGAACCCCCTGGGGGTCGATGGAAACGCGTGCTCCCCGGTCAGTACGCGGGCGAGAACGGTCGACGTGGCGGGAAACCGGCGACAGAGGGAACGGTCCGACCGTCTTAACCAACAGAACGACGGTGCTGGAGTCCGTGTTGGTTAACAGGGAGATCGAAGTGAGCGACGATCCACCGACGCCGCCGGCAGACCTGCCCGATGACCTCGGCGACGGACTCGAACAGTGTTCGCCGACTCGTCTCCGCCAGATCGCGGAGTACGCCGAGGCGCTCGCAGCGTTTCGCGAACGGAACGATCGTCTGGATGGGGCCGACGACGGCGACGGCGAGCACGCCGACAGAGCCCACAAACGGGAGGACGGACCCGAGAACCCTCCCGACGGCGTCCCGTCGAAGGCGACGATCACGGTCAAGGAGATCAACGACAACCGCTACTACTACTGGCAGTGGCGCGACGGCGAACAGATCCGTTCGCAGTACGATGGTCCCGTTGATCCGGCGTAGTCGTCGCCCGAGGCGACAGTGGCTGATACTACCGGCTGTACATCTGTGACCGATTTCGCCACCCCGGGGTGGCGAAGCTCGTCACGAAGTGACAGCCGGCAGTATGAGGAGTGTGACACACCCCGTGTGCGAAGTGATTCTCGGGTCGTGTCCGGAGCACCACCCCCCGTGTGCGAGATGAATCTCGACGAGAGCGGGACCGACCCCGTGTGCGAAGTGAAACGGAGTCCTGTGCTGGGTGCACGCCGGAGGCGTGTCGCCGCCGCCAGTGAGTGGTACACACCCACCCCGTGTGCGAAATGACTTGGGCGCTCTCCGTCTGCGAAACGATAGGCCACGAGATCGGCACCACACCGTCTGCGAGATGACCACCCCGTGTGCGAGATGAAACTGTCAGTGCGAGCGAGAGAGATCGTCCGGCGTATGCGAGCTGGGTCGGAGGGCATCAGAAGTCACGCGGCCTCACCCCTCGAAGAAGTCCTCGATCTGAGCGTTGACGACGGACTTGATCAGTGACTCGTCCTGCTCGACCTCTTCGAGTCGGATGTCCGAGCGTAGCGTTTCGGCGACGACCTCTGGGTCGTCGACGAACGTGTACTCTTTGTGGACGCCGCTGCCGTAGCCACGGCCCCGCTTCTCCGAGGTGACGAAGTTGTAGGTCTCGGCCTCGCCCATGTACCGGAGGTAGGAGTCCCGAGACTTCTCGTCCGTGTCCAGAAGGTCCGTGAGGTACTGATAGACGCGGTAGGCGACCGTACTCGGGACGGCGTTGAGGGTGCGATTCGAGTAGACCGGGACGATCGCCGTCGCGTACAGCGAGAGCTTCTTCTGCGAGGAGAGCCCCTGCATCTGGGTCAGCGTCCGGTCGCGTTCGGCCTCTTCCTGTGCGTCGCGAACGTGCTGTTCGTGGACCGTGTCGTCGCCGGCACGATCCGCGATCTCGCCTGCCGTCCGGAACAGGTCGATCGCCTTCCGCGCGTCGCCGTGATCCTGTGCCGCGAAGGCAGCACTGAGCGGGATGATCCCGTCTTCGAGGACTCCCTCCTGGAACGCGTCGCGTCGGCGTTCCAGGATCGCCTGCAGTTGGTTGGCGTCGTAGTCGGAAAACACCACGTCCTGGGGGTTGAACGAGCTCTCGGCACGGCCGTCGAGTTCCTCCATGAAGCGCGGATCGTTCGTGAGCGCGGCGACCGAGACGTGCTGGTCGATCCGGCCCAGTTGGGAGGCCCGCGACAGCTGATACAGGAGTTTCGAGTACGCCGGTTCGTCGTTTGGATCCCGCTGGCGACCGACGAGCAGGTCGACCTCGTCGAGAATGATGATGACCGACTCGAAGTGTTCGCTCAGAATATCGTAGAAGCGGTTGAGCTTCTGGCTCGTCGAGACCCCGCTCTGTGGGACGCCGACCTCGACGCCCGCTTTCGCCGCGGCGTTTTCCACGAGCTGGTAGACGGCCCGGTCGTGTGACTTGAGCGTCTGGCAGTTGATTTCGACGACGCCGAAGTCGATGTCCTGGCTGTTTGCCAGTTCGAGCACCTGCTGGCAGACAGCGTTGATGATCAGGGACTTGCCGGTCCCGGACGGGCCGTAGAGCAGCATATTCGGCGGGCGGTTGCCCTGCAGCGCCGGCCGGAGATACGTAATGATGTCTTCGAGCTGGTCGTCGCGACCGACGATGCGGTCCTCGTCGATAACGGCATCCGGATCGAGGAGACCCTTGTCCCTGAAAACGGAGTCCTGGACGCCCTCCTGAAGCCGTCCCTTGATAGATTGGGACAGTGACTGCTGGTCGTCGCCGTCGCCCATGATACCGTGATATGGCCCACTTCGCAGATAAAGATTTGGAACCGCCTGCGAGATTAAATATGGCGAATATACTGCAGAGAGTGGCTAATGTCTACGAGATGAGAGTGGTGGGACGTACCGTGGGCAAAGTCAAATTCGGTCGTGTTCAAATACACAGATGTCCAGGAATGGATGTGTTCAGGGACGAACGTGATAGGTCACGGGCCCCGTGTGCGAGATGAAACGACAATCCGGAAGCCACGACGACTGTGAAGATCGAGGGAACGTCGTCCCAGCGAGCTCGGACTGCGTCCGGATTCGGACGACATGCAGACCCGCACACCCCGTGTGCGAAATGAAATGTAGACGAACGGGGAAGGTACTGGTAGAAAGTCGAATCACGACAGCAGTCGAGAGCCGTCGCCCCCACACCCCGTGTGCGAAGTGAATCGGAGCAGAGGACAGACTGGTGAACTGTCCCGAAGTCCGAGCGCTGTGGAGTGATACGGATTGTCGTCGCCCTTTTTCCGCCAACAAGGGGTAAAGCGGGGAAGAGGAAGGGAAAGAAAGGGGAAAAGAAAGCGGAGAGTGACCCCCACACCCCGTGTGCGAGATGAAATTGGCAAAGAGAAAGAGCCCCCCCTCCAGTCAGAGTCGGCGATGGATACCGTCGGAACAGCCGAAAATCCGTGGTTGAGATGCAGAGAAGTGTATATAGCGGTAATTGACGATCGATAGATTGTATCTAGATCGTCTAAACTATCTAGCCCAAGTTACCTAATAATAACAATTTATTTACTATATTTCTGTCTTCGACTTACAGTACGGCTATGGTTGCATACACTTATTAATAAGTCTTTCTCATATAATAGCTTATCTTCTATTTTGTCTTATTAGACCTTCTCTCTGCTGAAAACGCTAATATCTGGTGTTTTCCGTCTCAACTCGCCCGCTCTCGCTAACACCCCACCCCCACTCTCTCACCAATTTCATATCGCACACGGGGTGAGGGGGTTCACTCACCCACTGACCCACTCATCCACTCACTCGCGCTTCTCCTCATACTGCCGGCTGTCACTTCGTGAGGATCTTCGCCATCCCCGGGGTGGCGAAATCGTTCACAGATGTACAGCCGGTAGTATCACCACAGCACCGACCGAACAACTCGCCCTCTGTATTTTGTTGTCTCTTTCCTCTCGCTACCCTCTCTCGTTCTCCTGTTACGCTCTCTCCCGACGTTCTTCTATCTTCTTTTCGTGTTGCTCTCTCCCATGTCTTCCTTACGTGCCGTTACCGTCCCGCATTCCCTTCCACTTCGAGTGGTCCAAATGATCGACGGCTACAGGAAACGGTCGACGGCTACAGGTCTTCACACGCTTCCTGTAGAGCGTCCCGGAGGTAGAGAATGTCGTCGTACCGCTGGGTCTTCGATTTGGACAGTGCCGTCAACAGGATCTCGTCGACGCGCGGTGGGACCGCTGCGATCTCGCTGGGCGGCGTCGGCTCACTCTCCAGGATCTGGTACATCGCCTTCGATGGATTCCCGTCGAACGGTGGCTGTCCAGTGAACAGCTCGTAGAAGACCGCGCCGAGCTGATAGATGTCGGTGCTGTGATCGCTGGTCCCGTAGTCGTCGTCGAACTGCTCCGGTGCGGCGTACTGTGGCGTGAGTCCCTGGACGCTCTGGGAGTGTTCGAGCAACTGCTTCGAGAGTCCCCAGTCCGCTACTTTCGGCACGTCCCAGGCGTCTTCGACCGTCCGAAAGAGGACGTTCTCGGGCTTGAGATCGAGGTGAGCGACGCCGTGTTTGTGGGCGTGGCGAACGCCTTTCGTGACTACGAGCGCGGTCCAGAGCTTCTGGGCCAGACTCATCTCCCCGGCCCGTTCGCCGAGGTGTCCGCCGTCCATGAACTCCATTCCGATCCACGGGACCGGGCTCGCCCCCCAGTCGACGACGCCGACGATGTGGTCGTGTCCGTCCAGCCTCTCCCACCGCTCGGCTTCGTCGAGCATCCGCTCGATCGTCTCGCCGTGAATCGTCCCCGACATCCGCGGTCTCTTGATCGCGATCGACGTGTCTACCGTCCCCGGAACCGACGCTTCCACCACGTCGGCGTTGCCTCCCTGTCCGATCGTCCGTTCCTCTTCGATCTCGTCGAGGGCGATCTCCGCTTCTGGCGCACCTGGGATGTCTGCCGGTCGCCGTTTGTCGACGTGTCCGTCGACGTGGCTCGACTCTGCGATGTCGTCTTCGCCGTCTTGTGTCGACTCTGCGATGTCGTCCTCGTCGTCTTGTGACGTGTTTGCAGCCAGAATTGCTGCTACTCGCTCGACCGCCGCCTCTCCGAACTGCTTCGACTCGGAAGAGCGGATCAGGTCTCGCAACGGTTCGGGATCGTGTCTGGCGACCTGGGCGAAGCAGGATCCTGCGTAGTCCTCGACGGTGTCGTTCCCGTCTGCCAGCAGTGGGACGATCGACGGGAGGTAGTCGACGACCTGTGACGGATCTTCTTCGGATACGGTTGCGAACGTGGAGGCGGCGAATTCTCGTGTCGATCGCTTCGGATCGTCGAGTCGCGGTTCGATCGCGTCCAGATAGTCGATCACCTGCCGGGGCTCTTCTTTGGCCACTTCGGTGAACACGTAGGTCGCGAGATTCCGCGTGTTCTCACTCTCGTCGTCGAGCCGTGGTTCGAGCGCGTCCAGATAGTCACTCACTCGCTGGGGGGCGACCTCGACGCCCTCACTGAATGGCGTGGTCGCGAAGTTACGCGTCGGTCGTTTGGGGTCGTCGAGCCGTGGTACGAGTGCGTCTAAGTAGACGATTGTCTGCCGGGGCTCTTCCTTGGAGACCTCTCCGAAGACGTAGGCCGCGAGGTTTCGCGTATTCTCGCTCTCGTCGTCGAGTCGTGGTTCGAGTGCGTCTATATGACCACTCACTCGCTGGGGGGCAACCTCGACGGCTTCGCCGAATGCGGTGGTCGCGAAGTTCCGCGTATTCCCACTCGCATCGTCGAGGCGGTCCTCGAGCGCGTCGAGATAGTCGAGAACCCGGTTCGGTTTCTCGTCGGCGACTTGCTTGAAGACGTAGGTTGCGAAGTTTCTCGTTCCTTGGCTTTCGTCATCGAGGCGGTCTTCGAGCGCGTCGAGATAGTCGATCGTCAGTCGTGGATCTTCCTTGGAGACTTCCTTGAAGACGTAGGCTGCGAAGTTTCTCGTCTCTTGGCCCTGATCGTCGAGACGGTCTTCGAGGGCGTCGAGATAGTCATACGCGAGGCGTGGCTCCTTTTTGACGACTTGCTTGAAGACGTACGTTGCGAAGTTCCTCGTCTTCTCTTCCCGGTCGTCGAGGCAGTCTTCGAGCGCGTCGAGATAGCCGCTCATGTGCCGCGGCTTCTCCTTGGCGACCTCCTTGAAGACGTAGGCCGCGAGGTGTCTCGTGTTCTCGCTCTCGTCGTCGAGTCGTGGTTCGAGCGCGCCCAGATAACGACTCACTGGTCGGGGGGCGACTTCGACGACTTCGCTGAACGCGGTGGTCGCGAAGTTCCGGGTGGATCGTTTGGCATCGTCGAGTCGTGGCTCGATCGCGTCCAGATAGTCGATCACCTGTCGGGGCTCTTCCCTGGCGACCTCTCCGAAGACGTAGGTCGCGAGATTTCGCGTATTCTCGCTCTCGTCGCCGAGCCGTGGCTCGATCGCGTCCAGATACTCACTCACTCGCCGGGGGTCGACTTCGACCACTTCGCTGAACAGCGAGACCGCGAAGTTCCGTGTCGACTCCTCGGCGTCGTCGAGTCGTGGTTCGACTGCGCCAAGCGAGTCGATCACCTGCCGGGGGTCCTCCTGGGCGACCTCCTTGAAGACGTAGGTCGCGAGATTTCGCGTATTCTCGCTCTCGTCGTCGAGCCGTGGCTCGATCGCGTCGAGATAGTCGTTCACCCGCTGGGGGGCGACTTCGACGACCTCGCTGAACGCGAACAGCGTGAAGTTTCGCGTCTTGCCGTTCGAATCGTCGAGACGCGGTTCGAGACTGTCGAGATAGCCGCTCACTCGCCGTGCGTCCGATTTGGCGACCTGCTTGAACACGTAGGTCGCTGTCTGGCGGTTCTCGGGCTGGTTGCTATCGAGAAACCGACCGGCCGCGTCGAGATCTACCCGGGCCGGAGCGGCATCGGCGTCACGCCGCAGACTGTCGATCTCGCGAGTCGAATCCTCGTCGGTGTCCATCACTCCTCTCGGCGTAGGACTTCCAGTTCAAATTATCTTCCCACTAGAACACGTCTCGAATCGGAGCGAATACGGACACTCATCGGTCACGTTCCGCTCGGTCAGTACGTTGAAGCCACTCCCAGTCCAACGACCTGCAGATGCGTGACTCACGGGAACCGGACCCCTCGACCGTCGAGAGTCCGAGTCGGCGGTCGCTGTCGCCCGACTCGTTCGATCACGAGGCGGTGATCGGCCGAACTCCCACGACGGTCGTCCACCGAATCGGGGTCGGATCGGACGATCCGATCGCAGTCAAACACCCGGCGACCCACGGGACCCTGGGCGGGGACGTGTTCGATTCGTTTCGACGGGAGGGCAAGCGATGGGCCCAGCTCGCCGACCACCCTCACATCGTCGGCGTCGTCGACTGGGGCGAGAGCCCGCTGCCGTGGCTCCACCACGACGCCGACGTGCCGTGGGTCGCGATGGAGTACATGGACGGCGGGGACCTCGGAGAGTACACGGAGGGGCTCTCCGTCGAGGGCAAGCTCTGGGTCGCCCAGCGACTCGCCGACGCCGTCTGGTACGCACACCACGACGGCGGCGGCCTGATCCACCACGATCTGAAGCCCGAGAACATCCTCTTCCGGGAGACGGACGGCCGGCAGTGGGACGTGCCCAAGATCGCCGACTGGGAGCTCGCCCGGACGCTCCTGAACCACTCCGACAGCGTCGGCGTCACCACTCCACAGTACGTCGCGCCCGAACAGGCCCACAACGAGTCGACCGACCAGCTCACCGACCAGTTCCAGCTGGGAATCGTCCTGTACGAACTGTTCACGGGGACCCATCCGTTCGTCGACGGTCCCGAGTCGGCACCCGAAGCGGCACTGATCACGGGCGTCCTGCAGAACGATCCCGTCCCGCCCAGCGAGCGTCGACCCGCGCTGCCGTCGGCGCTGGACGACGTTCTCCTGACGATGCTGGCAAAGGACCCCGACGATCGCTACGAGGCGATGCTCCAGGTCCGGAACGACCTGCGTTCGATCGGGCGAGGCGACGACCCGGAGCCGAACCCGACCGCCAAGACCCGTCCTGACTCCCCTTCGGAGACGACGCAGACGGCCGACTGGAACGGCGTCGGCGTCGGCACCGGCGTGGTCCTCGATACTACTGCCCGCGGGGCGGCGGCGATCAGGACCGAACTGGCTGACGACGGGACCTTCTACCTGAGCGATCTGGACCACGATCTCGAACCCACCCAACGGGTCTCGCTCTACTACGAGGGGGACGATCCGGGAGCGAGCGACATTATCGAGGTCCAGCCCGTCGGGAGCGACGCGGACCCGCCCGCCGTGGGCGACAGCGAGACGTTCGGCGAGGGCGTCGTCGTCGACACGACCGGTGACAGCAAGGCGGCCGTCGAGACCGACCTCGCCAACGACGGCGTGTTCTACCTCAGCGGTATCGAGGCGACCCTCCAGACCGGTGACGCGGTCGCACTTCGCTACGAGGGATCCGATCCGACGGCGAGTGATATCTCGCAGGTAGTGCCGGTCGACGAACTCGACCAGGCCGACGCGGCAGAGGCTGGCGAGTCCGACGCCACCCGACGCTCCGACGCCCAGGCTGCGTCCGAATCGTCGTCGGCGACCGCCAGCGACCGATCGATACGCGGCAGCTGGCCGCGATTTGGCTACGATCGAGGACGGACGTTCCACACGCCGGACCAGCAGGGGCCCGACGACTCGCCGGACGTGGTCTGGGAGTCGGAGATCGGGAGCGGGCTCGAAGCGTCGCCGGTCGTCGCGAGCGGTGTCGTCTACGCCGGCACCACGAACGGGCTGGTGTTCGCACTCGACGCGCGAACCGGGGAGAAACGGTGGCACTTCGAGACGGAGAACGCCGTCGTCGCCGCGCCAGCGGTGGCTGGAGACACGCTCTACGTGGCCAGCAAGGACGCGCACGTGTACGCGATCGACCGCGAAGACGGCACCGAGCGCTGGGCCTCCGACACCGAGAGCGGGATCTACGCGCCGCCCCTGGTGACGAACGACCGCGTCGTCGTCACGTCTCGCTCTGGCGCTGTCAGAGCGATCCACACCGAGACCGGCAACGAGATGTGGACCGTGGAGACGACGCCGGGCATCCGCGTGCCGGTGACCCAGTACGGCCGGCGGCGCTTGCTGGTGGGCGACGACAACGGCGTCGTCCACGTCCTCACCAAAGGGGGCTCCGAGCAAGCCACCGTCGACCTGAGCGGACGAGGACGCATCCGAACGCCGATCGTCGCACCCCACAACTCCGGGACGGTCCTGATCGGCGACACGCTGGTCGATCTCCGGCGGGAGACGGTCTCGGACACGCTCGCCCGTGGGGTCCGGTCGCTGCCAGCCGTCGTCGAGGGGACGGCCTACTACGTGACGGACGCCGAGGTCAGAGGCATCGAGATCTACAGCCGCGAACAGGTCGTTTCCTACGGGTTCGACGGATCGACGAGCCGCCTCGGAACCGACACGACCCCGGCGATCGCGGACGGGACCGTGTACACGGGCCTCGGTGACGGTACGGTCGTCGCGTTCGACGGCGCGACTGGCCGAGAACGGTGGCGACAGTCCGTCGACGCGCCGGTCGCCTGTTCGCCCGTCCTCGTCGACGGGCACCTCTTCGCCGCGACGCGTGAGGGGACTCTCTACGCACTCGCCGAACAGTCTTGACTTCGCGTCGGGACCGCACGGTCCCCTCCCGGATGGGTGTCGATCACACCCCGGAACAAAGCATTTAGTAGTCGAACCGGAACGTGGCACCCAACGTGGTCTTTTCAGCAACGCCGTCCGTCCCGTCGCACGCTCGCAACACGACCGCCGCGTCGAAGGGAGTCGCTCGGCGTCTATGAGCCCGGAGACGACGGCCGGGTCGGACGCCGACGGTCGTACCGTCGGCTCCCGGACGGACGAGACCTTCAGCGAACTCTCGGTGCTCGAAGACGTCGGCCACGAGAAGGTGCCGGGCGTTGGGCGAGACGACTACCACCACCGCCAGATCGAGGGCGATCGGACCGACGTCGAGATCGTCACGCGGGCGCTGGAACTGGGGATGAACGTCGTCCTCAAGGGCCCGCCCGGCGTCGGCAAGAGCTTTCTCACGCGGTACGTCTGTGCGATGACCAACCGCCCGCTGTACCGCGTGACGCTGTCGGAGACGACGTACCGAGAGGACCTGCTTGGCCACCTCCACCTCGTGAGCGGCGACGGCGGCGAGACGGTCACGGAGTGGATCGACGGGCCACTCACTCGCGCGGTCAGGGAGGGCGCGGTCCTCTTGCTCGACGAGATCAACGCCGCCGACGCCAACACCGTCGCCGCTCTCAACGCCGTGATGGAACAGCGCGCGACCCGGTCGCTGACGATCCCACAGACCGGCGAGCAGATCGTCCCACACGAGGAGTTTCGCGTCGTCGCGACCTCGAACCCCGGCTATCAGGGGACCTACGAGCTGAACGACGCCTTCGAGGACCGGTTTCGCCACGTCAAACTCTCGTATCTCCCGGAATCGGTCGAGGTCGAACTCGTCTTCGACCGGACGGACCTCGACAGGGGGAAAGCCCCACAGATCCGGGACCTGGTGTCGTTCGCGAGCCGACTCCGGGAGGCGTACGTCGACGGCGAGCTGTCGACGCCGATCACGACCCGGGAACTCGTTCGGATCGCCCGGTTCGTCGAAGACGACTTCATGACCGTCGGGGAGGCGGCCAGGAGCGAACTCGTCGCGCGCGTCGACGAGTACGACGAGTCGCTGGTCCGGACGCTCATCGACAAACGACTGTAGATGCGACTGACAGCACAGACCGAGGCGGCGGATCTGGCCGCGCTCTCGACGCCCGAGCGAGCGTCCGGCGAGCGCCGCCGAGAGCTCGAACGGCTCGCGTCGCTGTGTACGGACAGGGAGACGACGATCTCGATCGCCTTCGACGAGGAGCGAGCGTTCGCTCGGCCGGCCGAGGGCAGTCCGGACGCCTACGAGATCGTGCTGCCGACGGAGAAATACGAGCAGCCCGGCACGGCGCTGCCGCCGGGGCTGTGGGATCGCTCGATCCAGGTCGCCTTCCTCTTTCACGAACTGGGCCACGTCTACTACTCCGATTTCGACCGGTTCGGCGACTGTTTAGAGCGTGTCGACGGGCGCTGGCGCGACCTGTTTCGGATGGTGTACAACACCGCCGAGGACGGCGTCGTCGAGACCCAGATCGCCAACGAGTTCACCGTCAGCGACGACTTTCTCGTCCTCAACGACGTGCTCGTCTCGCGGGCCGACGAGCGACACCGCGCGTACGTCGAGCTTGTTCGACCTCGCGACCGTCGACGGCGAGCCGGTCCAGTCCTACACCGTCTTCGAAGCCCTGGCTGTGGGACTGCTGGACCGTGGCTTCGTCGATAGCGGTCGCTTCGCCGCCATCGTCGACCCGGACGACGACCGGCGTGTCGTCTACGACGGCCAGCGGGAGGCGGTCCGCGAGCTCGTCCCGGCGATGGACGAGTTCGTCGCGGACGTGCTTTCCGAGCCCGACGGCACCCGACGGGTCGAGCGGACCTCCGAGTTCTTCGAGACCGCCAGAGACACCCTCGCGGGGCTCCCGCCGCGACAGAACGGCCGGCTTCAGACCGCGCCGGTCCGGCCCAGCGACGCGCGGGCCCGCGCCGGGTGGACCGCCGACGCGGCCGACCAGCTGCCAGACGACGGTGCAGCCAGCGCCCACGTCGCCGGAGACAGCTCTGCCGACGGGCGTGCTGCCTCTGGGGCCAACGATGCGGGACGCGTCGCTGATCGAGACGGGGACCGTCGGCCGCCGGGCCGCGTCGAGGCCGACACAGTCAGACGGATCCGACGACAGCGCGTGCGCGCCCAGTCGAACCGGGCGGGCTCGGGCCGGTCGCCCCTCGAACGCGAGGCTCGCGAACTGCTCGCCGTCGTCGACGACGAGTCGACGGCCCTCGAAGAAGTGATCGTCGTCGACCCCGCCGAGGACGGTGGCGACCGCGACCGCTGGGACGACGCTGTCGGGCGTTCGAAGCAACTCCAGCGAGACCTCTCGACGCAGCTGCGTCGAGAGCGCCGTCCCAGAGACGCGCCCGGCCATCGCACCGGTCGACTCGACGGGCGACGACTCGTCGACGCGAGCCACGGGACCCAGCGGGTCTTCACCCGCCGGGAGTCCGGGACGGCCAAAGACTACTCCTGTCTGGTCGTGCTGGACCGGTCGGGATCGATGGACGGCGAACCGATCCGGACGGCCGAGACTGCGACGGCCCAGCTCGTCCACGCGCTGTTCGCGGTCGGGGTCGACGCGTCCGTGCTGTCGATCTGGGAGGGGTACCCGTGCCTGGAACTCCCCTTCGGGGGTCGCCCGTCCGAGCATGTCGATCGCCTGATGACCGAACGCGCAGACTGGGGGACGCCGCTCTCGACAGCCGTCGCCGTCGCCCGTGAGCGCCTCGACGACGGGCTGGGGTCTCACCCGTTCGTCGTCGTCGTGACCGACGGCGAGCCCGACCACCCCGACCGCTACCGGTCCCAACTGGCGGCCTGTACCGTCCCGGTGTTCGGCGTCTACATCGGGTCGGAACCGGGAACCCACACGGAGTACTTCGACCGCATCGTCCACGCGGAGACGGACACCCTCGCACGAACGATCCAGCGCCTCGTCAGGGCGCTGTTCTCGACGGAGGCCTGACCGTGTTCGACCGGACGCCGCGGGCGCTCCGCGTCGGGTTCGAGACCGGGCGCGTCTCTGGCGAGACCGTGATCGACCGCGCACTCCCGGCGCTGGACGCGGCGACGATCGGGCGGCGACGCGCCACACTCGCAGCACTCACGGCGGCCGCCGACTCGCAGCCCGAGCGGGCGACCGAGATCTTCGACGCGGTCGAGTCCTCGATCGGGCCGGGAGCGATCCCGACGCGGGCCGAACTGGCGGCGCTTGGCGACCTCGGCTGTGACCGACCGCGCGCGTTCACGCCGCTGGTCGAGACGTTCCGGCGACCGCTCGCACACCCCGACGACTCCGCTATCGACCACGCCGCGCTCGCGGCGCTGCTGGGCGACATCGGGACGGCGGCTCCCGGCGTGGTGAAGCCACTGCTGGGGCCGCTGGCCGAGCTGACCGCCAACGACTACTCGGAACACCGGGTCGAGGCCGCCTGGGCGGTCGTGCGGATCGCGGCGAGCGAACCGGCCATGCTCCGCCCGCTCGTCGCCGGCCTCGTCTGGGATCTGGACAGCGAGGACCCGGCCACCGTCTGTGAGGCCCTCGCGACGCTCGGCCGGATCGGGCAGTTCCTGCCCGACCACCTCGCGGGACTGGACACGGTCGCGTCGCTGCTCGATCACCCGTCTCCCGAGGTTCGGGCCGCCGCCGTCGAGACGCTCGGCGACACCGCGGGCCGCGGGGCGAAGTTCGACACCGGCGTCGCAGCGCCGGCCCGCGTCGAGCCGTTGCTGGACCGCGTCGCCGCCCGTGGGACCGACTCGGACCCGGCGGTCCGAGCGGCGGCCGTCGAGACGCTGGGGCAGGTGGCGCGACACGAGCCTCGCTTCGCGGAGACGTACTCGGCACTGTTCCTGACCGCGACGGCGGACGACGACCGGCGGGTCCGGATCGCGGCCCTCGACGCGATCGCGGACACGTTCGAGCCGTCGGCGTTCGACCGCGACCGGTTCCTGCGCTACGCCGTGGGGCGATTGACTGACGGGGACGACGACGTCGCCGGGGCCGCCGTCGACGCGCTCCTGGCGGCCGCCCGCGCACTGCGTTCGGACCACCCGGAGACGGCGCGGTATCTCGTCGACGTGCTCGTGTGGTTCCAGCTCTCGCCCCACGGCGGGCTGGGCGTTCCCGACCCGATCGAGGAACTGGGATCCGCACTCGTCGGCGTCGTCGACCGCGACCGGTACCTCCAGGTCGCACGCACTCTGCGGGACGCCGAGGACAGCGGGCTCCGACACGCCGGCCTCTCGATCTGCGAGACGATCGTCTGTCACGCCGACAGCCATCGACTCCCGGCCGTCGGCATCCTGCAGTCGATGCTCGCCGACGAGGACGAGCACGTCCGGCGGCGCGTGCTGTCGGTGTTCGAGCGACTCGCCGAGGACACCCCGGCTCTGTCTCCGGTCCTCGGCCAAATTGCCTGGCCCGTCGCCGCCTACGATCCCGCGGTGCGGCCGCGGGCCGTGGCGGTGCTCGTCGCGACCGGGCAGACGGACGCTCGGGATCGTCTGGGACCGGTCGCCGTGCAGTGTCGCGTCCTCCGCGAGCGTCGTGACGCCGAGGACGACGGCGACGGCCTCGACATCGTCGACTCGGAGCCCGAGTCCAGCCCGCTCCAGCGACTGGCCGAGGCCACGCCACGGGCCGTCACCGACGCCGCCCCCACGCTAGTCGAGTTCCTCTCCGAGGAGGGTGACGTGAGCGTCGCGACCGCGCTCGCGACCGCCGTCGCCGAGGGCGGGCGACTCGCCCCGGAGACGGTTCGCCGTATCGAGGCTGTCGTTCGATCGGCGTCGGTCTCCCCGCCGCTGCTCGCGTGGCTCTCGACGGCGCTCTTTCTCGGCGGCGACGAAGCGGTGCAGCGACGGGCGCGCGACCGCCTGCACTCGCTGGCCGAGCGTCGCGAGGAGACGCCGCTGCTCGCGTGTCTCTCCCTGCTGGTCGATCACGACCCGGTCGTCGTCGCCGAGATCCTCTGCTCGTATCCGCCGGCAGAGTCCCTCTCGACTCCGCGGGCCGAACGGCTGGCGGCTCTCGTCACGGCTCACCCGCGGCTCTCGCTTCGGTGTCGAACCGGGTGGTCGCCGTTCCCCGACGGCGCTCGCTCTCGTGAACGGGCCAGCCGGACGGCGTGGCCGGCGGCGCTGGCCGAGCACGCTCCCCAGACCGTCCCGGCCCGGGACTGGCTCGCCGACCGCTTCTGGACCGACGACGGCGAGCTGACGGCGTCGCTGCTGGACACGATGGGTCGCGCCGACACACTCCCCGGCACCGACGCGTGGCGTCGCCATCCCCGCCCCGCCGTCAGGGACGCCGCTCGTGGGCTGCTGGACGGCGAGGCGGCCGCCGCACGACCGGACCCAATCGATCCGGGCGCGGCGACGACGGACACGGTCGCCGAGGTCGCGTCCCGTCTCGCCTCGACAGATCCCACCCGCTGTCGGCGCGCGTGTGAGCGGCTGGTCTCGATCGCCGCACGCGACCCGTCACTGCGCCCGGCCGTCCGACAGCACCTCCTCGCGAGCACCGTCGCCCTCTCCGAGACGGCCGCGCCGACCGCCGTTCTGGGCGCGCTGTCGACGCTCGCGCCCCGTCCAGACCAGCCGGGCGGGCGAGCCCGTTCGTCGGTACCGCCGGCCGAACGCGTCGCCCCGCTGCTCTGTCAGTACGCCGCCGCGCCGTCGCCCGGCGTCCGAGACGTGGCGCTGTCCGCGTTGCGTGTCCGCGACGGGGACGAGCCGGCAGCGCTCGCGGCCGTGGTGATCGAGCGACTGCGAGATCCGTCCGGTGCCGTTCGCGCCCAGGCCGCCCACACGGCCGCCGCGCTGGTCGGGGACGCTCTCGCCGTCACGCCGTCGCTCGTCGACGCCCTCGTCGACGCGGTCGACGGACCGCGGTACGTCGCGGTCGCGGCCTGTCACGCGCTGGGCCGCTGTGGCGCGACCGAGCCGTCGGTCACCGATCGCGTGGTCGCGGAACTGACGACCCACCTGCGGGCACGCGAACGCGGCGTCAGGCGCTCCGCGGCCGGCGGACTCGCCCGCATCGGACACGCCGATCCCGAGGCTCTCGCTCCCGTCGCCGACACGCTGTGTGATCGCATCGGGGCCGATCGCGTGACCTGGCCCGCACTCTTCCCCGTGGTGTCGATGCTCCGGACCCACGACGCGGTGACGCTCGACTCCCTCGCGCGCGCTCGCGAAGACGAACCGGACGGGTCGCGGTGCTTGCCACTCACCGCGCTCGTCGCCGAGACGCCGCCGTGTGTCACCCGGGCGGCCGGTCGCCTGCTCGTCGCCGCCGCCGAGGACACGCCCGGCACCGTCCACGGACAGCTAAACGCCGTCGGCGAGCGCCTCCACGAGGAGTACGACGACGAGATCGTCACCAACTTCCAGGATATCACGACCAGCCCGCTGTCGACGTACTGGCTCTTTCGCGTCGTCGCCACCTGTGCGCGGGCCAACCACACGGTGACAGCGCCGTTCGGGTGGGCGCTGGCCGAGACCGTCGACTTTCTCACCTCGCCCGCGGCGGCGTCACCGCACTACGATCTCCCGCGGGACAGCCTCACCACGGACGGACTGGCGACGGTGACCGCGCGAGCGGCGGGGCTCGGCGGCGACTCGTCCTTCGAGACGATCCTCGAATCGTGGCCGGACGAGCCGACGAAACCGGCCCTCGACCCGACGGTGATCGCCACGTTTCTCGTCCTCGCCGACGAGCCTACCCGGACGCGTTCGTTCGAGCACGTCGCGACGACTCTCGCCCGCCGACCGCGACGACGTTCTGGCGGCACTGCTCTCCCAGTCGGTGAACCTCCACCGCTACGAGACCGTCTTCGCGTCGCTCACCCGGCTCCTCCCGCTGAGCGACGACGAGCGACTGCACCGCCGCGGCGTCGCGACGCTGCTCGACGCCTGCGAGGCCCACAACTGGGAGGTGCGGGTCAACGCGATCGAGGCGCTCGCGACGCTGGGAACCACCGCGGTGCTCCCGGCCGACGAGGCGATCGGTCACCTGCTGGGACAGCCCGGGCGGGAACCGAAAACGCAGGCGGCGATCGCCGACGCAGTCCTCGACCTGCTGGGCCACGCCGAACGCACGCCCGAGACGGTAGCCACCGCGATGGCCGTCCGGTACGAACGCGGCGGCCCAGCGCGTCGTCGACTCGCCGTCTGGCTGCTCGGGCGACTGGCGACGCGGCACGCGACGGTCCGCTCGCGAGCGGTGGCGACCCTGCTCGCGGCGCTGTCGGACTCGGACCGCTGGGCGAGAGAACGGGCCGGCGAGGACCTCGCCGCGCTCGCGGCGATCGATCCAGAGCCACTCACTGCCCACCGCGAGCGACTCGAGCGTCGGGCAGCGCGGGCCGACGGCGAGGTGGCCGACGACCTCCGGACGTGTCTCTCCGAGCTGGACGACCGGGAGTAATCTCCCGTCCTGGAATCTCACCGCTGCGTACCGGTCACAGCAGGAACGCGAAGACCGGATACGAGGCGGCGATCGCCAGCGACGGCGTCAACAGCCACATCGTCACGATCCGCTTCGCCGCCCCCGGATCGAAGAGGCTCCGCTCGTCGAGATCCGCCGGCCCCTCCGCGCCCACGTCCGGCACGTCCGGCATGTCTGTGGGCTTCTCCCCGGGCTTTTCCTCGCGGGCGATATCTCCGATGGTCGGACCGGCGGGTGCCTCCTCGACGCGTGAGGTGACCAGCGCGCCCGTCGCGACATCCAGATCCGGACGCTCGGGGGTCGGCGTCGCCAACTCCGTCAGCGTCGCGGCTCGACTCGCCCGGCCCCAGCCCAGTCCGATGATCGTCGAGGTCGTGCTGACCGCGAGACTCGCGGGAATCCCGAAGTAAGACAGCACCGTGATCACCGAGGCACCGACCACGGAGACGATCAGCGACGCGAGAATCGGCAGCTCCGTGATGTCGTCGCCGACCGTCTCCAGGGTCCGCCGAGCGATGGTGAAACTGCCCAGCCCGAAGGCCGCCACCGCGAGCAAGACGCCCTGGTTGACGGTGAGCGAGCCACCTTCCCCGACCAGCGGGGCCACGGCGTTGGCCGCGTTCGACGCCCCCGCCGAGAACGCCATGTAGCAGGCGATCACGATCACCAGCAGCGAGCCGACGATGTCCTGTAGCGACGCGTTCACGTTCAGATACGGACGCGGGATCGTCCCCGATCGGTCGAGCTGGACGAAGTGGAGGTCGAACTTCGTGAACGCGATGTAGCGGTCGAGATACGGGTAGACGTACCGTCCGACGACGACGCCGATGACGAAGCACAAAAGCGGCGCGACGATCCATGCCGAGACGATCACGAACATGAGCGCCTGGTTGAGGGTGCCAGAGGCCAGCCCCAGCCCGACGATCGCGCCGACGGCCGTCATCGAGGTCGAGGCCGGGACGCCGTAGAGATTCGAGATCAACAGCGACGCGCCCGTGAAGAACAGCACTGCGACGCTCGCGACGGGCGTGAACTGGGCTGCCGGGACGATACTGCTGCTCATCGTCGCGATGACGTTTCGCCCGACCGTCCAGGCACCCAGGAAGCCAAACGCGACGAACAGGGCTCCCGCTGTCGTCTTCCGGACGAGGCGTGAGCCGACCGCCGGGCCGAACGCCACCCCGGTCGACGAGCCGCCGATGTTGAACCCCACGAACACGGCGACGCCGATACCGACGACGGTCAGGATTCCGAGCATCGTGTTCCTCCCGATACTGGCGTCTGTCCACCTGTAAAGCGATTCGATATCACGAGAGTCGTCCCGCTCGAAACGAGTATAGCCAACGGTATGGATCACCGTCGCCCGGAACGCATATAACTCCTGCCGACCGCTCCGAGTCGATGCCGCCCGAGCGTCGCCGCTCTCAGATCACTCTGTTCTGGAGCCGGTCTCTGTGCTTGACGTTGTACAGGAGCTTGACGTGGTCCGACGCGGGCGTCCCGATGCAGGTCAGGACCATGTCCTCCTGTTCGACCTCCTCGTCGGCGAGGATCTGCTGCATCTCCATGTCGATCTCGCCTTCGACGACGACGGCCGCGCAGTTCGTACACGCCCCGGCACGACAGGAGAAGGGCCAATCGAGCCCCGCCGCCTCGGCGGCTTCGAGGACGTACTCGTCACGCTCGACCTCGATCGTCCCGTAGTCCTCCGGCGGGAGGTCGCTCGCGGCCGCCCGCGTGAACGCCCGTTCACTCTGTGGGTCCCACCCCCGATCTGCGACGACTTCGTCGTTCAGGTACTCGACGGTCGCCGTCCGCGAGGACGACACCGTCGAACCCCGGTCGCTCGATCGCTCCACCGAACTCCGCGAGCCCGTGCGGTGGTAGCCGCCGTTAGGGTCCGAACGATACGCCACACGGCCGTCGTCTTTCAGATCGTCGAGCGCGTCGAGGACGGCCCCGCGGCTCGCGTCGAGATCCCGGCTCAGCTCGACGCTCGAAACTGGCGTGGTTCCACGCCGCGATCGCTCCCTGATTGCCTCGTAGACGGCTTCGACACCGACGCTCGACGCTCTGTGCTGAGACCCGCCGGTCTCACGACCGTCGCTCTCGCCACTCTGGTCCGTCCTCGACACGTCGACTTCGATCGTCTTCGCGCGCTCGACCCCGCGCCGCGTCGGCCGGTAGCCGGAGGGGCCGTCGGAGGTGTACTCGACCAGGTTCGCCTGCTTGAGTTCGTCGAGCCGATCCAGCACCGACTGTCGTCCGCCCTCGACGTGCTCTGCTACCGTCTCGCTGGACACCGTCCGCTCCCCGCTGTCGGTGAGTTCGTCGACGATTGCGAGCACCGTCGTCGTGTACCGCTGTGCCGTCGTGTCTGATTCCTCGTGGTGGTCACGATCCGATTCGCTCGTCTGTTCGTCCCGGTCGTTCTCGGAGTCGCCGGACTGATCTGCCCGTCTCCTTTCCCTATCGGGGGCTCTACCAGAGTCCTCGACCCGTTCTGCGATGATCGTCGGCAGCCGCCCACCGCTCCGGACGGCGTGTAGCGCCCGCTCGAACAACTGGACGCTCTCGTATCGCGACCGCTTCTCGGTCTCCAGCGCCGTCAGCACGACCGCGTCGATGGCCTCGGTCACGTCGTCACGGTACTCGCTGGGCGGCGTCGGCGGATCTCCGTAGACGATGTCGTGCATGATCCCGGTCTGACTCCCGGTGTAAGGCGGTTCGCCGGTGAGCAGCGCGTAGACGATCGCACCGGCCTGATACACGTCCGTCAGCGTGTCGGGATCGCCGAACTCGTCGGACTCGAACTGTTCGGGCGCGGCGTAGGCCACCGACAGTCCGTCCATCGTTCCGGTCTGCTCTGAGAGGACCCGAGACAGCCCCCAGTCGCCGATCTTGGGGAGGTCCCACGTCCCGGCGGCCGTCTCGCGAAAGAGGACGTTCGCCGGTTTGAGATCGAGGTGGACGATCCCGTAGGCGTGGGCGACGGCCAGGCCCCGGCAGAGACATTCGCCGATCCAGAGCGCGTGGGGCAGTCCCAGTCCGCCGTCGCTCGCGTCGAGGCGATCGGCGAGCGTGCCACCGCCCATGTACTCGATGGCGATCCACGGCAGCCGGTCGCCGGTGTCGACGACGCCGACGATGTGTTCCGACTCCGTCCAGCGCTGCTTGTTCCGTTCCCGACCGTCGACCGTCTCCCAGCGCTGGGCTTCGCTGAGAAACCGTTCGATCGCGTCGCCGGTGAGCGTCCCGGCTCGGGGTGGCTCCTTGAGTGCGATTTTGTCCGGTGGCTCCTCGTCGGTGACTCGTCCCTCGTACACGACGGCCTGTCCCCCTCGCCCGATCGGCTCGTCGCTGGTCTCGATGTGCTCGTATCGCAACGACCGACGCGGCGGACTGGTGACCGCTTCGACATCGGGTGGCTTCCGATCGCTCATCGTCTCTGCTGTCTGGCTGGCTCTCATTAATCTTTTTCTGGTGTCTTCGGGGCTGATTCGTCGGTCAGCGATCGACTCGTAAGATTGAATTGACCGGTTGCTAACTACCTGGTATGCGTGCAACGATCCGTGCGGCCGATCCCGAGTCGACGGCGTCTCTCTCCGTCACCGACGAGTCGGCTGTACGCGTCTACCGCGTTCCCGAGCGCGGGGAAGCGGTCGTCGCCGACAAGGACGGGTCCGTCACCTCGCTGGGCGTCCACGACATCTCCGTGTCCCGCGAGTTCGACGACGACGGCGAGCCCGGATACATCGAGTTCTACAAGGAAGACAGCCAGCTTGTACGTCCGGGACGCGGGGTCGAGCAGCGAGACGGTACAGCAAAACGCCTTCGGCGAGATCGACCTCTCCGACGGCGACCCCTCGCTGATCACCGGCGACTGCACGGTACAGATCGGCTACAGTACGGCACTCGAAGTCGAGGTCGAGCAGGCCCGTGGTGACGATCGTCCGATCCCGTACAAGGCCGACCTCGTGCTCAAGATCTGCGACGTTCGGTCGACCAACGAGGTCAAGAGCGAACTGCGCGAACTGAAAGCGATGATGCACGAGGCCTCGATCTCCGACGAGCGGTACCGCAACATCCTCGCCGACGTGGAGACGGCCTTCGAAAACGTCGAGAACACGAGAAGCGACGAGCTACCGACCGAGGCCGTCCAGAAAGTCTCCAGTGCAACCAAACGGGCTCGCAACTACTTCCTCAGCTCGTAACGCCCATCTCGGTGTCGTCGCCCTCCCGCTTCCGGACCGCTCTCGATAGCGGGCGGCGTCCGCGGATCACGCCACTGTCCTCTCACGCGCCGGAGCCAAACTCTCGGTCCCACTCGTCGAAGCGCCGCACGCTCTCCTCGGAGAGCGAGGCCGAGGTGCGTTCGAACGCCTCTCGCACGTCCTGTGGCCGGACGGCGTCGACCGAGAGGTCGTACTCCCTGACGGCGTCGAAGCCGCGGTCGGCGACGGACGCCAGCCCCGTGTTCGACCGGTTGATCATGGCGTTGACGGCGGCCCGACACACCGCCTCCACGTCACTGCCGGTGAAATCGCGGTGGATACACTCGCTGGCGATCGCCTCGACTGGTGTGTCGACGCGTCGCCCGGTGTCTGACAGCTGGAACGCAGAGGGATCTCCCTCGAAGGTAATCCCGCCCTCGACGGTGTTGATCGCGACGATCTCCTCGGCCGCGCCCACGTCGGGCAGCGGGATCAGCACCCGCCGCGGGAAGCGACGACGGATCGCCTGATCGAGGTCCCAAGGGGTGTTTGTTGAGCCCAAAACCATCACGAAACTATCGTCGTTCTTGTCGATCCCGTCCAGCTCCGACAGCAGCGTGTTCAACACGCGCCGAGACGTTTCGTCCAGGTCGGACTCGCGGGACTGTGTCAGCGCGTCGATCTCGTCGAGGAAGACGATGCTCGGACTCATCTCCTCGGCGAGATCGAACAGTGCGGTGATCTGCTTGCTCGTCTCGCCGAAGTACTTCGAGAGCAGCCCGCCGAGCTTGACGTCGAAGAACGTCGCGTCGAGCGAGCCAGCGACCGCAGACGCCAGCAGCGTCTTCCCGGTTCCCGGCGGGCCGAACAGGAGGACGCGGTCGGTCGCGGCGACGGCGTCGGGCTTGTCGTCGATGCCCCCCAGCGTGATCGTCCGCTTCAACTCGCCTTTGACCTCGTCGAGGCCCCCGATGTCGTCCCACGTGACCTCCGTCTGGGAGATGAACGATTCGACTTGCTCACGAAAGTCCGACTCCGGCTGTTCGGCGTCCTCGGCCTCGCCGCCGTGGTCCTCGCCGATGTCCTCTTCGGAGAGGGACTCGCCGCTCTTTAGCTTCGAGATCGACGACTCCAGTTGCTCTTTGCGATCCGGATACGTCGTCTCCCGGATCGTTTCGAGCTTCCAACCGATCGAGAGACTGTGAGAACGCTTCCGCGGCCTTCTCGTGGTTCTCCTGATCGAGGTGTGACTTCCCCTTCTTGAGGTACTCCTCGTACTGTTCCTGTAGGATGTCCTCTTTGTACTGTCCGAGATCCATAGTTACAAAATTAGTGTGACGGGAACGCGGCGAGCGCGTTAGCGACCCAGCTCCTCGTTGAAGATGTCCTCACTCTCGTCTTCTTCCTTCGTGAGCTCGCTCAGCGAGACCGGGTCTTCGTTGGTGTCCTGGAACAGCGTGTCGATCTCCGACTCCTCCATCGTCGCCCCGAAGTCCTGCGAGACGCTGGTGAGGTCCGGTTGAGCTGGTCTCCCTTGCGCTGGATCCACTCCGTGTCCTTGTTGCGCTTCTCGATCTCGCGGACGATGTCCTTCATGAACGCCTGTACGTCCTCCTCGCTCATATCTCGGAGCGACGACTGGGGCTGCTCTTCGAGCCGTTCTTTGGCGTTTTTGGCAGCCAGCAGGGTGGTGTACTCTTCCAGCATCTCCTGCCACGCGGCTTCCTTGTTCTCGTAGTCCCGCTTGAGCTGCTTGGCCTTTCGCTTCAGTCGCTCTTTTTTAGGTCCGGCGGCCTTTCGCCCCTTCTCGACCAGTTGCTCGAACTCGTGATCCAGCCGTTCGGCTCCTGTTCCTTCAGCTCGATCTGAGTTTCGAAGGTCCGCGCTTCGAGATCGAGTTCGTCGGCGTCTTTCTCCATGAGCTCGTTCGAACTTCCGCCCCAGCTACCTGGTATCCAGTCTCTGAACTGAACCATATACGAGTACATGGTAGGCACCATAATAAAACTTTGGCACTAAACCCACTCTACTGGATCTCCATATCGGAGAAAACCGCTACGAAAACTCGACGGTCTCGTCGTCGCCGTCTTCGCTCAGTGTGTCCGATTCCGTTTCGATGTCCCCCACTGCTGTGGGCTCTTCGCTCACTTCTTCGTCGGTCTCGGGGGTGTCGTCGCTCCACTCTTCTTCGAGTTCAGAGCCAGTGTGGAGCTGGCTCGCGCCCTCACTGAACGAGTCCAGCGTGTTCGAAGAGAGCGTATCCGTCTGACCGAGCACGTCGTAGCTCCTCGTTTTCATCTCCTCTCGCTGGAACAGCCGGACCAGTTCGCTCTGTTCCATCTCCCGGAGCTGGCTCCAGTAGTCGTCGCCCCGGCTCTCGCCGATCTCCTTGATGTTCGCCAGGTTCGAGGCCAGATTCCGCTGTTTGCTCGTCTCGTCGATACGCCCTCTTACGGTTTCGAGCTCCTCTTTGATCTCTTCTGCGTCGCGAAGGAAGTCCTGTGCTTGCTCTTCGTTACCGGCTTCCTTCGCCGACTCGTACTTCGAGCGCTTGTCCTCGAGCGCTTCTTTCAGCTCTTCTCGGCGACTCTTGAGCTCGTCGAGCTTCCGTTCGGCCTCCTGACGTTTGACCTGATGGTCCTCTTTCGGACGATCGAGCAGGTGGCCGTCGTCACTGTCGCCAAACAGTGAGCCGAACCACGACTTCACGGTAGCAAACATAGTTGCATCTTTGGTCACAGATGCATAAATATGCGTGCAAGTGGCTATCACACGAGAACGGTCGTATCAGCGACGGCGGCCCGGGTTCTTTGCACGGCGCGCGAACTGGTCGACTCGTGGCCGACCCTGCGAGGGACGCCGCCGTCGCGGAGGGTGACATCGACGGTGCGCTACTGGCAGGATCACCGTGTGAGGACTTCGATCGTTCGCTCGATCACCGCCCGGTAGAACGGCCCCGGATCGTTCTCCCGGAGTCGCGCTGCGAACGGTTCGATCCACGTGCGCGGGTGTTCGTCGAGGAACTGCTCCAGCGTGTCGTCGTCCTCGGTGGCGGCGAGGTAGGCGGCGAATTCGAGTTCCGTCGCGATGTGGTCTGGGGGTTCCGATCTCGAGTCCCGCAACTCCAGTCCGTACTCGGCGTACCAGCGCGCAACCGCCTGTGTCGCCGGCCCGTACACCGGACCGACGTTCTGTTCGTCGCCGTCGTGGTCGCCGTCCCGATAGACGCTCTCGTAGGGCGGACACTGTTCGGGACCGGGACCGATGAACAGTCGCGTGTACTCGACACGCAGGTCGTCCAGATCGACGGCCGCCTCGCTCTCGTCGAGCCACGCGATCGCATCCGACTCGACGGCGGTACGCAGTTCCTCTGACGGCTCGCGCCAGCACACCGCCAGGGTGCCCAGCGTGTCGGCCGTCGGCAGTCTCGTCTCTCCCGTCGGGTCGTCGACCGCCGTCGCGGTGTCGTCAGTCACACCCGCCACCTCCGCCGTCTGGGGCGTATCTCTCCTGCTCGGTCTGTCGCTGGAGCGGGACGTATCGGAGCCCGACGGTGACGATCAGTGCGCCGAATGCGACGATACCTGCGGTCACCACCAGCTCGATCACCGTCGGCGTGTACGCCCCCGTCGTGGCCCAGATATCCGTCGTGACACCCGCGTACTCACCGCCCAGCGAGATGCCCGGCGCGGCGTCGATGTTCACGCTCTCGTAGCCGGTGAACACCAGCCGAACCCCTTCGAACAGGGTGCCGAACACGGCGAGTACGCCCGCGACGAATATCACGGACAGTCGCTTCCTGAGTTGCGGTGTCGCCAACAGCACCAGCGGTAGCGCCCGCCGACGCCGGTCCAGAGCCAGAAGTAGACCGAGTCTCCGATGAGGAACTCGCTGGTGATCGCCCAGAAGCCGAAGTGGTCTGCCCACGCGTGTGGCAGGCGCTCGGCAACCAGAGTAGACGACGTGAAACGCCAGGAAGATACCCAGCATCTTCCCCAGACTCGTCGCTCGTCCCGATCGGCGTCGAAGCCCGTGTAGCGGTCTGCCAGTATCGAGACCACGAGCAGGAGCCCCAGTCCGGAGACGAGCGCCTTGGCGATGAACACCGGTGCGACCAGCGGGCTGAACCAATCACCGCGGCCGACCTGCGTCGCGAAGATCCAGCCGGTCACGGGTGGAGCATCACTGCCGTCGGCAACGCGACCGCGGCGGTCCAGAACAGCAGCTTCCGGTCCCGATCCCGGCCGGCCTGCGTGTCCTCGGCCCCGAAGGCCAGTCGCGATCCGCGGGCGGCGAGGTCTCGCCGGGTGAGCAACCAGAGGTACCAGACGTTCAACACGCCGTACAGGACGACGATCCCGAAGTCCCAGACCATCGGCGAACGAAAGTCCGGCGACGTGAAGAACTGATACAGCCGCTCTGGGCGGCCGATGTCGGGCAGGATGAGCAGTCCCGCGACGATGATACAGGCCAGACTCACGAGCACACCGAGCCGCGCGAACCCCTCGTATCGGTCCGAGTGGAAGAACTTCGGCGCGCTCGAGATGATGAGCCCGCCCGCCGACAGCCCGACGAACATCACGAACAGCATGATGTACAGCCCCCAAGAGAACACGTTCCGCATCCCGGTCACGACCAGCCCCTGCTGGAGCTGGTACGCCCACGCTCCGAGTCCGGCGACCAGGAGCACGCCCAGGAGGCCGAGCCAGACCTTCGAAACGACCCCGAACGAGGACAACACGGGGCTGCGGGCCGTCGACGTCGCCGATCTCTCGGTCACTTCACCACTCATCAGTCGTCACCCCACACTGGGTCGGCAGTGGCTCCTTGCATCGACTGCTCGCTGTCGGGGTCGCCGGCCTCCTCGGGCGTCGGCTGTTCGTCGAGTTCCGATTCGAGTTTGTCGCTCGTCCACGTCCGACCCGGCGTCATCTCGCCTTGCACGTAGTAGGTGTTGGGATCGGTCCCCTTCTCGTCGAGCAACTGCTCGGTGTTGTACTCGTTCACGTACTTCGATACCGTGCTGGTTTCGTCGTCGAGATCGCCGAAGATCCGGGCGTCTGCGGGACAGTTCACCGCGCACGCGGGATCGAGCCCCTCCTCGACGCGGTGGCTACAGAAGGTGCACTTTTCGACGACGCCCTGGGGCCGTTCTTCGACGTCCCCAGTTCCCTCTTCTGGGAGGTGCTGTGGCTCGTCCCAGTTGAACACCCGAGCGTTGTAGGGACAGGCAGCCATGCAGTACCGGCACCCGATGCACTTGTCGTAGTCGATCTCCACGATCCCGTCGTCGCGCTTGTACGTCGCGTTGACCGGACAGACCTTCACGCAAGGTGCGTTCTCGCAGTGCTGACAGGCCGTTGGCTGGTACTGCATGTCGAGGTCCCCGCTCTCGCCGTCCTCGGGGTACGACCCCTCTGGCGTGTCGATGTGGTCGCCGCCGACAGTCAACACTCTGTTCCAGAACTGTCCCATCGGGACGTTGTTCTCTTGCTTACACGTCACGGCGCACGTCTGGCACCCGATACACCGCTCTTGATCGATGACGAGTCCGTAGTTGGTCATGGTCAGTCACCCCCTGCGGCGTCGGCGTTCGAGCCGCGGGGATTGTTTGCAGTGTACTTGCTCGTGTCGAGGTCCTCCGGAGCCGGTTCGACCTCCACGCGCGTGTCGTAGAACGCGAAGTTCCCCGTCGCGTCGCTGATGTCCATGTGGGTCAGGTCGTTGTGGTGGCCCCGCACGAAGTCCCGGACCCACCACCCCTGATCGGTGTTGACCATCTCCGGGCGAATCCCGTTGTTGTACTTTGCCTTGACGACCATCTCGCCACGGTCGTTGTACACTCGAACGTAGTCCCCGTCCTCGATGCCGCGTTGCTTCGCGGTCTTCGGGTTGATGTCGAGCTGGGGCTGGTCGTTGATCTCCCGCACCCAGGGCTGATACTCGTACTGCGAGTGAATCCGCCACTTGGGTGTTTTTGCATGAACGTGAGCGGATACTCGTCGGCGTTCTCCCAGTCGTCGTCGGTGCGGCTCTCGAGTGGGACGGGGACTTCCAGCGAGACCGGTTCTCCTACATCTGCTCCACTCTCGGTCGGTGCGTCCTCGTCGTATATTTCGAGCCGACCGGACGGCGTGTTGAACGCTCCCTTGTAGAGGACGGGGTCGTCGTCGATGTGTACGGAACCCTGTTCGACGAGCCTGTCGTAGTCGATTCGGTCGTCGTTGGCGATAATCTGCTCGATCGCCTCGCTCTTGTCCGAGACGAACTCGTCACCGTAGCCGAGCCGATCGGCCAACTGGTTGATGATCCACCAGTCGTCTTTCGCCTCCCACAGCGGATCGTGGGCCGGTTCGCGGTAGTTCACGTGGGGGTGAGTCCCGGCACTAATTATGTCCTCGCGGGTAAACCAGTGTGAGGCCGGGAGGACGATGTCGGCGTGCTGTACCGACGGCGTGTGGTGCATGTCGGCAACCGCGATGAGGTCGAGGTTCTCTGCGGCGTCGAGCCGCTGGCGGTTGGGCGGCAGCTGTTCGCGAGGAAGTTCGACGCCTGGCTGTACATCATCTTGATCTGGTACGGGTCACCGCTCTCCATCGCGGTAATGATCTTCGACTGAGGGAGCGGCGACGTTCCCGGGCGTCTCACCCGCAGCAAAGAAGCCACCGCTGTCGTAGCCACTGCCGCTGGGATGTGAGGCGTGAATGTTCCCGTGGCGGCCGAAATCACCCGTCAGGCTCAGGAGGGTGGCGTAGGCCTGCCCGAAGACGTGTCCGTACTTGTAGCGGTCGACGCCGTAGCCAGAGGCGATACCACCGGGACCGCGAGTTGCGAGCCAGCGCACTGCCGTTCTGATGTCCTCGGCCTGCAGGCCCGCCGTATCGGCTACCACTTCGGGCTCGTACTTCGACGCTTCGCGTTCGAGCGCCGTCAGGCGGTGTGTGTCTCGACGCCGTCGACGGTGTACTCTCCGAACAGCTTGTACTCGCCGTAGGTCTCCGGTTCGAGGGCCACCGGTTCGTCGGTCGCTGCATCGAGTGCGACCGGCGTCTCTTCGTCACCGTCTTCGAAGACGTCTGCCGTCTTCAGCAGCTTCCCGTCGTCTTCGCGGACCAACGCCGGTGCGAGCGTCCGCTTCCGGAGGAACTCGGCGTCGTACAGTTCCTCGTCGAGGACCGTCTGGATCATCGCCATCGCGACGTGTGGATCTTTCCCCGGCCGGACCGGTAGCCAGAGATCAGCTTTCGACGCCGTGCCGGTGTACACTGGATCGACGACGACGAGCTTGGCTCCGCTCTCGATGGCGTCCAGAAGGATCGAGGCGTCTTGTTGGAGGTTACTGCGAAGATGTCGGAGCCCCAGACGATCACGGTGTTGGCGTTCTCCCAGTCCTCCCCGAAGTTCGTATTCGCGTTGAACCAGCCAGCCCCGGTTACCCGCCTGAAACCTCGCCCGGTGTTGATGTCGATCGACCAGGACATCTGGGTGCCGCCAAAGAGGCGGACAACTGCCCCTGCATCGACCCACTGAGTCCGTAATCGCCCGATCCGGTCTCGAAGTAGACGCTTTCTGGCTGGTACTCTTCCCGGACTCTCTCCATCTGGTCGGCGATGTAATCCAGCGCCTCTTCCCAGCGATCCGTTCGAACTGCGCTTCCTCGCCGCGCCCAGCGGGTTGCGGATCGTCTGGTGACCAGTTCACGCGCTTCATGGGGTACTTCAAGCGCGTCGCGTTGTAGACGCGCTGCGTGTGGTGAGCCCCAGCATGCAGCCGCGCTTGTACCGCTCGTCTTCGGGAACGTTGGGCTGGACTTTCTTTATCCGTCCATCCCGAACGAACGCTCGGGGAACACCCCGACAGTTCGGGGAACACGCGGTGTTGAAGACCTTGTCCTCACCGAGGAAACTGGTGACCTGGTTGGCGGCTTCTCCCGAGTCGTCGGCGGGTTGGAGCGTCGAGAGCACGCTGTCCGCGCCGCCGAGCCCGACCGCGGCGACGGCACCGCTCTTCAGAACGTCCCGGCGAGAGGCCGTGAACTCGTCGTCAGTCATCGAATCCCTCCGGTTTCGTGGGTCGCTCGTCTGTTCCGAACTCTGCTTTGACCTCCTCGTGATACTTCTCGTGGAACTCCTCCTCGGTTAGCTCACCGTTCGTGATCTTGATGGCGTCTTCGGCCATCCGCTTCCCGAGATCCGGGTCGTATCCACACCGTCGAGGATCTCGTCGGCAACCTCGTCCCACTCTGGTATCGGCTCGTGGGCTGGTTGCGATTCTTTTGTCATACGTTTCAATATCGCCCGCTCCCGTCGATATCCCTTCTTGTGGATTATGAAGTGGTTTAAATGGGGGTGGATGTCGACATCGTCGTCGAGAGGCGCGTGTCGCGTCTCGTCGGTCGCCGAGATCACTCTCGCCGTTTGACAGAACTCGTCGCCTCGGACTGCCGAAATACGTCACAAACGAAGGCTTGGCGGTGTTGGTCGTCGTCGCTCGACCGGTGCAATCCTTATACTGCCGGCTGTAACTTCGTGAGGATCTTCGCCACCCCGGGGTGGCGAAATCGTTCACAGACGTACAGCCGGCCGTATTAGTTGGTGGTCGCGTTCGCAAATGCCCCGACGGTAAGCGTCGACTCTACGGCGTTCAAACGCTGCGAGCACGCCGACTTCGAGATGTCGAGATCGTCGGCCAGCTCTTCCAGCGACGTTTCGCGTGGCGTCGCGTAGTAGCCGGCGGCGACGGCCCGCGTAACGGCCTCACGCTGTTTTTCCGTAACGTCGTCGAGAGCGAGTGTGACGGTCTGTCCGCTCGTCTCGTCCGTCCCCGTGTCGATTCGTTTCAGCTGTCGCAGATGCAACTCACTCGTTACGTCCCTCAACGACTCGACCAACTCGGTGAGCCGGTTCCTGTCGGGCAGATACGTCTCGACGCGGACCGACTCCTCGGTGACGTCGACGATCTCCGGGATACAGTCGAACGTACCGAAGACAGCACAGAAACAGGCTCCGTCGACCTCACTCGCCGAGTGAACGATGTCTGCCTCCTCGCAACCCGGAGACGCGGGAGCTTCCTCCGACTGAATCGCCATCTCGGTCTGACACTGGTCGTGTAGTAACTGCTGTCGTACCTCGACGACGTCGCCGTCGGCGTCTTCGAACTCGTCGAGTGGACAGTCACTGTCGAGTACGGGTTTGATATCGAAAGCGACATAGAGATCCCGTCCGTCGTCTCGCTGTTTTGTCGTAGTACCTTGCATATCAATAGGTGTATCTACAGCCAGCGCAGGTATACAGAACCTGGCTGGTTCTCACTCACTGAGAACGAACGGGTGACGTTGACGTGTCTGATACCGTCGCCGTCGTCGGTGTCGCTTCGTGATCTCGGTGCTCTCGAAACAGTGACGGCCGACAGTATCAATCTGAGGAGCCGATTGCAGCAGTCGTCTCGACGTACTTTTCG